>JBGALL010000002.1:0-72407 GCA_044223895.1 Candidatus Woesebacteria bacterium
GATGGCGGTTCTTAACGACTATATTCTTTCACCATTAGCAGATGCTGGAGCATATCATTTAAGTGCAGCAGATAATACTTCAAAAGTATTGGGCGCAAGTGTGGTGGCTGCAGATGCTCGGGGAAAATTGTTAGAAGAATTTTTAGATAAGTACCAATCTCCATTGAAGCCGTATGCCTATCGTATTGTTGAAGAAGCTGATAGAAATAGTATTGATTTCCGTTTAGTGGTAGCCATCGCTATGTGTGAATCAAATTTAGGAAAGAGAATCCCTTCTTCAGATTCCTATAACGCCTGGGGAATTGCCGTCTATACAGGAACTAATAGTGGAAAAGTATTTGAAAACTGGGATCATGCAATTACCTGGGTTTCTAAGTATCTTAAGGAACGGTATCTTGACCAAGGACATGATACTCTTCGAGAGATAGGAGCTATCTATGCTCCTCCTTCTGTAAACACAGGTCATTCTTGGAGTAACTGCGTAGACAGCTTCCAAAAAAGTATTTTTTAAATTTATAGATTATTCAGATCTTCAGGTAAAATTGTTTTTTCTTGCCAACTCAACATATTAGCGCACAGCCAACGCATACCTTTCCAAATTTGTTTATAGGTTTCAATAGTTGGTGGAATCCCATTGTTATACATAGATGCATAGATATTTGTTCCTTTACGATAATCTTTGAATCTGGTCCTTACTGGACCTAGCCAGGTATTATCATTACCTAAAGGAATACACGTCTCGATTAAATGGTCCATATTCATTGTTAAATTCTTAGCTATTATTTCCCCTTTGTCACCATTGATTGTTTGAAAGATAGCCAGATGCAATATCCCGTATCGAGTATCTTTCTTTACTGTTTGTACACCTGAATCAAGGGTTTCTCCTCCATATAATGCATGAGTCATATAGGAAATTCGATCCATCGCAGTTCTGACTTGCTGAAGTGTGTAGATTCCAACGTGACTTAAATCACTTTCACCCATCAATGACTGTTCATTACTGAGGACAACTACTCGCAGTATTTCTTTGGCAGTATCAAGAGGCATTAACTCGGGAATAATATCCCTTGTAGAATCAGCTCTCTGTTCTATTTGTTTCATTGGGGAATTATAGCAGACAAGATCTCATCTTCCCGCTTTTTGTAAGACTACTATCCCCGATTCATTTACCGCTACTATATATTCTTTACTTTTTACGAGCCCTTCTAGTTTAGACTTTACTGTATCTAAATCGGTAAAAACGGTGGCTATCTGGGTATCATAAATGATTATGTCTTGTCCTGAGGGAACGTTTGGCCAAGGGGTAATTTTTTGAAACGGTTTATTTACGTGTGGCGCTATGATGTATTGTGCTCCGATAGTATAGTCATCAGGTATATCATGAATAACACTATTCAACAATCGTATGTGTTCTCCTGAGGGGGAATGAATATTCCCAAATTTAAGTGTTTTATCGGTATCTGTTGGTGAAGGTAAGGCAATAATTGAAAAGGTTGCACATCCGTAGAGAACATTGGAGAAAAACGCTACATAGCTTATAACCGACCCTAATAAAATGGAGATATGTTTTAGATCTCTGGCTAATTTCTTTTGGAGAAAGCGGAGAGATTCGATGGTCGCCACCATCAATACTCCGGTAATTGCCGCCGTATAGTGCGTCCCATTGTCTGCAGCTAATCCCGAATTTAATAATTTTTCCAAAAGTGATGGAATAACTATAATTAGTGATGGTGGAAAGAAAAAAGGTACAAATGAAAAGGCCCCAAACAAGGTTAGTATGGTATTTATTTTCGTTTCAGGAGTTATCAAATTGCTGATAAATCCTATTGGATGAAACAGGCTGTATTTTACCAAACCCATAATTCCCGATCCCTCGGATGAAGGATATCTATCCCAATATATGAACCCGTGCCCAGGATTAAAGTAAGGGAAGATATATTGAAAACAAAGGATATACCACAACACGCCGGAGAGTATCGTTGGTATGGCAATTTTGAAATCTCGTTTTACCAAGACCAGATATAGCCCCCAAAAGATCATGATAAAAGCAACCTCTTCTTTTACAAACAAACTTAACAATACAAAAACAAAATAGACCACTGGCTTCTGACGGATATACCAATAATACATCCAGATAAATATTGGTGGAAGAAATAGGATGGGATGAAATCCGTAACTATAGCCAACCTGTAGGCCTCCTATGGCTATATATGCCGTGGCAACTGCCAGGCCGATACTTTTAGATTTACAAAGATGTGAACCCGCGAGATAGGCAGGAATTGCCCCGCTGATGGCAACTGCAGCTTGAATGACAACCAAGACTCCAGCATTGTGAATGATCCAATATATCGGAACGATAAACAATAAAATTGGTTCGAAGTGATCGTACCACACGGGATTTGTCGGCATATCCCAGACATAAGGTAGTTTAAATTGAGATACCTGCCAAATGAGATGATGATAATAGGAAAGATCTACCGATTCAAAGATGTAATGGGAGTAGGCATAATAGACAATTGTTGTTAGTGTAAAACCATATATGACTAACAAGATAAACCAAGCGTTAAGAAGAAATTTTTTGAACTTAGTTGATAATTGTTGATGAGCAAAATACACAAATATACTAAAAAGTAATCCAGAAATAATTATCAGCACATAGTTCGTTGCCGTTGTATGAATTGGTATTAACTCTGGTCGGTACGAATAGACATATAAAAACACAAATGGGAACAAGAAAAAAAAGATAGTCAGAGGGATAAGACCAAACAAAAATTGAGCCCAGGTAATGAATTTAATGGTTTTCTGCATAGATACCACTTTTTATTCTATACTAATTACTGCATGCCCTACAGAACTCTTGATTCAATTCAACAATTTCATCATCTACATACTCGTCCGCAACCAGATCAGCGGTTATTCACTAGCTCACGGATAGAAGAAATTATTACTACTATTGCTGCAGATATTCATGATGAAGATCTACGAAGAATGTTTGTCCAGTGTTTTCCAAACTGTTTAGATACTACTGTCTATTATGAAGAAAATGAACAAGGAATAAAGGATACTTTTGTAGTAACCGGAGATATCCCAGCCATGTGGCTACGCGATTCCACTAACCAGGTGTGGCCGTATTTGTACTACATAAATGAAGATGTCGAGCTGCGAAATATGTTCATCGGTTTGATTAACCGTCAAACTCGATGCATTATATCTGATCCCTACGCAAATGCCTTTGAAAAAGATATTAGCGTGTGGGAGCGAAAGTATGAATTGGATAGTCTGTGTGCTTTTTTTCGACTTTCTGATGGATATTATAAAAAGACTCATGATCTCTCTCCGTTTGGCGAAGATTGGATTCACGCTATCAACAAAGCCTTACAAGTAATTCAGTTAGAACAAAATACGCTTAACAAAGATAATCGGGAGTTATTATTTGATTTCCGAACCAAATCTGGTCATCATCACCCAGCCATACGAATGAATGGCTATGGATATCCGGGTAAACGCTGTGGATTATCCAGATGTGTGTTCCGACCTTCTGATGATGAAACGGTCTTTCCATATCTCATTCCAGCAAATGCGATGGCAGTAGTGGGTTTGAAAAACATTGCTGAAATTTTGGAAAAAAATTCAGCTTTAGAAAGTTCAAAACTAGCCAGACATGTAGCCGCACAAATACAAAAAGGAATAGAAGACTGGGGTATTATCACTCACAAAAAATACGGTACTATCTATGCCTTTGAAGTGGACGGTTGTGGTTCTTCGTGTGTTATGGATGACCCAAACATTCCCAGCTTACTCAGTCTTCCCTATCTTGGATATTGCTCAGTGGCTGATCCAATTTACCAGCAAACGCGAAAATTTATTCTCAGTGATGATAATCCATTTTTTGCCAAAGGTTCAGCCGCGTCCGGGGTAACCTCTCCCCATGTGGGTACACGAGATAAATTTTGGCCTATGGCAACTATAATGCAGGCCTTTACTTCTACTGATCTAGAAGAAATCATTTCTTGTGTTCGCCAGTTGAAATCAACCCATGGCAATACCTTTTTCATTCACGAGAGTGTAGATGTTGATGACCCACACAAATATAGTCGATCTTGGTTTTCTTGGGCAAACTCATTGTTTGGAGAGCTTATCGTACAAATTCATGCCAAAGTCCCAGAAATATTGCATAGAGAATTCTAGCTCAACAGTGAGATTGTATTTTTTGTCTAAACACTTATACTCATTACATTAATATGTATGCCTTAATAGTTGGTAAATTAGGATATTTCCTTTCGGATTTCGGAGGGTATCTAGTTTTCTTCGCGATCTCACTATTTATATTTGTTGTTGGAATATATAAAACCTTCAAAAATAAGTATTCGGAAAAAAGAAAAGAAATGTTAGTCACTGGACTATTTACGTTTATCGCAGTGGTATCGATCTTTACCTTTTGTGAAGCCTTCTTTCGATATCGATATGATCAAACTGATGGATTGGGTTTTCTCAAGGTGAGTAAGCGTTGGAATGATCGTCATGTCAGATACAACAACATGATTTACCGTGATGACAAGAATTATGAAATAGATAAACCAGCTGGGGTTACCCGGATTGGTGTCTTTGGAGATTCATTAACCTTTGCGCAGGGAATAAAAAATGTTTCAGATAGATACTCTAATCAATTGGAAACTATGTTGAAACAGAATGGTAAAAATGTTCAAGTGTATAACTTTGGTATTTCTGGACAAGATACCTGTGAAGAGATAAATCAGTTTAGAAAGTTAGAATATATCCCCATGGATATCATTATCTGGCAATATTATTTCAATGATATCCAGCCCTGTAATGATCAAAGTACCGGTACACGAATCATGCATAATACTCTTGGTCAAATTAGCCCGGTAATTCGATACTTGTCAAATGTTTCATTCTTTTTTGATTATATGTATTGGCGACTTACTCCGAATCATGATGCCATCTATCATATGTTACGCAATGCTGATCTGGCTCAATATGATACCAAGAGTATTTTTGATCAACATGTCATTGATATTGCTACCTTATCAGGTCAGATGAAACACGAGGGAGTGAAAGAAGGGAATCCTCCTCGTAAAGTTATTGCCATCGCCTTTCCATTATTAAATTTGTTCGACAAAAACTACCCAGGTGCTGATGTTCAAAAAAAGATGGTTGCAGTCTTAGCAGCCCAAGATATGGAAGTTATTGATATGTATCCCTTTTTAAAAGATAAGAAGCGTGAAGACTTGGTAGTGGGACACTTTGATAGTCATCCTAATGAATATGTGAATAAAATTGCTGCAGAAAAACTTGAAGAGAAAATTCTTCCTCTCCTTCCCTAAGCTCTTTAGACTATTTCATCTTTTTTACTGCGGATAAAGCGGAACCATTCTTCCATAAATTCAAATACTACTTTCAAAGGAGCTTCTAAGACGAAATCAAATACAAACATAATCACATTTAATTTAGCGATTTCTCCCGATAACGCTCGACCGACACTGAGAATAGGAATAAAGAAGAAATCTATAATTGGACTCAGGATGCCCGAGCGTTCAACTATTTGATATTCTTTGGCAGAGAGACGAATTCGATATGCAAAGAAACTTACCAAGGTTACAAAGAAGATAAATATTATCTGACTAGCAATATTGAAGTGTAATCGAGTTAAGATATATGAGATAAATCCGAATGATAGTAAGAAAGCGACTAAATATAATATCGAAAATACAGCGGTCATCACTGGCTTCCTGACAACCTGATGAGGAACGAAGTTTCCTGTTTCATTGTTTAGATCATCAAATTTATAAAAGATGGCTTTAATTCTTCCAATTAACCTGGCAGTATTATCTGTTCCTGGAACTCGTATAAAACCGGCGATTAAAAATAATAAGAAGGGTGGAAATAATGAGTTAATTCCTATGGCTAAATAATCAATCCGTTTGGTGATGAATATATCTACAGGAGCTTCTAGAGCGAGAGCAAATACCATCTTAGTCATGAATATGTAGATAATACTTCTGACCACTGCACGACGAACTTTGGTGCCAATTTCGTGATATCTCTTTGTCGCTAAGCTAGTCAGGGTTTGTTCCAAATCTCCTTCGTTTTCGATGACACTTCGTGCGTGTCTGCCTTGTTCCAAGAGGAAATCACGAATTAACAAGAATGGAGGATTATTTTTCCTGACAAATCTGTAGAGTGGATCACTCAAGGGATCTTTGAGAGCTTTTTCGATAAGTTGAATATTGTCGATAAGTTCATCAATCTGGGTATTTACACTATGTGAATCAACCGTTAACCAAGCAGGTTGTATAAGTTTGATGAGATGATAAATGATTAAAGGATTATCCGCTTGCGCATATCCTCTCTCTACAGCTATATAAATAAGGATGTTTAAAGTCTTTTCATCGGTATTCGGTATAGTAATTTTCGGTAACAGAGCCTGAAAATAGAAATTATTTAGTGCTTCACGTTTTTTGGCAGGAACTATAGCTTCTTCTATCTCTGCAGAAAGTATTCCCAACAAGGTGTCCCAGCTTATGGTATGAACCTTGTTTTTGCCGTTATAGAGTCCGAATTTAATAACTAAATATTTGTCGATGATTTGTTGTACTTGTTGGACCTTTCCGTCGTCAATTTGGCTTGAATCTATATATCGCGCCCACAATAACTCTACAATGACATTTTCTCCCATATTATTGGTCGTTCCACCAAGAATAATCCGTCGTTTGAGTATGCGTTCTATAGCAGCCCTACGGATTAAATGTTCTGCTCGAAATTCGACAGCATTTCTGGCTTTTTCATACAACGCCGCCAGAAGGGAAACGGTTCTACTTACCTGATATTTCGAACCATCTCGGTAGCTGGAATAATCCTCCTCAAAAACTTCTAATAATGCTTTCACAAAGGGAGAGAGTGTTTGGGAATCATGAGTAGGACCAGAATTATGAAAAGACATGGTTGGTGCTGGTTGGGGTGCGTGTTCCGAGGAAGAATGATTGTCTGTATGGGAGGAATGATCGCTCATAGATATACTTGATTATATCATTCTAAGCTATTTAATTCATGTATTGGCGGGCTGCTGGAGGTGGGTAGCTATTTTATCAACCAGGGTATGAAGTTCCATTTGTGCTTTAAAGAAATAATCGATAGCCCCATAATCGAAGGCTGTTTGCTTCTCACTATCGAGATTGGTGAGGACTATAACCGGTACTTTTTTTAACTTTTCGTCTCGTTTTAATTGTTGCAAAATATCGAAACCATTCATACCGCCAGGAAGCATAATATCTAAGAGCAGTAAATCAACGGGTTTTTGGCTGAATAATCTCATTCCTTCTGGACCAGTTGCTGCAGAGGAGACTTCGTATCCGTGCTGGGTGAGCACTTGAGTGTAGACTTTTCGGAGAGTTTCATCATCTTCGATGATGAGAATGTGTGCCATACTTGTATGGTACTAAGATTGGATTGAGGATACAACAAGCTATTGTCCAACGGGTAAGAGAGGGGTTCAGAAAATCTACTCTTCGGATAGTTGGTTAAGGCGAATACTGTGTGAGCCAAACTACATAATCAGCCCCATCCACTCTCCCACTGTTATTAAAATCACCACTGAGCCTACCATTGGTGACCGACTGTTGATAATGATTAAACCAAATAATATAGTCTCCGCCATTCGTTTTTCCATCACCATTGGCATCTCCTGGACTGATTGCTGGCGTAGAAGTTGAAGCAATTGTTGGTCCAGTAGTGGTAAGGTGTTTTTGTAAAATGGTCATCTGAGGACCATCATAATATTGTTTTTGGAGATTACAAAAAGGACCTAAACTGTTTATGTCGCCATAGGGACCACCAGCCCAATAGGCACCAGAAATATTATTTTGATCTAGATATGTTAAAAAGTTATCCAATACTGTGAGCCAACGTGAATCTTTGTTCGTTCCTCCGTCATAATTACAACTTTGATCTCCTGATTTCCATCCTCCAGGAATACCATACTCACCCGCAAAACATTTTTGATTATTGGTCTTACACCAATTTACAAAGCCTTGAGCACGCTCTACTCCCAAATTTAGGCTATTGTTGGGAACATCGTATCCATTGACGTATTGGCCATTCGGCGGGGTGTCAAAATAAAAATGGGCTTCGTATATTAAGTTATTTGCAGGATCTTGCATCGGTAAGCCTGAGAGATGAGAGGTAAAATAATGTCCATATCCACCGGTAGAAGTAGGAACAAAAATTGGATGAACCATATCAACCGTTCGGATAGTCGCAATTACCGAGGGGGCAATTTGCAAATTCCAACTGTCACCCATATTTGGTTCGTTTATCAAATCATAACCGGCAATAGCGGTTTCATTTTTGTAATGAGTGGCTACTTTCATCCACATATCGTTAAATGCTGCCTGAGGAACGGCAGTAGTGTTAACATCCTGACCTTTGTATCTCCCAGGAAGTGGAACGAAGAGGATTTGTTGACCTCGAGTTTTTGCGGCCGAGACCAAGGCATCCATTTTTGCTAAATAGGTTGCATCAAGAGGACCATTTAAACTGGGTTGTAAATGTTCCCAGGCAAATCCTACCCGAAAAGTATTAAGACCGTTAGCCTTGAAGTAATCTAGCACTGCCGGAGGTGCAAAGGTATCTACCCCTCCATACAAGCCCTGCCACCCCCCAAATAAATTCACACCACGAAAATAGTTGGCTGCAACGACATGTTGTGCTGAATTGAATAAGAGAAAAGAAGTAACGACAAGAGTAAAAAACTTTTTCAACTAGGTCTAGCTTAATATCTTTATCAAAATGTGTAAACCTCTGTAGATTATTATAAATCTTTATTTAAAAACTTGAGTTTTTTGGGAAGTTTCATTTTAGATTTGGGAGAGGTAAATTTACTTTTTGATCCATACCATAATAGAACATATAGGGCTTGCATTATTATTGGAAGGACATACAAAGGTTGATGGTTTTGATACTGTTTTATCAGTGGTAATAATCCAATAATTACACCACAAAACTGTAATCCAGTAATCAATGTCCAATCATCTTTATATTGAGTTTTGAAAATACTAACAACCACATAATAAAGAAACAAAACTCTGAAAATTAGAAAAAGAATGGTTTGTGCTGATGGAGCGGAAGACAATGTAGCTATTATATTGATCAGATTTATTACCACCACTAGAACTGTTGAAATTTTCAACAACCTAAAGACTGCATCAGTTAAGTCCAAATGTGTTTTTTTCATACAATTAATTATACGCTTTTCACCGAAGACTATCTTAAATGTTAATTTTGTAGAGAATCATAATGTATTACTTCAGCATATTGTTCTAATATCAGCAGGGCGCGTTTTAAATCACGTTTTATCCAGGTCATATCTTTATATGTAGTTTCGTTTGCGAGTGCGTAACAATCAAAAGCCCCTTTTTTCCCTTCAAAACCAAAAAAATTTTCAACCACACTGAATCGATTATTATTTCCTTTTTCTCTAATGTAATGGGTGTAAATATCTCTAATCCGTTGAACACTTAAGGCAGGATATTGAGTATCTACACATTCGTCAAAAAATTCTTCACCAAGTAATTCCCACAATTTTAGTTTTGCTTCGACGATACCTTTTACTACTATATTGGTATCACCTGTTTTAAAATATTCTTTATGGATTTGCCAGGGAGATTTTTTCAGAAATATATTTTGAAATGCATAAAATTGTTGTTTATCAGATAAGCTGGGTACAGAATTCTTCATAAGTTCGTAATAGATTTTTTCCGATTGAGGATTTTGATGAATCAGGTGGGATATCCATTCTATAGTCCTTTTGGTATCTGGATTGATATTGATTTTCTGATCATTGGAATCTTTGCGAGAATTTTGTTCTCCAAATTTAATTTCTAAAATAATCGATTGAAATATATTGGAAGGTTCCACATAAAAGACTGCATCAACAATTGCCTGATATTTTTTGACACGGGACAATAAACGTTTAATAATCCGTTCATCATAGGTTCCTTTTTCTCGATTTAATAAATCTCCTAAAACCATAGGAATATGGATGTGAACATCGTGAGTTTGGCCGAAACGGTGGATGCGATCGATTGCTTGAAGTAGTCGTGCAGCAGTGTCAGGAGCAACGAATAAGATAACTTCTGTTGCATTATTGTCTGGGGAACTGAGGGTGATTGACTCTCCGGCTGTTTTGTAGTTCCCAATCAGGACAGATAACGATCTATCAGTTGAAACAGGTAGATGAAAGCGATTTTTAATCTCCTCTACTTCCTCTTGGTTCAGGGTGCCATCAAGAATACCAACATTGTCAATACCAGCTGCCGTTAATATTTGGGAAAGATTGACAGTACTCATTTGACCAGAATGACGTTCACTGTTTACAAATGGTGTAAAAATTACTACTTTTTTCCCTTCACTGGTAAGTGCCCGAACTTTGTTTATCAACCACTCTTGCTTCAACTCAGATTCCAATCCCAGCATTTCGTAAAAATGCGCAAAGGTATTATCGGTTGTTCTGGCTATTTCCTCGGCGCGACGAAGAAAATATTGTTGACGAAATTGATCCATTTTTCGTATGTCCAATTGATATATTTGGGCTGATCTGGATGGTAAATCAGCAACTTCTGACTTTTTTCTGCGGACAACACATGATCTCAACGCATCAAAAACAAATTCTGAAGATTGTTTCAGTTGACTAATTCTTTCCGCGTTAAATGCATCAGGGCTTATGAGATGAGCCAGTGCGAGAGGTTCGTTTTCATCGAGTACAAATGGGGTAGCTGTAGCTAAATAAATAGTTATCAAATGTTCTTTGGCAAATTTGTAAATACTGGCTGTCCTTTCGGCAATTCCAAAATTAAGGTTCATCAAATCAATGGATGGTTTCAGTAATGAAGGATCCTTGGATTTAATATGATGAGCTTCATCAATTATCAGAATATCAAAACAATCTTCTTGGTCCATAAATTCTCGAAATTTTGGATTTCGAAACATGTCTATATTTACTTCTACTATCTGAATTGGTTGTTGAGGATTTTCTATGAATTTTTTAATTTTCGTTACTCGTTGAGATGTATCTATATATATTGTGGGATTAATCTGTTCTATAGGGAGCATATGTAGTCGTTGTCGAACTTCTCGTTCCCAAGTTGCTAATACGGATTTGTTACCGACGACCAAAATCCGTCTGGGGTTTTGTAGGCTTGGTTCTTGCATTTTCAGTCGTTCAATGGCTGTCAGTGCCAGCATGATCGTTTTCCCTAATCCTGGGTCGTCGGTAAGCATGGCTCCTTCTTCGAATTGACTAATTTTCCAGTAGGCTTCTACTTGATGAAAGAATAAATATTGGCGGTTTCCGTTACTATCTCGGGTTTTAAAATATTCTAACTGGGGAAATACTGTGGCAACCGTCGAGAAATGATCTGCTAGTTGAATAAGATCTGGAAAACGTTCGAGAAAATCAGAATAGTATTCTACCAAGTGTTCCTTAGCAGTGCGAGACATAAACTCTACTAATTGATCTGAGGAATAACTGGACTCCATAAACTGATTCCATGATCTACTCATCCGTTTATATAAAGCACTGAACAGTATTGGTTGGATAAGTTCATCTTTAAACTGATCCACAAGTTCATTTGCATAGACATTCGTGCCATCTGTTAATAACTGTCCCAAAAAATCACGCAGAACTTCTACAGTATGTTCTGGTGAAGATTGGAATAATGATTTTTCATCGATGATATCCCTCTCTTCAAATGCGGTTAATTCTTTTTCCCGTTGATTTGCTAAGGTCGTCATTAGCTGTACCCCGATGTGACCGAATCGGTCATTTGATTGAGCTGCAAGTTGTTTATCTATATAGTGTCCAAATGCAGACAGAACAGTGTTTCTACGATCGTATGGTAATACTGGAGCAAATGACAAAATTGTGTCTCGGGCTTGACGAAGTTGTGGATTTTTATCCATGAGTTGGAATACCGTATCTAGTCTGTCTCGTACCATAGGAATAAATTTATTAAACTCTTGAGGAAATTTATCAATAAGCTCTACCTGAACGAATAGAGGTGTTTCCTGAAAAAAGTATTCAGCGATGAGTGGTGGATTTTTCAATTGCGACAGTTCATGAGTATTCATGATCTGGGCTATACGCAAACTATGTCCAAGTTCATCGTACAAACTTCCGCAGGGTAGGGATCTCGCATCGTCTCGGAGCATAAAATGTCTAAACAGCTTGCTACGGCTATCTACAGTTTTAAGGAGAGTTACGTATTTTATCCAGTCCTCATCTGCAATATCACGAATGTTGGAAATTTCACTAGAAGGAATTTGATTAAAATCTGGAATTTCTGGGTTCATGACATGATTACTACAAGGTAATCATGGAAGTATACACCTATTTGAGCCTTTCTAATACTCCGCGGCGCTTAACAATATTCTTGTAATCCCACTGAATCTCTGTAGATTTTTGTAACCAGCGGTGTAATTCTGTGATATTGATTTGATCAGTCTGGGTATATCGCTTCTGAGCTGCTTTGAAGGTGCCTTCTTTTTCGAGTCCTTCTTCATCAAACGATTGACCACTCCAAAATAATAATTGAATATCATTCTTTCTCTTGGCAAAACCAACAATGGGATTTCCTTCGAGAAACCAAACTGGATGACCATGCCATAGCTTACTCTCTTTTTCTGGCAAGATAGTGTTAATTTCTTTACAGAGCAGATCACAAATGTCCTTGTCGCTACCTGTTAATTTTTTGTTATAGAGTTCGATATCTGTATTCATAGAATGATTTTATCATGATAGTTGTGTCAGTTCCTTATTTTGAATTTTTTTTGCTACGATAGAACTATGTTCATTGGATATACCAACTATCGTTTAATTCATACGTTTAAACGAATTGCCGATAAAAAAGATATCCAGATAGCCTCCCGGGAATTATTACGATCTTTGGGAATTGATATAGATGTTAGAGGTTCATTCCTACATACTGGTCCTCAATTGATTATTGCCAATCATGTAACCCTGTTAGATATGTTTAAATTATTGGCGATAATTCCTCGAGATGATGTTTACCTCATTGCTTTTGTATTAAATCGTATCTTAGGAAAAGAATTTAATAAATATTTGTTACCGGTATACCTGTCAGATAAGCCTAACAATAGCTTCTTAGAATGGTTGCGGGTTCAATATTGGATTCCTCGCCAGCGATATATCTCGCCGATTCATGCTCGTGATAGAAATCGACAAACGATCAGTAGAGCTGCCTCATTATTAAAAGATAATCATTCAGTTATTATTTTTCCTAGTGGTTTCAATATTGTTAACAGTGACATCTGGCATGATGGGATAGGATATTTATTGCTTCAGCTGAACCATCGCAATATTCCAATTGTTCCCGTTAACCTAGGTGGAAATTCATTGAGTGATATTTTACGATATATAAATTTTGGTATATTTTCTCCACTATCATTCCATTCAACTACAACTATCACTATTGGGCCAACATTTTATTCTGAAGATGTTCTCAAAGGTGAATTAACAGGTAAGATTATTACTTCAAGAGTACATGAAAAATATACTAATTGTTGGAACTAATAATCATCAAATTATGATTGCTCTTAAGGTATGCCAGTGTCCAAGAAACGATAGGTCAACTCCTAATTTCTTTGTTTACTTTTGACCGCGATGTAGAAGCTTTCGCTTAAATATTGAGTTGCACAGTGAGAGTTGTCTATAGAACTGGTATAATCCCCTAACTTGCCCGTCAGAACAATCCAGCAAGCAAAGAACGACTCACCAAATCGCCAGAGGTCAATAATTTTTGGGACACTGGAAAAAGTGAAGAAAAACTTCGCGAAGAACTAGCTGAATTACTTCCAGAAACACGTAGATTTATCCATGAGGTGTACGATATATACCCCCAAGAAAGTCCGGAGAGTCGTGAATTAACTCGTATTGCTCGTGACGGGAGAAACGGTTTAGGGTTGGAACCATCCGCAGGTCCAAATCCGAGTAGATATTATTTAGTAAGTAGTCAAGAAGAATTTGCTTTCGCGCTGGGTGATGAAGTCTACGTTTCTACTTCAGTGATCAACAAAGTGAAAGATGAAGACACTATAGCTTCCTATCCTGCACATGAAATAGAACATGTAAATCAACAACATCTTTTTAAGAAGAAAGCGCTAGAAAAAAAAGTAGAAAGTCTGAAAAAAGCAATGGCTTCGATCTCACTAGGTAGAATTTATGAGTATGAAGCAGATTCTACCTCTCCGTTTAAGTTACAAAAAGGTGGCTATGATCCTAGTGCTTATCGCGACGCCTTAGATATTTTCCTATCCGATGAAGATGATACCGGCCGTTCACGCGGTATCGATGTCGATCATGGTACGTTATACGATCGCTTAAGTATTCAATACTGGATTTTGCGATCAGAAGATTTTGAAGAAACCTCCCAAGAACGAACTCCTAAACCAGCCATTCTAGAAAATTTACCAGAAGCCAAGAATAGATTTGAAATAATTAGAGAAGCTCTAGAACATGGTGATCAAACAAAGGCGAACGAAGTTGTACAAGAACTTTCACTCGAGAGCTTATTTCGATTTTATTCTCATGCAGATAACCTAGTTATCTGGAAAGAACAAACAAAAGAAAAAAAACAAAAGAGAGAAAAGAAACGGTCTGAACGTTTAAGTTATGAAGAGGAAGAAGAATCCACAACCCCTCCAGTTAATTTAGAAAAACAATTAACGATTTTAGAATTTTTCTACAATCAGCTTGAAGAGCGTATCACTACTGCTTTTCCAACACTGACGGAGCGTCAGCAGAGTTGGGCTGTATTATCTATTCTCGGTCAGAAAACTCAAAATGGATTGTTTGCCTTTGAGTACGCTGATGAACGTTTACGAACCTATGGATTAGATAGTTGGATTCCTCGGGTGAGTACCACCGCTCGGTTCAAGGAAACAATACAATCTCCTGAAGATCTCTTAGAATTTGCTTCGTACATTGGAAATTTCCGACATGATGCTGATAGGTTTATGAAGAACGGAAAAAATATTCATCGCCAGTTATGGAGCACATTTGTTGAACAGCATGGAAATTCTCTCGGTACTGTCCTGGGATGGTTTGAAAATACCTCTTTTTACAACTCTGACGGATCTAAAAACTTTACTGAAATTGCTTCATTCCTTGAACAAATGCGTTTGAATTTAAGTGAAAATGATAATTCACTGTGGGACATAGAAGGAATCTTATCAGAACTGGTTGAACGAGAAAATTCTCATGATTTGTATAATTTCATGGAAGAATTAAAGAAACAATATGGGGATGAATTTGAAGAACATACCTTAGAAATACAACAAAAACATGAAGCTGATATTTTTCCTAAAATATTACAGCGATATATACTCTTTCAACAATTGGCAGAACAATATGACAGAAGTACAGACACTTTTGGACGCAAGTTTAATAGTGATATTTATAAAGTACGGCAAGATTTGAATCACGCACTTCAACACTATTATGCCTTTGCTAACGATGATTTTTTTGAACAGAGAAATAAATACTACATGGTTCTGTATCTAGAACAAATGCTTCCCGATGAATATGCCCTCTATCAAGGGTTTGAATCAGAGGCTATCGAATCTGCAATAACTACCTATTTAGAAAATCATGAATTAAAAGAATTGATACGTGTATTTGGAGCCTGTCCATTTTTACTCACTGACGAAGAAACAGGACGAAAAGTATACACCCTTATTAATCAATATATTATTGATTCAATTACTAACGGCAACGTTGATGATGAGTATAAATTTAAAATGTTAGTCAGTGATGCTGATTCACTAGTCTTTGATTTTTTGAATATACAGATAACTGAAGAAGAATCGAGCGAGTATGATCATGTTATACGGTACAGTAATGGTGAAGTCTATGGATTCTCAAATTACGAGTTACAAATCTTGTATCAACTTGATGTGCTCGATTACTTTTGTAAAGGACTTGGTGAAGAGTTAACGTTGAAACAATTTCGAGAAATACTCGATGATCTTGATCTCTCAAGAATTTCAGAAAAATCCCGAATAATGTTGTTGGGAGGGGTAACGAAAAGTTTAACCGATCTTAAACAACGTTTTTCGCACCGAGGAGATGATGAAGACGAAGATGAACACGTTGATGGAGGGACTAATTGGTCAGAAATTTATAAACATCCTACCCTTCTTGCACTGCGAGATTTCTTTGGCTTGAGATTTGAAACACAAGCAATACAACCAGCAGATGAATGTGAAGCTATTCAAAAATTTTCTGAGTTATTGGGTGGGAGAGGATTTAGAAAAGCTTCCTTAATGGGTAAAAATTCAGACCATGCATACATACTCGCTCCTTTGGTAGAACGAGTTATGGATAAAATCAAAAACTATACATTTAATCCAGAATCTGTCGATGATTTATTTTTGATTCGTTCGATAACTCCCTATTTTGAAGATGAAAGCGTGAATACTATCTTACGAAATCAATTAGAGTATCAAATTGTCCAGCGTTTAAACTTTGAGGAATCGTTAGCATTTATGGAAATGTTGCTAGATGAGCGAAAACTAAATTTTGCGGTTTTTGATTACGTCCAAGAATACCCTCTCAAAACTCCCCAACAGTTGGAAGCTTTCGAAGCGATGTGGCAACGAGTGAGGAAAAAACTAACCAATGAAGGCGATGAATCTGCAGGTGTTGCCGCTGTGTTTGATGCAGGGGTTTGAAAATTTTATGTCGCGTCACACAATCGAATTATTTGAAGCCGCTCTTACCTCAGGTTTGGATGACACTAAACTACGAACCTTTTTAGCGAAGCGCTGGTTTTCCTTTCGTCGACCCTCAACCATTAGATATGGATTTATATAGTTTAGCCAGAGAGCGACCATATCGGGTAATCTTGGTACAAGATGGAGACGCTTCTCACTTTGAGTTAACAGGGACAAATGTTCAACAGTTTATTCCCTTTGAAGAATTTATGGATAGAGTGTATTCCTCCTTAACTCAAAGTGAAATAGATTTTATGTTGCGAAAAATGTTGTATACCGATGAGGGCGTACTCATAACTCAGAAAGGGAGAAAGATTCTACATAAACTATTTATGGAAGCTGCTGTTGATCAGGGCAATAATCCTGCAATGACTGATTTTCTTAATGATGTTGTCCAAGTATTGTTGTCCATAGATACAAAAAAAAGAAGTGAGATGGTTATTTCAGATGTTAGTTTAGGAGAACCAATTATGGGTGTACTTCGCAAAAAATTATTTATAAAACCAGAAAAAGCTGGTAGTAATTTAGTGGGTGCATCAAGGATTGCTGATGAGTATGAGGGATCTCGCTTAGGAATTGGCAGATTTGCGAGAGCAGGTATGTCGTCTGCTCCTCGTACCAAGGAACAGCTGGCAACTTATGAAGCCCTAGAGAATAAATTAAACGCCCAGCGGGGTTTGCCAGAAATGACGGCAGAACAAACTTTGGATTTATTGTCATTCAACCCTCAAAAGGATGATACACAAGCAGAGATAAATGCCCATCTCGCTACCAAAATTCAGTCAGCGAAAGATCAGGTGTTATCGTTTATAGATAGGCCAGAACGTGAAGTTCTATCACAGCCAATTACTCCAATCCAGGCGCTTATACTGATCGCCAATAGTAAACAAACCTTAGGAGAACGATTTAAACAATTGGTTGGATATTATATGGACCTCTCCCCTCTCTCCCCAGATGAACGACAAGAAATTTACAAATCATATGCCAAAGTAAAAGGCCAGTTGAAATACACAGCGTTTCGAACATTAAAGAGAGAAGCTTTAAAGGTTGATGCGAAATCAGAACTTCGTAACTTTTGGGATAATTTGGAAGAATTAGAAAGTACTGGTCATGGTGGTTCTCTGACCACTGTCTTCAAAGCCCACTTAAAAGGTGGAACTGTTAAAGCAGTAAAAATTATGGTTCCTAATGCACGAATGTTTATCCGTGAGACAAAAGCTCAGACAACGGAATTTATTAAACGATTGCGAGCTAAACCAAAGCACCGAAATAATTTGCAACTAAAAATTGCAGAAGCGCTCGTTGAAGACATTGCCTTGTGGGCAGAAGAAGATATTGACGCTGTTAATTATGAAGAACAAGAACGCCAATTTGCTAAACTCCATCAAGGAACCACAATAGTAAATGATAAGAGTATTGAAATTACTATCCCTGAGATGACTCCGACTGGAAGTATGTATATAAAAATTGAAGACTGGGCAGAAGGAGAACCTTTTATCGATACCATTCATAAAGATACCGATCTTGCAGCCAGAGTGGGTGAGTTAATTAAAGAACATTATCAACAGCAGCAACAAATTCCTGTATCATCAGGTTCTTACCAAGTACATCCCGATGTGCATGGCGGACAGTTTCATATTGTTTCAGATGATCACGGTCAAAAAACCTATGTATATGTATTAGATCGAGGGTTTTGGTTGGAATTTAGTGAACAAGAGTCAACCTTTTTCAATTTTATAAAGGGTGAGGAATTTTCTTCAGAAAAGGCAGCAGAATTTCTCCAGTATTTATTCAAACTACCTGAAAATAGTGCCTTTACTAAACCCAAAAGAATGGCGATAATCGGACAAATCACTCTCGCTGGTGGAAATGCAATTCGTCTGGGATCTTCTGCTTCGGAAACTGCGGTAATCATGATGTTGGAATTACGCAAAGCCGGAGTAAAAATTCCTCTCAAGTGGTCGCTGTTTCAAAAAAATAATCGTTACCTAAAAACTCTTAACTAAGAAAGTTACTCTGCAGGAGTTTTGAGAACCCAGTTGTGAGAAACCAATGGTTCACTACACATATTTCGATTGAAGCAACACGGTCGACGCATCCCTTTATTCAATTTATCCAAGGCTACAACAATATGTTTTTCGCGGGTTTCTTCGGTCTTTACTGCGCGTATCCAGCGAATCCAGTCCCAGCGGGCACTAGTAGTAATATCATTCCAAAGAGCTTCGGCTTGGGGAGATTTTTTGAGTGCTTTTTGGAGATCTGAGGGAACGTCTGGTTCAACCCATTCTTTGGTGGGTTCTAGAGATACCTGCACAGTCTCCCCTGTTTTGGCTGAAGCTTTTTCTAGTAATTGTTTACTCACTCGAAACCAGTGACTAGGTTTTTGTCCTGGTCCATATCTTCCATCTGGCTCGAGTAAGGTTTTAAAGGGAACATCATTCAGTGTCCCAGCAACCATAGTCATTCCTCGGGTAGGAAGTTTGGCAGAGGCTTCTTCTGGAAGTCTGAGTATAGTCCAGGAATTGATTTCAAATAATTTTGTTTTAAAGGTAATTGGTGTCATTCGAGACTATTATATCAAACTGCACTATGCTTGTTTTTTTTGATAAAAAGACCTATAATATTAAGTTCACCGATACTAATTTCTGATTATCTTTAGGAGGATATCAAATGAAACAGGTGAAACGGATAGGTTTTTTCCATTCGATGTTGATTATGCATTTGTATGTCTACGTCATGGAGTATCCCCTATCAAAAGCGATGCAAGTCAGCGGCCTTCTGAAGGCAATAGATGATTTGTATCCGAGACCAGAATTCTGGGTAGCATTTCTGATCTCTCGTTTGATTTTTATCAGTATCATCGGTGGGACAGGCGTTTTGCTATGGGAGGTAGCTGAAAAGAATAATATATTGAGTATAGGGCGGATTAACATTGCGAAATGGCAAGCCATTTTCATAATAATCATGATGACACTTTTCTGGGCAATTCCCGGAGTTGAAATTATGATCCGCTACTACACCAATACATCGTTTCCCTCACTATTTCCCTTCTAGCAATTTTCACTTCCGATCGTTGAGGCGTGCCTCGTTTTATACCCAGTAAGACGAGGCACATTTTTTGTATATTATAGAGATCAGTAGCAAAGATACTAGGATATTAGACTTCATGAAACACTTGAGATTCATAGTCAAAGAAGGGTTATAATTTCGTACTACTCAAGTAATAACTATTCCACATGTGTCCATCGATATCTGTGAAGGCTGTTCCATAGATTGTGCCATAATCGGTCGGTGGATTTACGCTCTTACCACCCGCTGCTATCGCCTTGGCATAGATTGTATCGACTGCTGATTTTGAATCAACTCCAACAGAAAGAAGTATTTCATTGGTGGTACTGGTATCAACCAGAACTTGATTGTTAATTGCTGATTTGAAGTGTTCATTAGGCAATAAAGCTACGATAGTTGAAGGAGTGATAGTAAAACAGAGAGCATTCTCGTCAGTTAATTCCTTATTGAAGCTAAATCCTATTGCTTCAAAAAATTCTTTTGATTTCTCTTGGTCAGCAACTGGGAGATTAAGAATCATTTGGGTAAACATATGCCGGTAGTATCTCAGAAAAATGGTCCGATACTCAAGTGATTTCTTACATACTGTTTATACATTTTATATAAACTTTTACTTATAATATTTTTATATGGATCTGCAAACTATGCAATTTATTTACTATTTTATGGGAAGTCTTTTTTTTGGAACCATGATAATCGCCCTGATCGCTACGGCAATAGGATTATATTTTGTTAAAAAAAGGATGAATCTTATTTCCACTGAGGTGAATCAAAAACTAGGGACGGTAACCAATATCTTTCATCATAAACAAGCCTTTTTGCTGCGACTTGTCACCAGAGGAACTAGTTCATTATTAGGCAATCTCCTCAATAAAAAACACTCTTCCGAAGAGAACAGGCTTTAATCATTAGCCTCAAAAAAGGCCCATAGATATACGACTCCTTCCTAAAGTAGTATAATATAGGCTATTCTTGATCTGGGATATTGAGAATTTAAAGTTTTTCGCAGCCTTAACATCTACATGTGAAACCCTCACATTTCTACCTATAAAAGGAACCAAAAACCGATGCTACACCTATTGTTTGACCCGACCCGACCTGAGTATTTTCGCATTGCACTGATTATTGGAGTCGTCCTCTTACTCGCTGGGGCAGCCCTCTATCAGAAAATGCAAAACGATCAGACGGATGACCGTTACCGCGTCAGAGCATTACAAGAAGCACGTTTTACATTACTCGTTGGAGTTTGCGTTCTAATTTTCGGTTTGTATGGTGTCTTCGTTGCTTTGGTGATAGGATTTGCCCTATCGTTTGTACAAAACAAGTAGATGACCTATACCTACCACGGCACTATATTCATTCTGATTATGTTTATCCCGACATACCAGCTTGTTTCCCTAGTGCCTTATTTTTTTATCAGCTATACTTAATTAAGAATCACAATTGTTAGGAGATATCTCTCATGCAATCATTCCATCCACACCTACCTTCGAAAAAAAGAACAATTTTCATGTTGGTTCTTGCCTTATTGGTGTTATTTGGTGGAAGTTACTTAGCAGCGGTGAAGATTCGGACCCAGATGAATAAACATAATATAGAAATAGTCCAAAAAGAAACCGCCGTTGCCGATGTACAACCAAATACTTCCACAGGGGGTTCGTTTGGGAATATACCCAATGAGTCAGCGACACCAACCCTAGATATAACTCTAACACCTTCCCCCAGCCCTACACCTACTACTACCCCCAAACCGCCAACCCCAACTCCGATCAAAGATGATCTACAATTGACCAGGTTTTATATCCAAGGCCAATACAGTTCCCCGACTACTACCACTGCAGATTCTCAGGGAAACCCTGAATCGTATACTTTTGAAGAACATATTGGTATCAATGCCTTCTATGTTGCAGATTCAATAAAGAATAATGGTCCCAATACTATTAAAAATATTAAACATCAGTTGTGGGTAAACGGAAAATTACAATCTGAAAAAATTATCGATCAATTATCGGCAAATGAGGAAAAAAACTTGGTTGACTTTTATTTGCCCCAATCTCCCGCTACTTACTCACTGGAAATTAAAGTAAATCCAGATCATATCATTATCGAAAATAATTATGGAAATAATACTCTCTCTAGAAAGTTCATAGTCATCAACGATAAAACTGCACCAGAGATTCGAAGTATTGATGTCTATCGTGACCTACCCCATCAACAAAGTTGTCTAGTTTTCTCGGTGAGCGACAATGTATCCAGTCCCAATGAAATAAAATATCAAGAAAAATTAGATGGAGAAGAATTTCATGAAATAACCTGGGATCATTCCCAGGAAGCTGGCTATCAACGTTGCCTCTCAGGTCCTGTTGGTGAGCCTCATGTGTATACCTTAAAAGTTAGAGATAATAGAGGAAACGAGAATGAACGATCCTATGGGTTTCAATTGCTAGGGTTTTAGCCTTTTATTTATGCGGTTTGAATATATATATTTCTTTTTCCAGGAATAGAGCGTTCTAGGGGATTTTGAATTGCCTATTATCATCCACATATTTTATTTTTCGTATATTCACTTTAGGTTATATGCTTTCATCCTTCTCAAAAAAATAATAGTTTGTATCTTTTTTACTCGGAATAATTAAATTTTAAAAACTTATAGGTGTAGAATATTGACCGTGGACGTTGTCTGGGGTTACACCTTTTAATCTATAGGAAACAGGAAATTTGGGTGGAATGTCTGTAATATTTGGATTGATATCTTTTAAAGAAGAATTGATAACCTCCCATGAGGTTCCCTGATTACTACTTCTTTCGAGAATATATGTGGCCGATGTCGGACTACCTCTCCACGAAAGTACAACTTGTGTGCCGTTTTTTGTTCCCTGAAGGAGCGGTGAATTTGGGGGTGAATGAAGTATTACAGAACTATTTCTCATGCGAAAAAAATGACCTCTTATCATCTGAGTGCGATTGATTTCATCTGCACTAATTCCGGGATAGTACATTGAATAGCCATCATTATGCATGACAAACCCTTTTGTATCATCATGACTAAATAATGACCAGAAAATTGCAATATTTGTTTTGCTTAGCTCAATGTTGTTGAGATAAGAACCAAGATCATCAGATTCGTTTCTTCCACCATTCCATTTATATTCACCTAAGATATATGCTTTACCACTAGAGCTCACATATTGTGATTCGTTGGTTAGTTCTGATTTAGTGCGGTAATGGTTTGAAAATATATCTACATTGGTAAGTTTTAAACTTTCTGAATCTACGCCGTAATGTCCATCTATAACGAGTTGTTGAGGAGCTATTGATTTAATATAGTCAGAAATTTCCTTGGTCCAAGGAGAAAAATGCATATCCCAGGAAAGTTCATTGCCTGTTTCCCAGGCCATTATTGTAGGATCATCTTTATATGCTTTCTGGGTAAATGAATTTACATGAGTAATGACTGAATAGATATATTTCTTATAGGCATCGATTACCGATCTGTTGGTATAAAATTGATTTTCGGGAACTCCATACCATGAGCTAAAAACAGATTTTCCTCCATGAAAATATGCATAATTATCCGTTAAGGTAAGTATTAATCGGAGATTATTGTCTTTTGCTATTTTTACTGCATAATCAAGCGACTGAAAGGCTTGTGGATTAATTTTATCTTTTGCGGGTTGTATACAGAGTGAGCAACCTACTGAATTTGCCCAGGTTCGTACTACATTCCCACCCATTTCTTTGACTGTATATAGAGCATCATTGATACGAAATTGAGATGGATATACCAGTTGTCCATTCTGAGAATCTAGTTGGAGCCAAAAAATATTCGCTCCTACAAATCGAACTTGTTTCCCATTGATATACAAATCCGAACGTTCTCTCGTCACAAATGTACTCGTTACTGGTGTATCAGTTTTGCCATAATCTCGGAGCCAAATGACATAATCTTTTCCATCCACAAACCCATTTAAATCATAGTCACCAGAGCTTTGTGATTTCCCGTAACCATTGAGCCACATAGTATAGTCTTTTCCATCGACTATATTATCTCTGTTGCCGTCGGCTGGGAGAAATGCATACACACGTTCAAAAGTATTGAACAAAAACAGAAAGGTCAGTACAAAAAACAGTAGTTTACCCTTTTTCATTGAATATCTATAACTATATCATTTTGGAAGAGTTCTTGGTGAAAGGTTTTATAAGTTTAAACAAAAGAGAGATTTTCGTAAGCTCTTTGAGCTTTTTTTATAATCTGTTGAAAAGTATTCATTGTTTCAATAGCTTTTGAAAAATCTTTTCCTGACCACTGAAACGGAAGTTTTACTGAAGGATCCATGGCATGGGAGGTAATGCCATACCGTTCTATATCACCAATAGTTGGGTTGGTATCAGCGAACAGATTTCTACCATAGTGGAGTTGAGGCTTTTGCAATAAATCAAATAATCCTACTCCTCTTTCTTTGCCATGATGGAGGGCGGCATAGGTTCTTTTACCTACTGACCAAGCCTCATTCTCCCCTCTCATGGTTACCCGATCACCACCATGATTATTAGGTATATGCCCTGCTTCATGAAATCCTATCAACATCCATGGCTCGCCGAGAAATAAGAATCCTAATCCAGTATAAAGGATCCAAACATTTTCATTTCCTAATAGTATGGACATCTCATCTTTTCCTACTGCCCATCTGGTGAGTGTAGGCTTAATTGTAAAACGTACATTTCTAGGAGCCCCAAATAATCTTTCTAAGGGTATACTTTGTGATAGTACTTGCATTCCAGATTGTTTATCTGTTTCCAATAAATCATAGGTTCCATAGTATCCTAGTATTCCCGCTTCTGGTCCGTTTCCGCCACTGATAGGATGCAGGACCAGTTGTGTAGCTGTATCATTCTGCTTATTCCAACGAACCGCTATTCTGGGATGGTGTGAACCAAGACCTTGTTCTATAAGGAGATCAGAGGATTCTAAATGCCGAGTTCGATCTGATAGTCCATCAAGGGTTTGTTGAACTAGTTCGTGTTCTGTTTGAGCATCTGCTAGTGAACTGGTAAACACCAGTTCAGGATTCCTGATTGTTTCTGAAAGTATTTCTGGTAGCTCAGAGGAGCGTCCCATTTCAAATCGAAAACCGCCTTCCACAGGTTTATATTATAGGCTATTATTGCTTCGCTTTCAAGTAAACAATTAGATGTATATCTTAAAAAAAGAACGTATAATTAGATTGTGATTTATAAGAAGATTAATCTTGTTCGATAAATAAATATATACCTTTGATATTAAATATCTTAATTGCAAAAATATATCAAAATTATGAAAAATATCAATAGAATATCGAGGAAAAATGTAATAATAGGGATTCTTTGTATCATCACGTTAATCATTTTTATATCAGTAGCCTATGTAGTAGATCAGTTAACCGACGAAGATAGGGATTATCTATTAAATGACGAAATGTTGAAACTCGTTAATGAGCTGAATGTTTATAAAGCTCAACATGGAATATATCCAAAAAGTATTTTGGAAATACGGCAAACAGAAAATTTGTGTGTAACCATGGGGTATACCAAATGTAAAAAAGTACTCTATCGCCCAATAAAAAATTACTCTGACTTCCATTTAGCCATGCACTCCTTTACCTGGGTTGAGTTATGGTATCGAAAAGATGTTTGTCGAGGTCCGAATGATCCGCATTTAACGAATGAAGAAAGTGATGCTATCGTACAACAATATGGGACGATTTATTATTTTTGTGCTGCTAAACCAGAAAGTTATCCCTTATCAAATTCAACAACCTTTCCTGTTTATAGAAAGGAACCTAAAATTTTTGATAATCCTGACGAATGGCCGGTGTTGTAATTTGTATCGTGGAATTTTTACCGATTTGTAGTGTCTGGTGTATCACATGGAACTTTAACCTGTTGACCTACTTCCAACATATTTTGTTTTGCTTGTGATAGTTCATTCAGTTGTAAAAGATTTGGATAATCGGCTCCGTCACCGTAGACTTTTTCTGATATAGACCAATATGAATCTCCTTCGTTAGTTGTGTAATAGCAATCTTTTGGCTGTGCGATTGGTTTTTCTTGTACGAAGTTTCCAATTTCGAATAACTTCCAATCTCCAAAATCATGTACTAATTTAGTAAACGATTCCTTCTCTGCAAACAAATTCGGGTAGGTAGTATTTACAATATCTTCTACCCCAGATCCTTCCGAAGTTGGCTTATTTACCAGAAAATACTTCAGGTCTGAATTAGAAAAAGGAAATTTCAAATTATTAGAAAAGTTCTCGTCAATTGATTGAATGAATAAGGATGAATTTTGAGTGAAATATATAATTGAAAATCCCACTTTATCATCCACTAATATTTTCCCCTGATGAATATTGTTAGTCAGATAGGCTGCTATATCTTTAGCATGTTCATAATTGTAATATTGCGAAGAATTAGTACCGCGTTTAAGAGCATCAATAACGATGTACTCTTGATTGTTTAACTGATTGTTAGACATCGCATACCCTGCTGTTATTGATGACAAAAAAACTAATAATAGAATTGCGGTAGTAATTATTTTTTGGGCAATGATAGAAAACCTTTCTTTCAATGCAGATATGCAGATCATAGCTACAATCCATGTAGTTGGAATGACAAACATAAAATATCTCAACTCACCTACTGTTTTACCAAGGGTATACAGGACAACTTGTGCAAACACCAAACTGAGTCCTGAACCAAGAACTGTTGCGACTAGAAAGCGATTTTTATTTTTTGAGATGATCATAGCTAATAGGGATATAATTGGCACTAATGGTGCTAGGAAAAAAACTTTAGCAAGGCCATTCATGAATAAGTGTAGGTGATCAATTTTAGCCACTATGTGGTTTAAGCCATCTCCCAGATTGTTATCTATTTGTTCCGCTGCCGGGAAAAAGTTTCCCGTTACAAAATAGCTAATTAATAACCAACCAGCAATAATACACGCAATTGGAAAAATATATAAAATACCGTTGGATTCAAATCTTGAAAGATAGATTTTATATTGCGTAACATGTTGAGCAAATAAGATGACAAGAAAAATTGGTAAGAGGATGAACATCTCCCAACGCGTCATAATGCCCAGAGATAAACCAAAGGCTGAAACAATGAGAAACAAGATGTTTTCGCTACTAATATACTTCAGAAAAAAATATAGAGTTAACAGGTAAAAGAAAATACCAATGATTTCTGACATACCATTTATACCATATAAATACATCATTGGATTTATAAACATGAGAAGTATTCCTATATACCTTACAACGGTTGAAACATTGAAAAATTTTGCAATTCGCTCTAGTAAAAATAAACTGAGAATGAAAAAAATAGCTGAAGTGATATTGCCGATAATTCCTGAATAATGAATACTACTAATCCAAGCGAATGGCAACTGGACTAGCGTTTGCATTGGTGGCCAAACAAAGCCTATCGCGCTAAGTTTTGGATGAGTGCCAAAAAAAACTTGGTAAATGTGATACGAACGAGCTAACGCGTCACCAAATACCACATGCAGTCGCAAGTTTAAATATAATCCACCAAGTACGGCCATCGCAAAGAATAGTGTGAATATGCTGAATTTAATATAGGTAAAAACTTTCATATTGATTCAAGACTATACAAGTACTTATGTAATCGTCTCATGCCGATAGGCAATGGGACGGTTGGTTTAAAGGATAATTCTCGACGAATTTTTTTGATATTCGCCGCTAAGACATTGATGTCACCCTTCCAACTTTGATTTGTGTAGGTAATCTTCAATTCATCAATTGAAAGTATCTTTACTAAGTGAACAACTATGTCGCGTATACTAATATTTTTTCCACCAGCGATGTTATATATCCCGCCTGATTCTGCTTTTTTGGCAGCAAGAATGAAGGCTTTTACGGTATCTTTGACATACGAATAATCACGAAGTTGTCTTCCTGTACCAAGAACTTCCAATTTTGTTCTATCCTTATAAAGCTTCCTTAATAAATCAAACATTACGTACCGTGGCTGTCTTTCTCCATAGGTATTAAAGATACGCATGGTTACAAAAGGTAATTTATATGTATGTGCATAGGCTCTTCCCAAATGTTCAATAGCCAGTTTTGAGGCACCATACGGTGAGATAGGATTCGTCGGATGTTTTTCATCGATAGGGGTATATACCGGGTTTCCATACACAGCGGCGCTTGAAGCAAATATAAATTTTTCTATATTATGTTTTACTGCACTGGTTAATAAGTTATAACTGCCCACGATATTAACGTTAAAATCATATCCAGGATCATTAACAGATCTAGGAACATCGGCATTTGCTGCCAAATGGAAGATTATTTGATTTTTTTTCACTACTGCATCTACCTTTTTGGCGTTGAGTATATCGAGCTTTATAAACGTTATGTTTTTCTTAGATTTTACTAAGTTACGTAAATGACCAGTTATCAGGTTATCAATAACCGTAACTTTTGCGCCTTCAGCTACTAATGCATCAACAAGATGAGATCCTATAAACCCTGCTCCACCCGTAACGATAACTTTTTTATTTTTGAGTGTCATATGTATCCTTTCATGAAACGTTTGAAACTATTTGTATTAGACCGTGTACATTTTCTTTCCAGGAAAAACTTTTTACTGCCAGGTCTCTACATTGTTTAGCCATTGATTTTCGAAGAGATGGGTTTAATTGAATATGGGCAACTTTCTCTTGCATTGATTGTGGATCGTTTACAGGGGTAATGTAGCCATGTGTACCTGCTTTGATTACTTCTATATGTCCCCCACTTCTGGTAGCTATGACAGGTATCCCACTGGCAAAGGATTCTAATATAACCATCGGAAAGCCTTCACCTTGGATAGATGGCAATATAAATACATCCGAGGCAGCATAATATGCTGGTAAATCTTCATCTTTTATAAACCCTAACAATTTAACATTCGATATCTTGTGGGTTGTGATATATTTTTCAATATTTTGTTTGTCTGGTCCGGTACCACCCAAAAGAAAAAGGGTGTTTTTGTGAGTATGTAATTGTGCAATCTGAAGAAATGTCTCAATACCATTTTTGAAGGTTAATCTACGTACCGTAAAACAAATAAAAGCATCGACTGGTAGATTATATTGTTTGCGCAGAGCTGCTCGATTTTTGGCTGGAGTAAATCTGGCTATATCTACACCGTTATAGACGACTATACTTTTCTTAGCTACTTTTGCTATAGAATTGACGTATTTATTTGTCTCTTCGCTAACAGAAATTATCTTAGTACTGTGAACTAAATTATAGCGACCAAAAATATAATCAAGGAGTGAAGAAAGAATATTCATAATTTTTGACTTGGAGATAATTTTGGTATTGTGTTGAGTCAAAATAACTGGTTTTTTATATATCTGACAAAGTAAAATACAGATGAACGAAAACATATAGGGATGTCCGTGAACGTTCACCACGTCGGCTTTTTTGACTGAATCTATCAGAGTCTTATACGTCTTCACTGTTGGCATAGGAAGTGCAAAGGGAATACCAAACCATTTGTATGTCATATTCAAACTCTTCACTCTCGAAATAGGAATATTATCTGGAGTTGTATTCGGATCGTTATTACTAAATTGAGATGTCAGCAACGAAACAGAATATCCTGCTTTTTTCAGCTCTCGAGATTGATTCATGATTACTTCCTCTATCCCACCTTTAAATGAAAGATATTGATAGGCAATAAGAATGTGCTTCTTTTGTTTCATATAGATGTAACAGTAGGTATTAACCTTCTGGTATTTTTTCTAGATTTGGATGGACTCCAAAATAAATTTTTAGAGAAAACATGTAGGATTCTTAAACCATCTGAAACAGCAGATATCTTAGATTCACCATGGCGTTTTTCGTAGGTTATTGGAACAGAATACATGCGAAAGCCAAGTCGCTTCATCTTGGTAATCATATCCATTTCTAACTCAAATCCTTCACTTTGAAGATGAGGAAACATAGAGTCAATGACTTCTTTTTTCCAAGAAAAATAGCCACTCAAGACATCGGTTACGTTTGCTTGATAAAACTGTCGTACTAAGAAGGTGTACGACCAGTTAACAATTCTGTTTTGAAATTTTAATGAGTCTTTCTTGATATCTCCCCCAAGCCTTGACCCTACAACTACGTCACAGAAATCACTCAATAATGGTTCTATCATTCGTAATACTTCTTTGGCTGCGTATGTTCCATCACCATCAAGCATGACTATGAAGTCTGTATCAAAATCAATTGAGCGGAATCCTGTCATGATGGCGTGACCTTTTCCTTTTTTGTGTTCAAAAATTACCTCTGCCTTAAATTGTTTTGCAACCTTTGCGGTATTGTCGGTTGAATTATTATCAATCACGAGAATTTTGGTCAAAATACCTAATTTCTTTAATGAAGTAATAGGTATAGTAGAAAGCACCTTCACAAGGCCTTTTTCTTCATTGTGGCAAGGAATGATAATTGTCAGTTTTTTCATATTTATATCTGTGCAAATCTAGGCCAGAAGGAATTTCTAGACTGAGACTTTTTGGTATGTGTTTTGGGAGTGTTTTTTTGTAAATGCAGACCATGTTTAGTTTTTGACCAATAATGGGGTGCGACTATGAATTCGTAAACTGCGACCCATGCTGCAAAACTCATTGCTAACCAATAGAAGGGAACAAATATTGCATACTTAACTAAGCCGTAATGCCCATGTTTTGCACAACCTACCATATAGAAATACAAATAAAGCATGTTTCCCAAGAACAATGAAATCGTTCCCATATAAAAGACTGGAGCAAGAAATAATGTGTCAATAAAATTACCCACATGACTTCTGAAAACAAAATAAGAAATTGTTATTCCCCACATGAAAGGATTTATCAACATTGAGAAAACCTTTCCTCCAACGATAAGTTGGAAAAAGAAACCATCAACCTTATATCTTTTGGAGGAAAATTCGGTCAGATCTCTCATATGCATGAAGTAGGTTTGGACATAACCCTTTATCCATCGAGTTCTTTGATTAAACCAATTCTTTAAATCACTATTAGCTTCTTCGAGAGTTACCGAATCAAGAATAGCGGTCGTTAAACCATTCTTTGATAGGCGCATTCCTAAATCACAATCTTCGGTAACATTGAATGAATCCCAGCCACCTAATACATCAAGATCTTTGGTTCTAAAATGATTCGATGTTCCACCGAGTGGAATAGGAGCTGAAATTGACTGAAGTCCAGTTAACACTAGTTCAAACCATAAAGAATATTCAGCAGTAAAAATTCTTGATAACAAATTCTGGTTGGGGTTGTAGAAATTTAATTTAGCTTGTAAACATGCGACGTTTTTCGGCAATTGTTCAAATGCTAGTACTGATTTTTTTAACTGCCAAATGTCGGGGATATCTTCAGCATCATAGATAACCGTATACTCCCCTTTGGCAAATTGAAGTCCATAGTTACAAGCTTTTGGCTTGGTTTTTGGTTTAGAATGAGGAACAACACGAATTTCAAAGGTTGAGGGCAATTTCATTTTTTGTATTTCTTCAATACTTTCTTTGTCATCTTCTTCAAGAAGAAGCATGATTTGTAGTTTTTCTTTCGGATAACTGATTTTTTGCATTGCCTCAACGAATTGTGGAACAACCTTCCATTCTTTATACAGTGGACATAAGATGGTGTAGGTTGGCCATGATTTTCTGTCTGAAATTGCTCTTTCCTTTACCGTAATTTCCGTTGCTTGTAGAAATGACCGAACTATAAGAAATAGATTAAATAGAAGATCGGTAAAATATAAGGAAGTTATAATAGAAACAAATACAACTAAGGTAGTATGCCATTGGGCGACGAAGCCTAGCGTGAGCAAGAGTATCATTATGGATAATACTACGAGCTGCATGCTATTTACTCGAGAATAGGCTGTTTTTGCCGGAGGCAAGCGAGAATGATGAACGTAGTCGACCCCATTGTGTCTGAAGCCAAATCCGCCTTTTATCTTTATTTCAGCCTCAGAAAACGGTGTAACTGGGCTGGAGCTAAACAATTCCCTAAGCTGTTTCATAGTAATTATTACAAGACATAATAATACATACTATGAGCCTATATGTCAAGGATGGAAAACGGTATTTAACCAGTAACAACCTTGAAGCTATATCTGCAAGTTTAGAGGAGGTTTTGAAGGTAAAGAAAGAAATATTTATACATTGAGACCTTGAGGTTTTGCTTTATGTTTCCACAAACATCCTTGCGAATTTTGTGGATCTTGGGGAATACCTACTATTGATAATTAAATAGCTAGTATTAAATTCTGTTCTAGTTCTGTCTGTTTGGATTTGTCACAAAAAATACTTAAAGGTTATTCATCTGGACGATATATACTCCATGTAGTGTTACCATCTTTAATTACTTATAGTTTTCCTGGTGGATGCGGTTCTGGATTATATGCATTATTTGACCAATGCATTAGAGTGAACTATTTTTAGTAATTTTATGTCTTAGATAACAATATTAATTTCTATTATCTCGTTTAGTATTTTTATTTACAGTATTCTAATGGTCTATAACTTGAAATACATAGAAAGTTGCTTTTGAAAAATTAATATTTCAGAAGAAATATTCCAGAATATAGAACTTATTTTTTTAATTGTTTATCATTGATTATCTTTCCATCTGATAAAGTAATTATTCTATCGGTAAGCTTGGCATAATCATCTTCATGAGTCACCATAATAATAGTTTGACCATGGTTATTGAGATCGGAAAATACCGAAAGAATTTGTTGTGATGTTTCTGTATCAAGATTTGCTGTGGGTTCATCTGCGAAGAGGATTTTCGGATCACCACTAATTGCTCGAGCAATACTGACTCGTTGTTGTTGTCCACCCGATAATTGATTTGGGAGATTTTCGATTCTATCTTGGAGACCAACTTTTTCTAATACTTCTATGGCTTTTTTGGCAGCTTGGTCTTGTGACATACCCAACATTAATAACGGTGTCATGACATTTTCTTTGGCAGTTAACGATGGTATCAGGGCATAGTCTTGAAAGATATATCCAAATTCCTTTAGTCGAAAATCCATACGTTCGTCTTCTGAGAAATCGTTTGTAGAAATTTGATTGACAAGTATCTCTCCTTCGGTTGGGGTATCTAACAGACTCATTTGATATAGTAAGGTGCTTTTACCAGAACCAGATTTTCCGACGATGGCAATAAATTCCCCAGTTTTGGTTTCAAAATTTAACTGCTTAAGAACTTTTACTTCCGTACTGCCACTTTTATATGTTTTTGATAAATTTTTGACTTGAATCATAGAATTATCTCCCTAGTATTGCATCTAAGGTTCGTTGTTTCACCACAATTCGAGCTGGAATATAGCCGGCTATAATAGTTGCTACGAATAAAATGAATATTCGTAAGAGGACTCCGGGTAAATCAGCGACAAATATTCCTTCAGAAAACGGGAAATCAATAGGATGATTGGCAAAATAGGGAACCATGAGTCCATATACGATTACCATTCCGAAAATTGTTCCACCTGAAGCATAAAATAATGATTGAAATACATACGAGGTTTCTATTGCTAAAGCATTAATACCAATCCCTTTGAGAATGCCTATATATTTTCTTCGGGTAATCGCATTGACAAAAATAACGATAAAAATCGTAATCGAAGCCACTACTAAACCAATACCTCCAATAACGTTTCCTAATAGTGCAAAGGTTGCCGATATGTCACGAATAAACTGTGGTTGGGCTTCTTGCCATGTTTGAACTTTGGCTAAATTGTCTATCTGATTTCCTAAGAAAATAGATTTTATTGCTAAATCAGATTCGTCATTTTTTGACTTTATGGCTATTTCATTGACATTGAAATCATCACGTCCAATTATCGGACGAAGCTCGCGGTCAAGCATAAATATACGGCTATCTATCCCCTGAACTTTTCCTTTGACTACTCCAACAATAGTAACTTCTTTGACGATGTCGTTTATTGTTATGCGAACAACCGAACCGACATCGGCATTTTTGAGAGCCAATGTCCCTGTACCCGCTGCTGATTGATATTTCTGTAATAAGGAAACACCAACAAGTATTTGATCTTTCTTACTGGAATCCAGATACGAACCTTTGATAACTAACTGGGATAATCCAGTAACTTTATCTTCTTTTTCGGGATTTATCCCGGCAACCACTCCTGTGGCGCGGTCGGTTTCTTCGTCTCTGCGTGTTTGGGTTTTATAATCGGCTTCGAGTTTTGCAGGAGCTGTATATCGAGGGCTAACAGACTGAATCATCCCTATTTGTTCGCTCAAACCGATGGCTAAATGGCTATCCTCTATATAGGATTTTTTGTCGAGAACTGATAAAAAAATATTCCCGGTATAGCGTTCTCTGTAAGAACGAACAGAACCTTCCGTTAAGCCTACCAAAATCCCACGAATAACAATAAGGTTTAAGAAGGTCAACATCATGACGAAGGTAATAAGAATAGTCGTCCATTTATTGGCACGATTAATATCCCGAACTGCCAAAAAATATCCAACTTTTATGGATACGATTATTTGCAGCAGATTTTTTTTCATGGTGCTCTTTTGCGGCAGGTTTTATTTAGATTTGGGAATAACGATGATATCCCCTTCGGTTAATCCAGATATGATTTCTGTAGTGGTTTCGTTTTTTATTCCAGTTTTTACTGTCTCTGAATTCGATTTTCCGTTTTTCTTTAGGATTACTTGATTTTCTCCATTTGCTTTGGTCAGCGCGCTATTGGGAATACTTAGGACATTTTTTTTCGTTTCGGTTTCTATGGTTACCGTAGCGGTCATAGTGGTTTTAATACGTTCATCTGGTTCTATAAGGGTTACGTAGGCTTTGTAGGTAACTACAGCATTAGAATTTTCCCCAACATCATCTATCCGTGATACTTTGGCATCGAATGATTTATCGGGAATGGAATCAAAAATAACCATCGCTTTCTGCCCTGTTTTCACTTTGGTGATATCGATTTCATTCAGTTTTATCAAGACCGTAATTTCATTACTAGAAGAAATACGAAGCACCGGAATGTTGGTGGTACTTGATAAGGCGGTTGTGTCTCGGGCGTTGACCATATCTCCCAAGGCTACAGAAAGGTTCATGATCGTACCGGATATAGGGGCTTTTATAACACTATTCTGAGTAGCTTGAAGAGCAAGTAAATTCGCAGTTACTGAAGATTGCGCTGCCGTTATGGCTGTATCAGAATCTAAAAATTTTCTTTCTAAATATTCGAATGATTTTCGGCTACTGGTTAGTGTGGAAGTAATACTGTCGATTTCATCTTGAGTATAGGGTTTTCCGGTGAGTGGATTATTCCTACCGGTATTCCTTCTATCGGTCATTTCAGTGAAGGCTACGGAGGCATCGATTACTGTTTTTCTTCCTGCTTCTAGTATTGACTGGTTGTTTGTTTTTGTTTGCTTAGCAGTATTTAGGTTGGCTAGTGCACTTTGATAGTCAGCAAGTGCTTGAGCTTTTTCGATTTCAGACGCTGAGCTTTTAATCTTTAGCAATTCTTGTCCTTCGCTTACCACTGAACCGTTTTTTACTAAAACTTCTTCGACTATGCCCGTACTGGAAGAATATACCGGAGCATTCCCTAAATCATTGGCATTGCCACTGATAATTATATGTTCAGATATATCGCTGCGTTTCATTTGATAATCTATACTTGTTTGTGAAGGAGTTGTTCTGGTTTTAAAAAATATTCCCAATCCAACCAGTACCACGATTATGAGAACTATTTTTTTGTTGAAAATTTTGGAGAAATTCATGAAAAAAGGATTTAATACTATCTCTACTCTAACACTTTTAGACTCGAGCTCCTATAGATGTGTAAACAGTATGTATGAAGAAAGAATATCTAATCATATTATTTCCCGCGAAGCCGATTATCACAATGATACGTAAAATAGTACTAAATAAATTTTACTTTGGTGAGAGTCTCGATGTAAAACCTGATTCTTGCTCTTGCCCAGCTTGCGATGAAAAAAGGAATAACACGTATTGATACCTTATTGGTTTGAATTTCGTTTGGTGAAAGAGACCAATATAAATAATGTTTTCAAAATCTCTGAAGTCTTTGTAAATAAGGAAGTGTATCAATAAATGACAGTGTTCCTTGTAAGATTAAAGGATTCACTCCTTGCTCTGTTGCTAAAAGAATATAATCTCTTTGAGAATGTTCTATAAAAGGATTTTTGTTGACATTATTTCTATATCTGGAGATGGAATCAAACTTTTGTTGAATTGCCATGGTCCATAAAAATAAAACATACTGCTTCTTAGATGGAAGATCTTTATTCTCCAGTCCATTTATAAAATCCTTGTACAAATCATATGCATCATGTAAATCATGAATAGGTATAAAACTTGATGGATCATTCTCTCCCCCATGTAAGCGTGTTCCTACTGATACGACCATCCGTACCCATACAGCATTAATTAATTCTCTATATTTACAGTTTTCAATACACATATCATCAGCTGGTAATCCTCTTGCATTTTTTTCAATTACTATCGCCTGAGAATAAAAACCTAGTATACTTTTTATTAATGATTTGTCGTTCGCGTAATGCTTTTTTAACAATTCTGGATAGAGAGTATTAAAATTTCTAAGAGCGTTTGAGTTAACTAAGTCTGCGGAATCAACGTAATGATCTATTTGATGGCCTAATGTAATGATGTGCTGTAAATCGCCGCGTTGTGCAGAAAATTCTGGATAAATTAACAAAGTTCCAGCAAGACCAAGTTTGTCCGTCAAATTTGTTCCTCTCACCGATTCCGGCAGAGAAGCAGTTGCATGGTATATACCAGAAAGCGTTGGATACTCGCTTCTACGGTTACTCAAAAACAGTGAACCATGTTTTTTTAGTGATTCTTTCGTTGCCATGGGATAAATTATACTACAATTAGATTGTTGTGACAGTCTATTAATCGATTATTTTACACTTTATTATTCTTGATGAGGTTCGAGTCTTTATTAGATCAATAACAGTATGATTGTTACCAGTTTCTAAAATGTTGTGTTGGCTGATGCATTGTCCTCTGAACTTTTCTCGATTTTTATAACTATTTGAGGTAAATATGCGAACATACAAATGTACAACAAACAGACAACGTGAGATGTAAATTATTTGGTTAATAATTATCCATATCTGTTCGCTGATTAGGGGCCATAATTATTTAACCATACAATATAATCCTTTCCGTCAACTTTCATATCTTCATTAAAATCTCCATCCGCGTAACCACTTGGATTAGTAATTCCATAATGAATTACCCAGATAATATAGTCTTTTCCGTCAACCATACCATCATTATTTGCATCCCCATCCTTTTGAGTAGGTATATTCGTTGGCAAAGAGGTGCTTGTTGGAGAAATCGAATATTGTCCGCTATGAGTTAAAACAAATATATCCCCTCTAGGGCCAGTCGTAATTATTTTTCCATTACTTACAAACGTATAACGATTTATTGATCCCTCTTCCGCTCCCAAAGACTCAGTTGCTCCCTGTTGAATCTCAGGATTTAGTATCATTTCTTTATTAAGATTTCCCTGATATATCCAAAATCCATCTCCATAATAGCGATCATAAACAGTTAATCCTGTATTATAGTGTGTCTGTTTGTTGGGATTTTGAGGTTGTCCATTTAAGACAGCCCAATGTCTAACAATTTCTGGATTTCGAATTGTTGCTATGGGATTATTCATTGTATCCCCTTTTGAGTTACTCCTATCGGTTATTCTATGAGACTCTACGTTATTTGACTGGTGATGAAATATGGTATTTCCAGCCATACTAATTGGATGTATTTCGTCTGCAATCATATTAGGATCGATTTGACCTTTAAATTGTATAAACCTAAAATCTCCAGCCTTGTAACCACTTATTGATGTGTCATCCAATACCATTTCTCCCATGAATGCATCCCACCGTGAATCATATTGTGACTGACTATTTCTCCATGGCATATATGCAAATTGTTTACCACTTATCGTTTTTATTACAGGCGCTGCGGATATTGCATGGAATAATTGACCTGTATTCCCATTGCAGATGGGGCGATTGTCTGATCCATCTGGTTGAACATTAGGAAGGAATTTTTTATTTCCATTGTAAATGTCTAATGCAAAAAGGGTCTGCTTATCCGGATTTGATGTAAGGTAGTTTCGAATTTCAGTATTCGTATTTCCTCCATCATCAAAAGGATGGGGATTTCGCATTCGGATGAATAATACTCCTGGAATATCAGCTACAACTGGCCAACGATAGTCATAGTTATAGAGTCCACAGTATTCCGTTGCGCTTCGAACAGTTGGTTTTGATTTCCAAACTAGCTGACCTGTAGATGAAATAGCATGGACATTGAGATCATCCGTACCGAAAAATATCCTATTTGTAGATGGTGAGAAAGATGCTGGAGTTGTTATTTCCGAACCTGCAGAATAGGTCCAGTCTTTTGTCATTGTAGAAGTATTTATTTTATGTACATTGCCCTGGATCGTTACAGCGAATACATATCCTGGTATAAGTAAAAGTGGTTTTACAATTGTATTACTTGTTGAAAAGATCCCTACTATTGCACCAGTCTGTCCATTTAACTTTACTACTTTTCCATCTAGTGTACTCGTAAATACCGATCCTGTTGATTGGTCAAATGCAGGCGTACCTTCAACATCTCCTCCCATATAATGCCAAACCTGTTGACCTGATTGGAGATTTAGTGCGTATAGTCCGTTTATCCCTGCTGGTGCATAGAGATAGTTGCCTCCAGTAATGACATGAGCGTCTCTCAGCGGTGCATCATAAAAATTTGCGGTTGTATTTCCATTTGAGTCAGGTCCATTCCAGCTCCAGGCATAACTCCACGGAAGTGCTGGATCTTCTGTAGTAAATCCCGTCCGTTGGCTATCATGGGCTTCCTGTGTCCAATCATCTGCAAAGACATAGCCGGGTGAAATAAATAGATATAGTGCTAGCAGAATGAGATAAATTTTATCCATCATTTTATTCTTACTTTAAGATATACAGTTTCCTCGCATATAATCAATATGCATGAGTAACTATAGAAAAATTCCACTAAGGTTAACACTTATTTTTATCCTTTTATTAATGTGTTTTAGTGGTAGAGTCAGTGCAGTATCATATTATGTTGATGATGTAGGTGGATCTGATGTTAATATAGGCACGTCCATTAATTTTCCTATCAAATCAATAAGTAAGGTAAATTCTTTAGCTATTTCTCCGGGAGATGTGGTGTCTTTTAAACGAGGTGGTTCTTGGAGTGGTACTATTGATACAGCCAGATCCGGTACCGATGGTAACCCTATTGTGTATACCGCATATGGAAATGGTTCTGCTCCTGTTTTAACTAACCCATGTTCCGGTTGTTATAGTAATGTGTTTGTAATACGAGGTAGTTGGATTGTGATTAAGGATCTGTACCTTAAGGATACCCATCACGCTGCAATTATCTTGCGGGCTGGTTCCTCAAATGTGACAATCTCAGATAATGAGATTTCAAATACTGGAATAGGCATTTTCCTCCAAACTTCAAATCATACCGTTTCCAGGAACACTATTCATGACTTGCAAATGGTTGTTAACAACACCAGTAACCCGGATGATGATTACGGTGCAAATGGAATTTGGTTAGAACATTCGGATAATAATGAAATTTCTTATAATACTTGCAAAAATTGTAGGGCGCCAAGTTTTGATTATGGATTTGATGGAGGCTTTGTTGAATTTTGGACTGGGAATAATAATAACAACATTCATCACAATTGGGTTGAAAATACAAATGGGTTTATTGAGATTGGAGGAAATGATCCAGGGGGTACAGTATCAAACAATACTATTTCCTATAACGTTCTCTATAATAATTTGGGCTTTGGATGTCTTCACACAGATGGTAATTTTAGAGCTTCAGTTGATAACTTAATAATTGAGCATAATACAATTGTGAATCTAAATGTTGATGGCTATCGAATGCTAGATTGTATGGCACCTACCCCAAGTATGATTACGTTTAGAAACAATATTGTCGTTTCTCCTATTCAAATAGCGAATAGTGGGAACTTTACCCGATCAAATAATCTCTATTACATGCTTAATGGTGCTTCAATAGGTTATTCCCTGAATTCTGGAGAAAAGATTGGAAATCCACTTTTTGTGAATATTGATAACAAAGATTTTCGATTACAATCATCCAGTCCAGCAAGAGATTCTGGAATAAATTTAGGATACACCACTGATTTTGTTTCAAATCGTGTTCCATCCGGCGTTTCTCCAGATATCGGTGCGTATGAATTCGGATATTCAACAGTCATCTCACCAACTAATACCTCAAATAAACCAGGAGATGCTAATTCAGATAATAAAGTAAATGGTCAAGACTATATTTTCTGGCTAAATCATTATGGAATAACTAACGCTATTGGATTTACAGATGGAGATTTTAATGGAGACAATAATGTAAATGGAAAAGATTATATTGTTTGGTTGAATAATTATGAAAACTAGAATTAGTTGCAAACTACCGACTTTACTATCTAAGCTTTATTCATGAATTTTATGAAGAAATATAATCTTTTTTTAGTTCTGATGATTTCCTTCTTTATTACTAGGCACCCCATTAAAATATTTGCGTTTTATACCAATATGCCTGCTTCGTTTGTGATAGGGCAAACTTCACTCAATCAAGGGAATGCAAATCAGGGAGGGAGTGCGTCGGGTAACACTGTTGCCAACCCATACAATGTGTTTTGTGCAGATTCAAAAATATTTATTGCAGACTATAGCAATAGTCGTGTTCTCATTTACAATCATATCCCAGAATCCAACAACGTTTCTGCCGATGTGGTCGTAGGTCAACAGAACATGACTACAAACTCTGTGAACCAAGGAGGTTCCGCAGCAGCTAATACTTTGCAAGGAGTAGACATGGCAATATCTGATGGAAACAAGATGTATATTGCTGATCCGCAAAATCACAGAGTATTAATTTATAATTCCATTCCTGAGACAAATAACGCATCAGCAGATGTTGTTGTGGGGCAAACTACCTTTTCTGGTGCTTCTATTGATCAGGGCGGGTCCGCAAGTGCCAATACACTCCATTTTCCACAGGGGGTTTGGGTTGATAATAATAAATTATTCATTGCAGACGCTTTTAATCATCGTGTCTTAATCTATAACTCAATTCCAACAAGTAACAATGCGTCTGCTGATGTTGTTATCGGTCAAGCAGATATGACTAGTGAAAGTGCTAATCAAGGAGGTTCTGCTGATGCAAATACATTGAATTTTCCTACTAATGTTATTGTTTACAATGGTAAGCTTATTATATCTGATACTTCCAATAACAGAGTACTGATATACAACTCAATTCCAACAACAAATAATGCCCCAGCAGATATTGTCGTAGGGCAACAATCGTTTACACAAACAAGTGCTAATCAAGGCGGTAGTGTGGCATTAAATACGTTAGTAGGTCCAAGGCATGCATGGATTGGAGATGGACGGTTATTTATTCCTGAAGAATCAGGAAGTGGCAGTAATCGGGTATTAGTTTATAACTCTATACCGAATCAGAATAATGCTCCAGCCGATATCATTATTGGACAAAGCAATGGAACATCGAGTGCTGCCAATCAAGGTAATAGTAGTCCATTAGCGAATACTCTTCGGCGTCCGGCCGGTGGAACATTTTGTAATAACACCTTATTTATTGCGGATAGAATTAATTCTAGAATTTTATTGTATAAAAATGTTTTTAATGGTGTAACTATATACTCAGGATTTGAGTCCGGTATGGATTCAACTATGAGGATGAGGGGTTATAGCATAGCTCCTGATCCTCTAGGACTCCAAAGAGTCGAATATTCTATTAATGGGAGTTCCTGGAACGGCTCAAATCCAGCTGATGGAGTTTTTGATCAACAAGGAGAGAACTTTTATATTGATTTTAATCCGAATGTTAATCGACCTAGCGGCGCAGAGGGTTTCACCATTCGTGTCAGACAAACACACGGAAACGACATAGATCTGGGGATTAGTGCTCTCTATTTTGAACCATTTAGATTGCTGGCACCTCAAAACCAATCGTCTTCTAAATCATTACCTACTTTTTCATTTATGATCAATTCATTTCGATATGAAGACATAAAACAGGGTGTGTCTTCGTTCCGTATTATGCTGAAAAAGTCAGAGAATAATTTCGAACAGTATATCGAAAACATACCTGTTGACTATGAGCAGGTTAGGTATTCTGGAGATAATTTACAAAAAAGTGAAATACGCTCAAAAGATGGTATATATGAAGATAAATATAAAACAGTAACGTATTCAGGAAACAACTCTGTTTATACCATTATTCCAAAAGCTATAAATTCTTTAGGACAATATTCTGATAAATACAGGGAGGACGGAGGTAAGATTTTGTCTGACGGGACATATGAATGGAAAGTGCAAGCGCTCCTGAATTCTGGAGCGATTCAGGAAACTGAGACAAGAAAATTCTATGTTGGTACGAAACGGCCTGTATTTATAAACGGTCAATACTTTCCTTTAACTATATTATCTATTACTGGACTAGGAAATAAGATACTAAGCACTGATTATCCTGAAGGGATTCAATCATCCTATACTACTTGGACGACAACGCCAATATTCTATGGTTTAGCCTGGGTCGGTAGTACGGTGTCTTTGCGATTTACAGAACAACAATGTGTTTCCAATTGTGAATCATTCTTTACTACAATTGTAAATAATCAATCACGTTTTGGAATTCGTATACCGCCAAAGTTTTTAAAACCTTCGAAAAAATACAAGGTAGAGCTTTCAGTTGTGTATAATGACCTAAATAATTCTCTGCCAGATTTTTTATTACATATACTTCCGAATAAGATTCAGTGAATCTTGCATTAAGAATCTACGTTTCAACCAATTTTGTTTTAAATCATCTCTCACTTTTTATGACTATTTGAGTGAAATATGCGAAGATAAATAAAATAGCATGAGTATTTTTATCAACTAATTTATTTCATTTATATCAACGCTAATATATTTGCGGCCCCCATTTTCTGTCTCGATATTTACATTAGACGGGTGACAAATTTTATTAATACATTGATTTTTTAGGGGTGAAGAATCAAGATTAACAAAATGTCCATCAATTTTAATAGATTTATCCATAAATGGCTCTAAATCAAGCTTACTTGTTTTAATTGGATAATATCCCTCTCTGTTTAAGTATTTATAATGTAGTACGAAAGTATTATCGATCTTTATGATTGTAAAAATTGCATCTGGATTATCGAGAAATGGACCCCATGGAGGGTTATTATCACAACCACTATGAGCTGGATAAAATTTACATATTGCTGCACTAACTAGTATTAATGGGGAAAAAAAGTTTAAGTAAATCTTGGTAGAAAAGAAAATATATATACCAACCAGTAGAAAAGAAAGTAGAAATATTTTATATTTCATATCTTTGATTTTAACATAGTATGTAATTATTCAGTCTTATAAGTATCTCTACGTTTTTAACTATCCAGAAAATATCAAAAAATTTGTAATGTCATCAGAATGGTGGGAATTAAAGTTTATCTGATAAATCTAGATATACTGAGGTAAATAGACTGTAACCATAAAAATGGCCAGAGTAATACATCGAGTATAAATTCATCCACTGGGGTGTTATTCATAGTATTTATATAATCAGGTGAATAGCCATTTGGATTAAATTTATAACTGTAAAATAACCATAATCCAATAATGATTTCTATAGCAGATGCAGCTAAAAATGAAATTATGATATTTTTAAGTTTGTTTTTTATATTAAACTTTTTTGAGGTAATTTTATGAATGATGTACGTAAAAAAAACAATAAAAATAATTGTGGGGATATATAAAAATACCTCTAAAAAATTCATGGATACATTATACCTAGACGGCTAAGTTGGTTCGAATCTCATCTAGGGTCTAACAATATTTGAGGCTAGAGATGGAACACTTGTTTGCACTATTGAATTTAATTTTAGATTTATCTAGAGCTCAAAGGTAGATTATATATGATTCTTAGAATGTGTGGGGTGGCTGACGGGATTACCTTCGACTCATCTTCGACAAGCTCAGATTCGCTCAGGGTAAACTTCTCATCCCGTCACAAAAAAAAGACAAGCTTATAAATAAACTTGTCTTTTTCTGGGGTCCCTGATGCAACACAGTTTGAACCACTTTTAGCTCACTTTGAACAGTTGCGCCTCATTTATGAGGCCAAAGAGGAGGAAGAAAATGACTAATTCCTCTCTTTTTGACGAGACCACTTTCTACCCACAGTTTACCAGAGATTTACTTCGCTGTACTAGCGAAGTCGTAATTGAATCTCCATTCATAACAGCAGAAAGAATGAAAATGCTATTTCCTATTTTTAGAGAACTTATCAAACGAAACGTAAAGGTATTTATTTTTACCCGTGACCCAAGGGAACATTCAGATGGGTACGAGTATCAATCAGAAGCAGAAATTCAAAGATTTGAGGAGATAGGAGTACAAGTCTTTCTCTGTACTGGAAATCATCATCGTAAACTGGCAATGCTTGACCGGGAAATTCTTTGGGAAGGGTCATTAAACATTCTTTCTCAGGTTAAAAGTCGCGAAATTATGAGAAGAATTGACGATAGAGTGACAACCCAGGAAATGTTTGATTTTCTGAAGTTTAGCCGGTTTATTTAAGAATTTTGGCTGATTCGTGGTACACTTGCAGAAATAAAGGGAATATATGAGCAAAACACCAACAGAAGAAGATATTCAAAAAGTACTTAAAATACTACAGGAAACCCAGCCGGAGAAAGCAACCCGTGAGTATGCCATAAAAACTATCGAAAGCATGAAGTCTATGGCCAGTATGATGGTGGATAGAATTGATGAAGATTTGAAATCAGGCAAAGTTAAGATTAATGAAAAAGGTGAAGTTACGCGGGACGGTAAAGTGATCTCCGAATCCCCTAAAAGGGCAAAATCTCAGAAGACTTAATTTTTAAAGCTTTTACGATTTTTTCAAGAATTTCAAAGGTAAAGTTTTCTTCTCCCCTCTCGATCCGGGCAAAATAATTAACATGAATTTCTGCCCTGTCAGCCACTTGTTTTTGAGTAAGTCCTTGCTTTTCTCGAGCTTTCTTTAGCTGTTCTCCAAAGGCTTTTTGTGTTTTTGAAGTACCCATATATTTATTATACTATTTCTGATTAGCCTCTCCTATGAGATGAGCATTTAACCACTCTTTCCATACTTCTTCGACTTCACCCTTTATTTTCCCAGTGACCCCTGCTTCTTCTGTAAGTTCCCCAGCTATTTTTGTTACTGTGATTGCAACAACAATTAAGCTAAGCGAAAGATCACTTGTACCGGTAAATTGATAAAGATCGTTGTGAAGGAAGTTGAATATATCTGTGGGTGAAAAATGATTTTTGTAATTACCAGCTATATATGTTTGCGAAAGAGTTTTAAACTCTTCTGCTTTAATCACGTTATTAGCAAGCAGTTCTTGAATCATTCCCTCAATTCCCACCCCAGACCATCGTTGTCGTTCCTTTAGTTTTTTTGGCAATTTTTCATAATCGTCAGTGATCTCTCGAATGAATTTGGGATCCATTTTTGCCTCAGAAGCTTGTAAATACTGAAGATCCCTGTATGTCTCTACAGCCTTGAAATCAACAAACTGCTTGGAGTATTTTTCTTTCCCCTTCAGCTTTATGTATTCAATATTAATCAGATCTTCAAAAACTCTTCTGCTTAAATCCATGCTTGGATCTCCAAAAGCAACCCTATCATCATCGTCACCATCAGCGAGATGCATGATTGTATATAGGGTTAAATAATCCCGTCGTAAAGTCCCCAATATTATTGTGGAAAATAACGATGGCTGATTTATCTTTGTGATTAGTGGGTGTATCACCCGTAGTGTTTTTTCTGCTAGTTGTTTTGCTTCTGTCAGATTCATAATTTAATTCCTAAAATTCTACTGCATAGCGAGGTGAAAAACTGTATTCTGTAGGCCGAATCGACTCAATCTTGTCACAAATAAACCTTTTTATCGATTGCTTTCCTGATTTTCCTCCAGTTGTGTCATATCCCCAAAAATATTCTTGTCCAACTCCATCTTTTCTTACATAATATTCCATAGAGTATGGTTCCACGAGACGATCATACCCATCGTAGCTCAGCTCCACCATAGTTAAAGATTGTCCTGCATTTTTAATCGTATTTCGTACACCAGAATCAAAATAGCTGGGTACTGAAGAATAGCCGCCTCCATAGCTGCCTGATCTTCTAGGGACACCAAAGGAAGGTATTGCAAATGCTGGCTGTGGTACTGGACTAGCAATAAGGTTGAACAAATCTTCAATCAAACTATTGAAATTACTTATGACAAAATCAAACTGAAATAAGCTGGTAACGGGAGCAATTAAAGTTTTCCAAAATGGGCGGTATGTTTCCAGTTGGATGCCCAGTAGTTGCTGTTTCGCAGAGTTCGGTGAGCCTTCATAAATTGTCTTTTTTAGAAAAGTAGATACCACTTCTGCTCTGCTAACAGAAAATTCTTGCACAATCAGCACTGAATATAATAGATCGAAGAGATCCGATACTTTTTGACGATGGAGCAAGCTATTGAGTTTTGAAGCGAGAATTTCTTCTGCTTTATGGCACCGAATATCCATCGCACATTCTGAGCTGTCTGAATATGGATGAATCAGAGGTCTCGATTGGATCGGCAAGTAGATTTTATCAAACTGCGTAATATCTAATTGTGTTTTGAGCGATATTGTTTCTTCGCCATAAAAGCCTTTGAAATACAATCTTGCCTCTAAAACGTCCGTGTTGGGAATGGGGACATCCTTTGGACGTACTAGGGTTCGATCTAATTCAAACTGAATGCTTGTTTTTTGACTAATATCTGAACAAACCGCATTTAACTCATCATGAAGGAAAGAGACATCTATTTCTTGATCGAGGGAGAAATCCAAATCTTTTGAGAAACGGGTATTGGGTAAATAGCCCTTTCTTAATCCGTTACCCCCCTTCAAGGTAAGGATGTTGTTTAATGAAGGTCGAGAATAAATTGAATGCAACACCCAGCCAAAGACATAATCTTTTTCAACGTCAGCGGGGTTAATACTAAATTCTTCAGCTTTGCGATCAATTTCGTCTTTTGTAATCATATAATTCCGTAGGCCAACTCAAGCGCAAGTATACTACTGCAATTCGAGAAAGGATAATTATTTCAAAAACACTCTCGGGTTTACTGGAATTCCGTTCACCCTCGTTTCAAAATGCAAATGTGGTCCAGTGACCCATCCTGTGTCTCCTTGGCTTCCTATTAGTTGCCCTTGTTTTATTTCATCATCCTTTGAAACACTTATTATTCCCAAGTGGGCATAAACAGAAGTTATATTGTCTCCATTGTCGATTATTACATGGTTACCGTAACCCCAAGAGATTCCATCAGCATAGATTACTTTTCCTTTCATAAAAGCGTATACCGAATCACCTTTTTTACCTGCAATATCTATGCCTGTATGAAATGGCTGGTAAATACTTGATTCTCCAAACTCCAAGGTAATAACACCCTGGGCGGGCCAGATAAACGGTCCGGAAAGTTCTTTAACGACTTTTCCATCAAGAGGATTTTTGAGTTGTACAGTGAGGCGGATTTCATTAAAGCCAACTAGGCTGTCAGAAACAATTTCTATGCCTGTTTGAGTTATTACTAAAACAGCTAAGACAGGAAGAAGCAATAACGTCAGAAATACCGTTGCAACGTATTTCAGTTCTTTACGATGTGAGAAAAGCTGCCAAAGCAGGATAGGGTTCATGAAGCAAGATATCTTTCTGCAGGATCTGTGGTAATTAGCGGATGCTCTTTTTCAGAAGCAACGATTTTAATGGCAACGTGGTTTTGATCGGCAATAATAATTGCTTCACCCCGTTCACAGGTAAGCAAGAATTTTTCTTCATATTCAGAGAGTTTGAATTCTCGGGCGACTCCGGCAATTGTAGTCGTGTCCTGCCGCATCAGGATACGCAACGAGGCTTGAGAGGCTATCGCCCTGCCATATTGATTACTGAGAAAGTCATTTGCTTGTTGAGAGATGATGGAGACACCAAGATAATACTTCCTGGCCCGTCTGGTAAGTCCTGCTACAAACCGTGCACTTTCCTCATGTTCTAATAGTAACCACCCTTCATCTATAACCAACATTCGCTTCTGGGGTTCTTTCTTCACCTGGTTATAGACAAAATTGGCCACAATCATCAGCATGATTTGTCTCAAAGATTCCGGTAGATCTTTAATGTCAAAAACGATCAATCGGTTATCTAGTTTAATATTGGTTTGCTTGTCGAAAACGCTCGATAGCGATCCCTTCACAAACTTTTCCAGTCTAGTGACTAAAGTCTTCTGCCCATCAGCCTTCAAGGTTTTGTACAGGTCCTTAAGAAGCGGATATCCTTTAGCTCGCGAATTTTTTCCATGCAGGGTGTATCCAAATGTTCTGTATGTTTCAATGATAGCTTTATCTAGTACTGCCTTTTCCTGAGAGGTTAATCCGTCAATCATTAAAGAAATGACTTCGGTTAAATCCTGGATATGTTCAGCCAAGTTATTTTCGCTTCCATACGAACTAACCGAAAAATCAAATGGGTTGATCTTTTCTTTTGATTCTAAAGACAATCGGATATACGTGCCTCCTAAGGATTCTGAAAGTTGCCGGTACTCACGTTCAGGATCAATCACAATTACTTTAGTCTTTTGCATCAGTTGACGCAGGATCTCAACTTTGGCTGCATAGCTTTTACCGCTACCGGATTGTGCAAAAATAATGCTATTGGCATTGTGCAAAGAAAATCTATCAACGATAACAAGAGAATTATTGGACTTGTTAATGCCGTACAAAATGCCTGACTCCTGAACTAACTCCGATGAGGTAAAAGGAAACGTTAAGGCAGCAGACGAGCTGTCGAGATTTCTCTTTTGGGCCAAAATGTTTTCTCCTCTTGGAAGAATTGATTGCAGTGCTTCTAGTTGCTGGAAGCTGGCAACTTTTGTGTAAAAAAGTTTGGTTGCCAGTGCTGTTTCCAGGAGAGTCGTAATCTTGCCAAGCTCCGATACAGAATCAGTGATAACAGTAGCATAGATGGACACCTGAAACAGTTTTTCCTGGCCTCTCAAGATTCTGTCTTTCAGGTTTTGGGCTGATTCCAACGGATCTAAAATTTCAGAACCGACAATCTTTCCCTGTTGGGTCATTGACCTTCTGGTTGATTCCAATTCAGTAATTTTTCTCGTCAGTTTGGGAAGAGCAATTAGCGGGTCAACTAGTTCAATATGGTAGGAAATATCTATGTTGTGGTTGAAGTTGGATAGCATTGACAGCCAGCCGGTAGAAGCAACATACGGATAACCAGAAATAAACAACGTCCTGATATATTTGCCGTCCAGCTCAATATAGTTGGTATGTTCTTCTAATCCGGCATAAGAAATCAGATCAATCTGATCCTGCGAGCCAAACTCGAATTGGCGGACTTGCGTCTTTTCTTTTTGGTGCTTTTGATAGGCCCTAATCCGTCTTTTAACTGGTTTAGGTAGGGTTAGTTTAAATTCCATAAGTATTGGTAAACAATTCCTGAAATGTTTTTTGTGTTAAGGGTTGGGTCTTAAGGTGGGTAGGATTGTAAAAACTGTAAAAGAGGTCAAGTATTTCCAAATTTCCTAAAACTCTGGTTTTCATCCCTAACTTTTCCAGTGCTTTTGCTACAATTTCACGGTTAAGGGTTAATTGTTCTTTAATAAGGGCAAAGTCCTGCTTACCTCTATTTTCCAGATTTGGAATCACGATATAAAACTTGCGGGTGAGGATTTTATTGCCTGACACGAGCTTTTTTACAAACTTGGTGTATTCGGTTAACTGGTCTTTATATACCTGCTCTTTCTCATGGTTATTGTGGGTCATAAAGTCCTGCAAATAACCATCTATATCAATTTCTCTGGTTCTAATGAGGATTTGTACCGGACAAGGCAGAGAATTTAAGAAATTTTGAAAGGTATCAATAATCTGGTCTTGTTCTTCTTCACTTTTGAGTTCAAAGTTAACGGCCGAAGTTTCCAGAACCATCCGGAATTTATTACCAGGGAGGATAAGCACCCCGTCTTTGACTTCTTTAATGTTGATCTGGTTTCTGGCTGGAACTTTGCGTTTAAGTTTAATCATAATTTTTTACCACTAATATTCCTTTTCTTCTGAACCTAAAATTGAGATTGGTGTTTCTGACAATAGACGCATAATCAATGTCTTGTGAGTCCGAAGTTTGTATTTCTTTTTCGGTTTTTTTAGCTGTTATAACAGCCTTTTGATAAGTTGGTTTGAGAAACTCTGCGTCCCGGGAAAAAAGTGTGTTTTTGGAAAAGATAAATATATGCGCCCTTAAAGCGTAGGTAGCGAGGATCGTAAGCCAGGAAAGAACTAACCTCCCCTTAATTCGTAAAGAAAGCAGAATAAAGATTGCAAATACTGTTCCTATCAAAGCAATTTTTACCATGCTAAACATCATCCGTTGTGGCACAAGTGCATAGATAAATGTGTTTATAAACAACGATGAAACCAGCAAAACTATCTGGGTAAAATTAAGGCTTCCGGCAATAGTGTCTTCTACCGTTGTTACTTGTGCTGGTATGACAGTGGTTCTCATGCGTGTACCACCTTTCTTGGCGTTTTGATTGCCCTGTCTGCAGCCGTAGCAGCAGTACCTTCTTTTTGCTTACTGCTGATTACATTCATAATCTGTCCCGCAGTTTTCTTAATCATCGCCCGGCCGGAGTTATAAAACATAAGCTGGATCATGAATGATTGGGTTTTAAGAAGTGTCAGTAACAGACCGATCCCGACAAGAATGGAAATAAGTGAATTCGCTCCCACCTGTTCAGGAATAGTCAGAAATGATGCTGCAAGCTGAATAACAACAACATGGACAAAGATAGAAAAAATAGTAACTAAATACGTTTTGGCTGAAATCTCGGCAAAGTCAGAAAATTTAGGGATTGCCCAAAGTAGGAATATAAAAGGTGACAAAACAGCACCTAGGGCTATGGCGATCAGACGGGTAATATAGAAAAGCAGCAACACGACAGCTAAAACTACAAACAAAATCATAAAAATTAAGGTGATAAAAGCAATCTGGTCTAGCGAAAGTGACGCAGAATTAAAAGCGTTTGCAATCCAGGCTTGATTTAACCCACCAGTCGCGTTAAATACGGCTGTAACTAGCGTATTTGATAATTGAATAAACGTATCGACTATAAAAATGGACATATTTGCTCCCAGGAAAGCCAGACCGATTCGCGGCAGTAATTGTTTCAGCTCCAATTCTTCAAATCCAAATGTTGAGGCGCTCATAAACTGGAAACCGAGAACAGCAATAAGGAGAGCAAATAGAGCATCAACAATACCGACAATAACTAGCCAGAAGTTGAAAATAACTGAGTTAGTAGAGAGTAAAGGCGTAGTTGTCAGAAAAGTCAAAATTGCGTCTGTAACAGGTTTGGTGGCACTTTGAATAACGTTTTGCAAAAGGGACCCAATAGCATCTATCAGCACTTGCGTAAGCCCACCCGTGGGTTCAACAGGCTCTATGGGAGCCAACTGTAAATTAGCGCCTCCAGTCGAAACTGAAGGGGTCGTAAGAGCCCCTGAAAGAATTGAAACAAATGTATTTGCCGAAAGGATTAAAACCAGTCCAATAAGTGCATTCCGGATAGTTTTCTTTGCATTTTCTAAAGAATCAGGTTTTCCGGACGAGGTGATATATAAGTAACCGCCTTTAATCAAGAAAAATGTGGCAACCAATGAACCAAGAATGGTTAGGGTATTGAGAGCTTGAGAAGTAAACTGAGTAACTTCGGGATTTGTGGAGACTGCAAATACTGCGCCAGGCGCTATTAAACTAGACAGAACAAGGATAACAATTATAGCTAGTATTCGCATTTTTCATTTTTCTTTTCTTGCCTTAACCACCAAACGCACTTTGAGCTACTTGCGTAACAATATTTGTTAAAACAAAAGCGGCAAGACAAATAGTTAACCCAATGGCTGAATAGATAATCGTCTTTTTGGCACTTTCCAGTGTTTCGGGATTTCCAGAACTGGTGATATATCTAACTCCACCCCAAACGAAAAATGCAGTAGCCAATGTACCTGCTAGAACAACAAGAATTTGGACAATATTAGTTATAAAGTTTTGAACTTTGGAAACATCAGCGGCTTGGGCAAAAACAGGAGAGGCAACAATAAGCGAAGTCAGTACTAAAGACTGTAAAGCTATTAGTTTTTTCATAAGCTGCCGATTAAAATAAATTCATTAAGGGCAGCTAATGATTGTTATTAGCTCGAAGTATATCAATATCTCGAGAAAAGTCAACGGATAATGGCCTTGCTACGGTCTAAAAGACAAATTTTGATCACTAGAGTTATAATTAGAGTGAAATGATTAAAAAATCTAACCCAAAAAAGTTGCCAATTTACATCGCTGTAGGTATCATCGTGATTCTTGGTATTGTTGCCTTTAAGCACAGCGCTACTAACACTTCAATAATTTCGATAATAACCAAGCCTAGCGAGCAAAGTTTCGAAGCGCCAGGCAAAGACTGGCCTTCTCCTAAGAAAGTTGAGGACTACTTCATTTCTAACCTGCATATGAGCCCGGAAGAAGCTCAGAGTATAAGATCAAAACCAGGAGTTGACGGTAAAGTAATGTTACGCTTGGGTGACAATACTACTATAGATGTGCTTATAAGTAATTTGGAATATTACGGATTTGTTAGAGATGAAGCAGCCTTGCGTTATGCCCTAGAACATTCTAATGATACTGTCCCAGGAAAAACATATGCACTAAAAGTTGGCAATAATACAGTCGATACTTTTGCCTACTACAGAATTTCTGAGGAAATGACTGCATGGGAAATTGCTGATGAATTGCTTAATAACCCCACCAATTTTGCTTATGACGAATATCGCTACCTGTTTATGCCGTAAACAAAAATTATTTTTTTTTCAAAAAGTAATTATAAGCATTTGCAAAAATGTAGCCTATTACCCAGCTTCCTCCCACCGATGTAACCAGTCCCAGGATGAATGATCCCAAGGACACATTAAAAGTAGAAATTCTGCTGAGATCCAGACCGTGGAACCATGATTGGGCAACAGTCATAGCAAGATCAGGCAATAACACTACAGCAAGAGCACAGACGATGTAAATTACACCGACGGTAACAGCTGTAGCATTGGCAGTGGCATTTGTTTCATGTTTCATAAATTTTTACCCCCATTCTTATTTAGTTAATTTGTTAAATAATTTCACCCTTCTTTTCAAGCATCATGTGATGAATCGTTGCTATCTGAATCCAGATGGCAGCAAGAAGAGATGTGATAGAGCAAAGCAACATAATTTCCCTTGTCATTCCAAACCACACCACTCCTGTTGGCCAAAAAAGAACCGCAAAAGCAGACATGCTCACACCAATAAGACCCATTACAATACTAATGACATGAAGTAATTTTGATAGTTTCATAAGTTTTCACCCCCTCTCATGTTATTTCTAACAATTTGCTTCCGAATACTGAAATGGATTTTTATCAAAAGTGGCTTTGCACTCAGCAGAGCAGAATCCATAAACCTTCCCTTGATGGGTACTTTGAAACTTGGCTGTTCCCAAATCTACCTTCATTCCACAGACTGGATCTTTAGCTTCATCCAGTTGCTTGCCAACTTTTTTGAGTATATCTTTTATACCCATATTACTCACCTCCCACTTCCCAGAGGAAAGTGCGTGCATCTATTCCTCCGATATTTGTAACTATTAATGAAATACTATCAGGCTTTGGCGTAATGGTGTTAAAAGAAAGTTGCCCCTCCCGATGATGTCCGCCGAGCGGAGATCCTTCCCAGGCGGTTGGTTGATAGATGTTTCCAACGGGATCTTTCAGGGTAATATTCTTTGTTAGGTCCTGATCCAACTCATCGCTATGAGTATCCAAAACAACGTTAAATTTCCATATATCACCGGAAAAACTAATTGGGGTGACTTTTATTGTGACGGAGCCCTCAGAGCTACTTTGTGCAGAAAAAGTAGTTTGGACTTGGGCCTGGAGTTTAATTTCTTCTTTCGGCTGCGGTTGAAGGCGGGAATAAAGAAAGACTCCGGCTACAAAAACAGCGATAATTGCAAAAAGGTATTTCATACTGACTTGTTAAATTTCCTGACCTGATTGAACATGTAGATAAGTCCAGCAAGGTTAAACGCCAATCCAACCCAAAACAGTTGAACTTGGTACTGAGAAATAACGGTAATGACTCCGACTGCCCCTAAAATTGGTAAAAAATTAACTAAGTAGTGGGCACAGCAGGAGATCATGGCTGCAGTTGAAGTTGTCCCTGACACTGCGAGCACTTTTCCTGACGCGATGGCATGTTTCTTTTTCATGGCGTCTTTAAGATAGCTATATAATCCAACCTGAAGACCAAATCCAATTGCCAGAGTCACTACGAAATACCAGTACTGAGCAAATTGCTCAAGCATAAAATCCCAACCCGAAACCAAAGACACTATAGTGAAGTATATTGAAAGCAAAACCAGGGATGAGAAAGTTCCTTTTATTATTGAGCTGTTCATAATTTGCCTTATAGGGTGGCAAAATGATCTCTGACACCATTAATCATCTGGCGCACACACCATTTCGCATACATCATTCCAAAGAGTCTTCCTAACCACACATTCTTATTTGGTAACCTGTAATCAATAGACACAGTAAGGTGCGATTTGTCACCTTGAGGATGTATTTCGATTTTCATTTGGTATTGACCTACGACCATAAGTTTGGGTTCTCCTACTGTTTCCCATACTTTAAGGTTAGGTTTTTGATGCTGGGTAACGACTTCATCAAGGTTTATCGAGATACCAAATGCGCTACCACTCAAAAGAATGTGAGATCCTACTTTTTGGCCCCGATTGCTGTCTGTCGAAACTTCCATCCGACCACCGCCCATCATCCAAGAAGATTTACTCATATGTGAGGAAAAACGAGAGTGGTCATCTATATAAGCGAAGACTTCTTCCTGGTCTCGTGGAACCAGCAAGCTTTCCTCATAGTGCTGGGTCTCAGTATCGATTTTCATACGGTTATAAGATCCTTTTCAGCCCGGTTAAGTAACACTGCATTAGTGGCCACAATAATGGAGGAAATACTCATTAAGAGAGCTGAGACTTCAGGCCTAAGGGAAATGCCGTAGCTTGGATAAAGAACGCCCGCCGCTACCGGAATAGCCAGCAAATTGTAGATTGAAGCCCAGAAAAGATTTTGTTTCATTTTGCGGACAGTTGCTTTGGAAAGTTTAATGGCTCTAAGTACATCGGCGGGATCAGATTTCATCAGGACTACTTTGGCGGTTTCAATAGCTACATCTGTCCCGGCGCCAATGGCAATACCGATATCTGCCTGAGCCAGGGCCGGAGCGTCATTCACTCCGTCACCCACCATGGCGGTAAACTTACCTTCCTGTTGCAATTTCTTGACATATGAGGCTTTGTCTTCCGGTAGCACCTCAGCAAACACACGGTCAATATTGAGTTGTTTGCCAATCGCTTCGGCAGTTTTTTTGTTATCACCGGTAATCATGGCAACTTCAAGTCCCAACTCTTTCATTCGGGTAATAGCTTTTTGGGCGTTCTCTTTGATTGGATCAGAAGCGGCGGCAACTCCGGCAACTTTATTATTCACAGCCAGGACCATGATGGTTTTACCATCCGAAAGCAGTCTCTCTATATCCTCTTGAAGGGGGGTAAGATCGACCTTACTATCATTCATAAGTTTGACAGTTCCAACCAGTACATGCTTGCCATCAACTATCGCTTCCACTCCATGACCTGCCAGATTCTTGAATTTTTCGACCTGTCTGGAAACAGTGATCTTTCTGCGTTTCGCTTCTTCCAAAACTGCCAGACTTAAGGGATGTGAGGATTTTTCTTCGGCGGCGGCATCGAGCTGAATGATTTGGTCTTCGGTAAACCCTTTAGCGGCAACCACATCAGTAATTCTGGGCTTGCCTTCAGTTAGAGTGCCGGTTTTATCTAGGACTACCGCCTGTATTTTGGAAACCTGCTCTAAGGTTGGTGCATCTTTTATCAGGATATTGTGTTTTGCGCCCAGACCGGTTCCTACCGCAACAGCAGTGGGGGTGGCCAGCCCCAAAGCATCAGGACAGGCAATCACTACGGTAGAAATAGCAAAGGTGAGGGCAAATAAGAACGGTTGGCCTAGAATGAAAAACCAGACAACAAAGGTGAGCAAACCTCCACCTACAGCAACTATTACCAAATATCTAGCAAACCGATCAGCAATCTTTTGACCGGGAGCTTTGGAGTTTTGGGCAGTCTCAACCATCTTCACAATCTGTGCCAAGGCTGTATCTCCACCAACTTTAGTGGCTTTAAATTTGACTGAGCCGGAAGTATTAATGGAACCGCCGATAACATTATCACCAACTGATTTGGCAACTGGCAATGATTCACCTGTTACCAAAGACTCGTCAATGGCGGTTTCCCCCTCAACGATTTCTCCATCTACCGGCACTTTATCACCCGGTTTGAGAATCAGAATGTCGCCAAGTTTTACCTCAGAAGTCGGCACCATAGTTTCTTTACCATCTCTCCAAAGCCTTGCCTGTGGCGGAACAAGATCAAATAGTGCCTGCAGTGCATCGGTAGTACCACGCCTGCTCTTCATTTCCATCCAGTGACCGAAAAGCACAAAAGTGGTCAGCATGGCGGCCGCTTCATAAAATGACTCCTGACTACCCAACAAAGTTAAAACGACACTGAAAGCATAGGCTGCTGTAATGCCCACGGCGATTAGGACAGCCATGTTCAGGGTTTTGGCCTGCAGCGCTTTATAGGTGGAATACAAAAAGATCCAGCCGGAATAAAAATAAACAGGAGTAGCCAGTAAAAACATGATCCAGCTGGCAGGAATGGGCTCGGGAAGCCGTAAACCCAGAATGTTTGTTCCTAAAGGGGAGTAGGCAATAATTGGTAAGGTGAGAATAAGGGCCACAAAAAACTTGTTGCGGATATCTTCCTCCATAAGTTTGGCCATTTCCCGTCCAGCCAGGCCTGTGTGTTCCATGCCCATAGCCATGGTCATACTCATCTTAAATTTCTCCCAACCTGTCATTTCGGAAATTGGCTTCATAACGTGGTCGCTATGTCCCATCGCTGAATGATCCATCGACTCGTGGTCTTTACTAGATTCAGCCTTACGCTCAGCAGGAACCAGCTTCATGCCGCACTTTGGACATGTTCCTGGTTTATCCATCTGCACTTCAGGGTGCATTGGACAGGTGTATATTTTTGTCTCCGATGGGGTTTGATTATGATTGTGGGTCATATATTTATCTTTCTTACTTCATGATACAAAATCTTCATTAAGATTTTATTAGGATTATCAACATATTTTTTTTGCTACTACATTTTATAGTAACAGGATAATCAGATGGATGAAATATTTGCCTTAGATTAGAAGTGGCGGCGGAGCATTTTTTCGTATTGCTGGGGGTTGGTTACGCCAAACAAGGTTACTTGATCTGTATAGCCCCCTGAGGCACTGATCTCGATGTTAACTGTTCCATATCTGAAAATCTTTCCTAACCATGACTGTTGAATTGATACCGACCGAACAATATCCAGGTCATAGATTTTCTCAATACAATCCATTATTCCCTGGTGATGTACCAAATGCTGAGAGTAATATGGTACGAGTTTCCAACCCAACGAAAGACAATTGCCGAAATCCCCAGACCTTAGCACGAGTAATAGGATGCAAAAAGGTGAGGATGTAAGCGGTCATATCATGAAGGTTAAACGGCAGCTCATGGTTTAAGAAAAATGCCCGTAGAAGAACGAAATTAAGGACTGCATACACTAGATCGATGATAATAAGTACAGAGGCAATTTTAATGATGAATAACATCAAACTTTCACGAATTGGTTCGTTGATAGTTGTCTGACTATCCGAGTCATCGGGTTCCCAATTCATTAGTTCTGACTATGTTGTATAGTGTGACTGGATTTCTCATATTTTTCTCCTTCTAGTTTAGTAATCAGATTGTAGTGAAGGTAGAAATCTGGGAACTTTGGTTTTGTAGGTTTCATATTCTTTGCCAAAAACTTTGATCACTTTTTCTCTTCTGCTCTGGCAAGCCTGATGTATCTAAAAATAAGAATCGGAGCCATAGCCAAAGTGATAATAGTCGGCCACTGAATGAGAAAACCTAAAATAATCAGAATAAAAAAGCAAGGTATTTGTGATGACGTATATATTTATACACGCTTCAATAGCTAGGCCATGTTGTTTTTGAGCTTTATATAGCACCTCCCAAGCTTTGCCCAAAAGCATTAATCCACCAATGACTTGAAACATAACTGGTCAGATGCAAAATATTGAAATGAGGATCTTCCTTGAAGACCCAATAAGGTATTTAGGAATATGGCCATTGTCATGGGTGAAGTCTAACTTGTATGATTGGAAAACGAAGTCAGCAGATAAATAGTTAGAGGAAAACCATACATCTCGGCAAACAGCGCCACGATAAAAGCACCAAAGATTTTGTAAGTCCTCCAGTCAGTTTTTGTCCTCGGTTTAAATGCGCTTTTTATAAAATACAGAAAGAGCACAATGTTAAATATTACAAGGAACCAGTTACCATAGTCGTACATATGCAGTCACTGTAACAGGACGTAGGTTAAGAAATCATGAGCCTAGCTTTAACTTTTTATGAAGGCCATTCACTATTAGAGTTGACAGTATGTAGACAGAAACATATCATTAGTTAATGATATGAAAAAGAGTAGTCTACAGGTCGAAGCAAAATTCTTCAGAGGGCTTTCTGATTGGACAAGACTCTCTGTCATTGAAACACTTATAACCGATGAGAAATCAGTTGGAGAAATTGTCGAGGCAAAACAAAGCAATCGCATCAAATGTGTCGAACCACTTAAAGTGTCTCTCGAATGCGGATTAGTAAAAGTAGGCGAAGGAAAAAGGCCAAATATGTTTTATTCCCTGAGAGATAAGAAAACACAAGAACTGTTTAAAACTTCTAAACAAGTTATTTCAAAGTCTATTCTCACATAGAGGAATGCTTAAATTATGGAAAATAGCACTATACAAAAAGAAAACGTGGGCTCTATTTTGCCTACTTTATTATTGTTTGGGATATTATCGAAGGTGCTGTGGCTGTTACAGCTGGGATTCTTGCCAATTCCATTGCTCTAGTGGGATTTGGCATTGATTCAGGTATTGAAGTATTTGCTGCTGCTGTTACAGTCGGTACTTAGGTGCAGTAGAAGACGAGAAACGATTCAAGAGTGCACTTCTACTTATTGCTGTCAGCTTTTCTTGCAGCCTATGTTTCGTTTCAGGCTATTAGTGATTTGGTATTGCAGGATAAAGCGCAGCCATCGCTCATTGGAATTTTTATTAATGTAGTTGCTCTACCTGTCATGATACCAATGGCCATATTTCAAAAAAGGACAGGAAAAGCAATCAACAATAAGGTTATTATTGCTCAATCTGATGAAACGTGACTATCAAACTATCTATCGCCAAGCCTTGTTTGTCGGTTTAGGAGCAAATGCGATATTTGGCTGGTGGTGGGCTGATCCATTAACAGCATTACTTCTTGCTGGACTTGCAGTATACGTGAAGGATGGGAAGAAAGAAGCGAGTGGAACTACAAGAGTAAAGAAAGTGGTGGCAGAACAATGTTCTCTTTTTTACGAATATATAAAAATCACCTAACAGCTATGGCTAGGTGATTTTTTGAGTTTTACTACTCGTTACTCACTCGTCGTAGGACTTCTGCATCGGCTCTGACAGCAGGACATAAGCCTTTCCTCCTTTCTTAGTGTTTGTGGTCGCCATCTTTCATCATCCATATGTGTAGTAACGGACATAACAACAGGGCTCCCATAAGGAAAACTGTTCCGGTCGGAATCTTAAATAAAGCAACTGCGGCTACAGCCAAGGCAATGAGTCCAAATACAAAAAGGTTGGTTTTCGCTGAGATAATCGAAGTACTTTTTTCTTTTACGTTATAAGGTGTTCTATATTGTCACCCCTTTCTGTTTCATATATCCTCACTTTACAGGATTGGGTGTTAAGATTTGCTTAGTGAGAAATGAAGTTTTACTAAAGAACTACACACCGCAACTGCCGCCACCGGAAACTTTAGGGATCAGTCCTTTGGCAGCTTTACCTTTTATTAATTGCCTGATACCCCCGTCCGCTGGAGTATTTCCGATGCCGAGAGCCAGGTTCAAGGTCCACCTGGTCCCATTGTTTTTGATTTCTTTAAAATACGTAGCCAATTCGACATAAGTCTGTGGGAACCAGTAGGAGTTAAGAACCAGAGCCTTTCGATAAACCTCATCTTTAGGCATTCCCTGAGCGTTTATTGTTAAATAAACCCGAGCATGGTAGCACCAGGGTTACAATCCTGGAAGTAGGTACTGTTGCCACAGCATGGCCGGTAAATATTTTGAGTGATTTCAGAGACAAGTGCTTCCTGCTCTCGTGAAGTTAATGCCACGATGGAATACTTGTTAAAAAGTTTACCGCCATCCTGCTTGCCCAAAGTCCAGCCACCTGTAGAGGCAAAGTTGCCTGCTCTATTTTTATACTGAGTTCCCATTGGTCCTTCTGACAATACATTGGTTTTGTTATAATCCCCAGTGGCTTGCAAAAAGATTGAGAATAACACCGGCGTTTCTTCGTAAGTTCATATTGATTTGTTTGATACCCATCAAGAAGATTCCCACTTTGGGTAGTCAAATCGGTCTTTACCTCGTACAGCTTAATAAATTTATCTTTATCAATTGCTCCTGATTCGACCAACCTAACAATGATGTTCTTCAATGAAATCGCCCAGATCAAATTCCTTTGGCAAAACTTCATCAGTTAGCTGAGACTATGTTGGCGAGCATCAGGAGTTTTATAGGCTTGGTACAGGGGGACGATTTTTTTGATTAGCAGTAGGCACAAGCTTGAATGCCAGTGTTGCTATGAGCAAGCCGGTTAATAACCCGATGACGTAACGTTTGTTAGTGACAGGATTCTTTTTTTGTCTCCTGGTGGTTTTCTCCTTTAGAGTTTTGTCGAGTGGCTTCCTTCCAGATAAATCTGGCCAAAATAACAATGATTAGCAAAACGACGATGTCTAAAACCGGATTTTTTAATCGGGATGAAAGGTCGTAAACAAAGGTGCGGATAAATGTGCCGTACATTTGATTCTGCTCCGCGTTGATCCGGTCGGTGAGAGCGAGATATGCGATGATGACAGCTGAAATCATAAAAGTAGCAGACGCCAGAAGTTTGAGTGGTTTCTCGATTGTCTTTTTCATTTTGTACAGGTACTGATTGGTCAATTTTTCGTAAAAAAGCGATAGGAAAAATAGCGGAAAGACTATCCTACAACAGACCATCGACACTATGAATGCAGCTCCCAGACTTGGTGCTAGGGTTGAGAGAGTTAGTGCGGTAAAAAGGACGGGAGCACAACAGGCGGAAGTAATGCCTGAGAATACTCCCAAAACATAGGTTGAAAGCACGGCTCGCCTTTAGGCTCAGGGATACATAGGCCGGGTTGGGGAAGTTGAAGTTTAATCTCAAACAAGTGTCATCAGTCCCACAATAAACATAAACAAGGCTCCGAGAAGATATACCACTGTGTGGTACTGATCAAAAAAGGAAACAATTATCTTCATGCCCATTGCAACAGGCACCAGAATCGACCCTAACCCTAGTGCAAAGACTATAGTCAGCAGCACTATCCGGCTCTTTTCTGAAAATCGTTCCTAGTAGGATGGGAACAGAAAGGTAATACAGCAAGGAGCAACAACGCCACCATTCCACCTAGGAATGAAGCCGTGAGAGAAACACCAAATAAGAGGTTTGTGTCCATAATTTATTCCACGTTCGCTTTAACTGTAAAAGTAAGTTTTCCATTTTCCGGATCGTTGGTATTTATATACACGTCACGGGTTACTACACCTGAAACCGGCATAATGTACGGTCTATAAGTAACGGTGAGTGCAGCAGTTTTGCCCGGCTCAATCCAGCCTTGCCAGGTTCCTTTGGAGTGCATATCAAACTCAGACTGAAGTTTCACATACGTAGTGATTTGGCCGACTGTACAACCACAGGAAGAACTGATGTTTGAAAGAACTAACGGCTTGCTGCCTTTATTTTCAATCACAAACTCAGCCTTTTTCTCGTCTTTGACGTTCATCGTCCCCAAGTCCGAAAATTTTGAAGAAGCTTCTGCACGCGGGCGCTCACTGTCTGTAGTGTTGTAAGTGATTGTTTGAGAATTAGCATTAGTCTGTTTACCTGAAGCGAGCGAAAAGACGGCAATTACAGCGATAATCAAAACCGTAAACCCACCGATAATATAAAGTGATGAGCTGTCTGTACCAGGAAGATGTATGTTTGTTTATAGTTTTTATGATAATGAGGTGAATATTAAGATTTGATGAGTCTGGAAGGATCAAAAATCGTGGCCTTATACCAAAGGAAGTGAAATCGTAAACGTTGTGCCTCTGCCCACTTTACTCTCAACTTCAATAGTCCCTCTGTGGGCGGTAATAATGCCCTGTACAATTGCCAGTCCCAAGCCGGAGCCAAAAGTCTTATTTGTCCGGGATCCTCTGTAAAAACGATCGAAGATATTTGGCAAATCGGATTCGGGAATACCAACACCTGTATCTTTGACTATAACGATGGCTTGAGAACTACGCTTTTTGAGTGAGAGGGAGACATTTCCTTTTTTCGGAGTATACGAGACTGCATTATCGATTAGATTGAGAACGGAACGGAAAAGCTTGTCTTCATGACCGCGGACTAAAATTTCTTTTTCTATCGATCCGGTGACCGAGATACCTTTTTCTACTGCCATTTTCTCTGCCACTTCTTTAAGTTGGATAACAATATCCGAGAGGTTGACTGTCTCTTTTAGTGCACGCGCTGTATCTGCTTCTGACCACGCCAGATCGAGAATGTTTTTAATCCTGGTTGCCAGACGGTTGGTGTCTTTTAAGAGCTCGGTCAATTCGGCTTTGTATTCTTCTTTGGTTCTATCCTTAGCCATAAGCACCTCAATGCTGCCTCTCAAAGTTGAAACAGGAGTTTTCAGCCTGAAGGCTACAGACGCTAATAACCGCTGTTCCTGCTCGAAAGCGCGATTTAAGCGGTCCAGAAGCTGATTGAAGAATCGGCCAGCTCACCAATTTTATCCTCACTGTCTATGCCGGTTACTTTCTCATTTAGGTTTTCGCTGGTGATGGTTTTTATTTTTGAGGAAAGCGTTGTTAACTCATCAGTCATTTTGCGGATGATATAAAGTCCCTCAAGAGCTAAAGGGCGCAAAAGGACAAAAAAAAGAATATTGCCATACAGTGATTAAAATGAGGAATCGCTATATAAAAGAAAGCGGTGATGGAAATAAGTGACGTGGCATACCAAAGAAAAAAGCCTGCCTCTGATGTTTTTGGGTAGCTCTATATATTTATGGCTCTCACTGATTTTTATAGCCGACACCATGTACAGTATGGATAAGCTGTTGCTTGGCCCCTTTATCAACCTTTTTTCTCAAAGCCGCCATAAACACGTCTACAACATTACTCATGCTGTCGAAGTTATAGTCCCAGACATGCTCAATCACCATGGTTCTACTTACCACTTCGTCTTTATGCCTGAGAAGTAGTTCAGAATGGCAAATTCCTTGGGCGTGAGTGACAGGGTTTTTCCGGCACGGCCTGCTTTGTGTTTAATCGGGTCCAACTTCCAAATCGGCAATTTTGAGAATCGCGAACTTTCCTGTTTACTTCTGCGGATCAAAGCATGAAGCCGGGAGCGCAGTTCCATAGAGGCAAAGGGTTTGGTGAGATAATCATCCGCTCCGCTGTCAAGACCGGCCACCTTGTCCTCAACGGTCGTTTTGGCCGTCAGCATCAAAACGGGCGTTTTAATTTGCTTATTACGAAGTTCCCTACAAAGGGTAATACCATCGACCTTGGGAAGCATGATATCGAGGATAATTGCATCATACGCCTCACCCTCCGCCAAATGCCCTTCCTCACCGTCAAAGGCTGTATCTACAGCAAATCCTTCTTCGGTGAGTCCTTTTTTGATGATACTGGAAAGCCGGCGTTCATCCTCCACCAATAGAATTCTCATGTCCTCATATTATACCTTGAAAGATGAAGATTTTATTAAGATTTTTACCTCGAGTTGTTTTGGGAGGGCATTTAGAGTCAGCGTATGAGCAAAATACACAACAATCTCCTTCTTTCGGTTTCAGCATTTCTCCGCATTTCTGACACTTATAGAAATGTTGACAGGCATCCGTGGGCATCGTCACTTTTTGTACAGCCCCACACTTTGGACAAGTTAGAGTTGCTTCAGTTTTCATTTTAGGTATTTGTTAAAAAAGTCTATTGTCCGTTTTGAGATAACATTCCATCCTAAGTTTCGAAAGTTATGATCCTGACCGGGGTACTCAAAGTACTCAACTTGTTTACCTAACTTTTCCAGATCCACATCTAATTCTTTTGACCACTCCGGATCTACTTCAGTATCGGAGAGTCCTTGGTGAAGACTGATGGGAGTATTTATATAGGTAAGGTCAATGTCGTTGTGGGCCTCTTCCTCTTGACTGGAATTTCTACCACCACCATGCGCAGCAGAATTGGTATCGACGGTACTGGTTGGTGCCCACAAAACAACTGCTTTTACTTTATCTGTTGCTTCAATTGTCCGGAGTGATACCTCGCCGCCCATGCTGTGTCCCCATATGCCAAACTCTCACAGGATCGGCTTTTCTCTACATTATGCCGATTGAGGCAACTAGACTCATACATCGATCGCATAATTAGGTTATGTCCGCGCGATCCTGGCTTGTCATTCCGATTTACCAAATCCCCGGTAGTCAGGTTGCAGTGTCAGATATCTCGTTCCGCACCAGAATATCTGCCATGGTTTGTAAAAGTCGTCACCGCTGATGAAAGAAGACTGGTTGAAGTACCCATGGTTAAGAATAATCACGGGGAAGGAACCTGTGCCGTGACGGAACATTCATTTGCCATAGATCTTTAGCCCTTCCTGATTGATAGGAGAAAAGATAACTGGTATATGTGCCGTTACTGGCAATGGTATTTTCGATCGTGATCTGACTTGGCTCAAATTCCCTTGACGAAGCTGCCCGATAAATGATGAAGCAATGGAGTTATCCTCACTTTGTCCAGAGTAGGTGGGGAAATAGAATTGACTTGAGCGTTATCAGAAGAACTACCTGACCAATTACGCCATAAGAGGAAACCAACGAGTATTAGTCCTAGAACACCAACAATAGTGAATGTTTTTGCATGTTTGCTCATTCATTAAATGACCTTAAACTCACTCATCATTCCAGCTTCCATATGCTCAGGGATATGGCAATGAATCACCCAGTCTCCAGGATTATCCATCTCCACTAGAAGTTCAACCGTATCTCCGGTTTGAATAAGAGTTGTGTCCTTCCAGACCAGATTTTTATTCGCCTGGCCGTTGATTGAAAGTACCAGAAACTTTTGTCCATGGATATGAATCGGGTGCTGCATCGGGTGCTGTGATTTGTCGTCGTTAAAGACTTTGATTTTTACTACATCGCCCTTTTTAAACTGCCAACCAATATCCATGTTTTCCTTATCAGTAGCGGTGTCAACAATCTTCCACTTCAGTGACTCTTTGGTTGACTGTGCATTCATCATGCCCATGTCGTCTTCCCACTCAATTTTCTCCGGTGTACCCATGGCCATTTGCTGATTTTGCATCATCTGACCGTTGCCCATCATATGACCACCCATAGAATTATTACCTTCGGTAGAGTTAGATCCCATCTGGAGCGTGAGTTTAATATCTTTGTCAGGTGTTTTGGTAAACAGAGGACGAAGCGGGTTTATAGCGTCAATCACATCCTGGTTAGTTCGGGGGACCATGAGATACGAAGTCGTAACCGGAGCTTGTGAAACCGCAATAGTCCCGAGTGTGTAAGTTTTTTCGGGAGTCTTGTTTTGGATATTATATTCACCATTAGTATCGAACCAGATTTCTACAATTTGTCGTTCAGATGGACCGATGGTCACTGCATCAATCCATTCCTCGCGTTCATATTTGCCGTTATCGCTACCGACCAACTTCATTCTTGTATTGGGTATCGCGAAGTTGAAAACTCTGGAATTGGCGCTATTTGTGATATAGAAACGCACGCGTTCTCCCTGCTTAACGTTTAGCTTATAATTTTCATCGCCGTTGACTAGCATGGTATTCCCAAATCGACCCATCAAGGTATGATCGACAGTTTCGCGGTCAAACTTGGCGATTTGGCCATTTTCAATCAGAATATCATCCAGGAATAGTGCTTCCTCACGGTCCACCTCTGCCCAATAATCGGGAGTGTTGGGAGTAACCAAGAAGTTTCCGTACAGGCCCAATTCCTGGGCATAATCTTCACGGATATGTGGGTGATACCAGAACATACCGACGTCTGGGAATTTGAGTGTGTAGGTAAACGATTGCCCGGGCTTGACCGGATCTTGCGTCAAGTCAGGTACGCCATCAAACTTATTATCAACCCTGACACCATGAGAATGGATGGTTGAATCAACGTCAGTATTGTTCGTAAATTTGAGAGTAATTTGTGAGTCCTGAGGAACTTTGATGAGCGGACCGGGGATTGAATTGTTGTAGGCAAGCATTTTTACTTCAGAACCGTTAATGGTTTTTTTAACAATACTGGCCGTTAGATTATAAGTATCACCGGTTTTTAAATTGACAACTTCCTGAGGCTTCGTACTCTCTGCCTGCTGAACCTGCGTTGAAAACTCACCCGTCTGAGGAATTGATTGTTTGGTTTTAGAAAAAAGAAACGCACCACCGAGAACCACTACTATTGCTATGATGATGAGGTAAGTTTTATTCATAAACGTAGTTTGTGGACAAGCTTTGCTTATTCATAGGTTTTATCTTAACCAATTATTTATGAAGATTTCATTAAGACTAACTGCAATCTTCCTATCTACTACATAGTGTAGAGTAATAACGGGCTTCGAATCAATAGCTTATATTCTCCGTTGCTTAAGAAGTAGTGAATTGGTAACCACAGAAACACTACTAAACGCCATGGCAGCTCCGGCAATTGCAGGGTTAAGCATAATACCGGTGAAAGGATAAAGTGCTCCGGCTGCAATCGGAATACCGATGATATTATAGAAAAATGCCCAAAATAAGTTTTGTTTGATTACCCGCATCGTCGCCCTGGCCAGCCGCACGGACTTAGGTAATTTTGAAATATGACCCCCCAGAAGGGTAATGCCGGCAGACTCAATTGCCACATCAGTACCTGTACCCATGGCAACTCCCACATCAGCGGTAGCAAGTGCCGGCGCATCATTGATACCGTCACCGACCATTGCCACTTTATAGCCTTCTTGTTGGAGTTTTTTGACTTCGTTGGCTTTGTCGGCCGGTAACACCTCCGCCAGTACCCGGTCAATCCCTACCTGCTTGGCAATGTGTTCAGCAGTTCTTTTATTATCACCCGTCAGCATGGCAACTTTTATTCCCAAGCGGTGAAGCTCTGAAACCGCATCTTTAGCATCGTCTTTGATAGTATCGGCAATGCCGATATAGGCCAGAATTGACTTTTTGGTGGCAAAGATAACCGGAGTTTTGCCTTGTGAGGCATATTTTTTAATGAGTGCTTCGTCAACTTTTAGTCCCAGATCTTCGGCAAGTTTGAGGTTTCCGGCCGCATAGTGCGTTCCTGCAACTGCGCCTTCCAGTCCTTTACCCTCGATTGCTTTAAAGTCAGTTACAGGAAGCATTGACAGTTTTTCTTCTTTGGCCTTCTCAACAACAGCCTGGGCCAGAGGATGTTCGGAGTGTTTCTCGAGTGATGCCAGAAGTTGCAGGATTTTCTTTTGGGCGATTTTACCAACAGGTTTAATATCAGTAACAGCCGGTGTGCCGTTGGTGATGGTGCCGGTTTTATCCAAAACGACAAAGTTAATACTTTGAAACTTTTCCAGACTCTCGGCATTTTTGATAAGGATTCCATTCTGAGCCGCCTTACCAACTCCCACAATCACTGCTGTTGGTGTTGCCAGTCCCATGGCGCATGGGCAAGCAATAACTAAGATTCCGACAAAACTGATCAAAGCCAGCGACAAAGCCGAAGCCACCGGCATAAACTGAGAACCGACGATCAGCCAGAGGAGGAAAACAATCACTGCCAAAACCAAAACAACAGGTACGAAAACCCCAGAAACCTGATCAGCAATCCGCTCTATAGGAGCCTTGGATCCGTGGGCTGACTCAACCATCTTGATAATTTGAGAAAGAACGGTTTCACCACCTACCTGAGTGGCCTTCATTTGGAATGACCCCTGTTTATTAATTGTCGCACCGATAACCGTATCACCGGGGGCTTTATCTACAGGAATCGGCTCACCGGTGATCATGGATTCGTCAATTGAGGATTTGCCCTCTATAATCTCTCCATCGACCGGAATCTTCTGACCCGGCTTGACCAGCAATACATCTCCCACGACAACCTGGTCAATCGGAATTTCAATTTCCTTTCCGTCCCTGACTACGGTTGCTGACTTGGCTGCGAGTCCCAATAATTTCTCGATCGCTTCACCCGTTTTGAGTTTTGATTTAGCTTCCAGATATTTACCCAGGGTAATAAATCCGATCACCACAATCGTCACATCGTAATACAGCCCATCTGGTGCATTAATGAGTGCTTTTATCTCAGGGAAAAGCAAAACAATACTGCTGTAGGAAAAAGCAACCAGGGTGCCGATGCCTACCAGCGTATCCATGTTGGCAGCACGGTATTTGATAAACCGGATTACTCCATCAATAAAGGGCTTGCCGATCCAAAACATAATCGGTGCAGCCAGAATAAACGAAGCCCTGTTAAACGCATCCATGGAAAGCGGGAATATAGGTAGGAAACTCAGGCGGTGAGCTAGAATCTCCCACATCATGAGCACAAAAACCACAGCCGCGATCGGCATGGCAAAATTTGTTCTTTGGCGCATTCCTTCCAGCTCTTTAAGTTTTTGTTCTTTAGCATCGTTTGAGTGAGCAACCGGCTCATCTTCATTTTGAGCAGCAGGGCTTGGTGAACCCTCAAGGGTGTAACCCAACGGAGAAACCTGCTGATTCATTTGAGCCAGTTCGACCTGAGCCGAGTCAAAAACCACATCAGCTTTTTCAGTTGCTAAGTTGACATTGCACGAAGATATACCTGGTAACTTTTCCAACTTTCTTTTGATGATGGCCGCGCACGAAGCGCAGTGCATACCATGAACATTGAATGTTTGTGTTTCCATAGTTAAGGTGTTCCTCCAAATTGATGTGACCAGAGACTGATACCGTTGGGCATACCGCCCACGTTAATCTTGGTTATTTCTTTATCAGTTGCAGTATCAATCAGAGAAACAGTATCGCTTAAGAGGTTGGTGATATACGCTCTTTTTCCGTCGGACGAAACTACTACGCCGTGTGGTGCTACGCCTGCCTGAACTTTTCCGACAACCTGTTTCTGAGCTATGTCAATTTTGTACACATAATCACTGGTCGGTTTGCCGAAATAATAGCCCTGGTCGGCAACGTAGAGGTATTTACCATCCGGAGTGGCATACATCTGAATCGGACCCTCTGCTTCGACAGGAAGCTGCGCGTAAGAGACCTGACGCGCTAATGGATCATAAAAAGCTACCTGTTTGGTGTCGTACACAGATGCTGCTACCAGAGAACTATTGGGAATAACTGCGGTTTGCACTGCGCTACCAGAGAGTGAAACCTTACTGATTTTTTCAGCCTTGGTGTCAATCACTCCAATGCCTTTAGCACCAATGAGTGCAACATACGCAAAACTGTCATCGTTTGCCAGGCGCAGTCCGTGAGGTTGGGAATCTTTTTCTAAAGCAAACTTCTTATCAATCGCATAGGTCACACCGTTAATCTGATACACTAGTCCTGGTTCCTGGGCAGTAGCAAACGCTTTCTTACCATCCCTGGTAACCACGATATGGGCCAAATGCTGGTTCGGTCCAATGTCAATCCGTTTGGTAATAACATCTTTTTGAGGATCTATGACAATGACCTGATCGGGAAATACCTCTTCTTCAGCATCTTCCTTATCTGTCATGCTTTGTTCTTCGTGTCCACCCAAGCCCATGAAGTTGGCAGTCACCCACACAGTCTTCCCGTCGGGAGCCACCTGGACATTATGAGCAGCGTAGGAGACGGTCTGACCGTTTTTGTTTAATGTCAGATCGACCTTTCCCAGTAATGAATTATCTTTTGTATCAATGATCGCCACAGCACCATCTTTTTCAAGAGCAACATACAGTTTTTCTGCGGCCTGGTTGGGAGTTACCGAAGATGCGTTCGTCAGTCCGATCCTGTCAGAAAAGTATGCTAAACCTAAAACAATAACGATAAAAATAAAAGAAGCGATTGTGTAAAGATATTTTGAAAACTGCATATTATGATTTTCTTTTAAATACCTGCATAACTTCGTTAATTGCTATTTTGTTGTCGCCGTTTTTCATGGCAGATGAAACACACGTCTCGAGGTGATTTTCCAGAAGTAGGTTATCTGCCTGTTTCAATGCCTGCTGTACTGCCTGAGACTGATGAATCACGTCAATGCAGTATTCACCATCCTCAACCATCTGAATAACTTTATCCAAATGCCCCCGGGCAATTTTCAGCCGATGAGCGATTCTATGTGATGCTGATTGGTTTCGCGGAATTCCTCTTGGCATATATCCCCTCTATGGGGATAGATTACTACTGTTTGTAGTAGTCTGTCAATAGTTAGTGATGATCAATTCCTTTAAAAGCTTTGATAAACTTCTGAATTCGCTCCTCATCAAAATCGTTAAATTTATCAATTCTCGACCAGGCGGTGAGGGCGATGTTGGTATCTAACTTGGGGTACGGTGCCATGGCAACTTTGTCAGGATATTTCTTCACAACGGTAGCCAACTGATCGAGAAGCTGATTGCATGTATCAGTTTCTTGCGCACTCGGTGTTGCCGATTCGCCACCCGATTTTCCGGGCGTGCAGTTGTACTGCACCATAACCCCGCCATCTTCCAGATTGTGAAGCTGCAGCTCATCAGGAATCGGTGAATCGCTAATTCCCCAGTTTGCTTTGCCGCCGACGTGAGTTCCTGATGTTGGAGGCAATGAGTTATATTGCTCATGTTCATCAGTAATGTTTTGAATATGCTTGTTACCCAAATCGGCAATGAACTCTCCGGGTTGTGGTTTTGTCGCCTCTTTCACCAGCCAGTATCCGCCAACAAAAACTACAAGAATCATTAAAGCTAAAACTGTATATTTTTTAATCTTTTGCGTGAGTACTTGTTTATTCATTTGTTCGCGATAAAACTCACGCTTTAATTCTTTGCGTTCTCGCTTCGATAATCCTTCAGGTATGACTGGCTGATCATTCATGGTTGCCTCCTTTTAACGGTGCAAATTCCCAAAACACTTTTTGAGGTAAAGTACAGTGAAAAGATCAGCAGTAGAATTGCAACAATCGTGATGACTTGCCGATACTGGAGCAAAAAGAAAACACTGCCAACTCCCAAAAAACCAAATAATGACACTGCGCATGAAGCACAGCTGGCAGTCCCAAAAATAGACCCAATCACGCCGGCAAAACTCCCTAATCCCCCCTGTCCGATCAATCCGGCACTTGAACGTAGCGAAAATTGACGTTTAAGAATATATCCATTCATCACCATAGACAACGCTGTGAGGGATGAAAGCGTGATAAGCAGAATAAAGTCCTTTGGAGACATGATGCTCAGTTGGAATGCAAAATCATTGCCTGGAATATTTTTGACAGGAATATAGAGAAATAGCCAGACAAAAAAGCCAATGAGGAAAAGAAACGCTGTCAGGTATCTAGTGTCTCCTAGTACCATACGAATTGCCGTTAGAGTCTGACTGATATTCATTCATTTATGTTCCGATTTACCATGTGGTGAGGCTTCAACCTCATAACCGGTTTTCTTAACAACAGTAATAATCTCTTGGAGTGTTACTTCTTCGTCTTCAAAAATAACTTCGGTAACCTGCTTGGCATACTGCGTATTGGCTTTGACCACGCCTTTGGTATCTTCCAAGTCACCGTCAATAAGCATTGCACAACTGGTGCAGTGCATACCATTAATTTTGAGAGTGTGTTTTTGTTGTGCCATAGTCTTTTTAAATAACCTGTATTTTCCCTCTGAT
>JBGALL010000050.1:0-12445 GCA_044223895.1 Candidatus Woesebacteria bacterium
ATAGAGCAATTACAATAGAGAGGAAACTTATAAGTAGTTTTATTCTTTTCGTAAATGCATGAATTGGATAATCGAGCAACAGTATAAACAAAATATCTCCCATATAAGAAACAGTAAGAAATGTTGTAAGTACTATTCCATAAGCAAATGAATGTACGGATAAGGAATTAATCCAGGTGCGAATTAATATTCCTGGAGAGGTTTCGTTAATCAGAGTAATAAGAAAAAAAGGAAAAAACAGAAATCCAATATATCCCACAAAAGAGTAGATGATAAATAGAAAAATCTTTATGATATGGGTAAGTGCCCAAGATACTATCTTTGGTAATGAATATTCTGTAAATAATATCCTATTTATTTTTGCTAACTGCTTTTTCATGAGAGTGTAAGAAAATTATTTTGGCCAGCATTTATAAATGGCTGATGCGTATGTTTTTTCAAGACTATTATCATCGATGGCACCTTGCGAAGAAATACATTCCCATCCATTTGAATTACCTGGATAACCACTAAGATATTTCTGAAGATCCTTTTTTCCTAAAATTTCTTCTAAAACAGTTGAAAGAGATTTCGGACTTAGTCGATAAATACTTACCCGTTTTGCCAGAATATAACAATTTTCATCCGGAGAAGTACTATAAAAATGATTTGTATTAGTGCAATCTTTGTTTTTATTGAAGTAGACTAATGGTCCAAATTCAACATAATTTGGATCGAACACATAGAGCACTTCTTTAATGAGGAAAAAGCTAAAGAGTAAAACAAAGAATAATACGAAATGGTGTGCTTTTAACGGTTTCAAAAAATTTGATTTCATTGCATTATTTATCGAAATACAAATCACATACAGTGTTTTTGTTCCCGTTGAGGTTTATTTCATAATTCAAATTAGGCACCTGAAGAATAGTTCGTGCACCGTTCCCATCCTTAAATTGAATCAGTGGTTGATTCTTAGGAAAAGTATCAAGAATTTTGACTATATCGTCATATTTATTCAAAAGATCACCAATAGTATTCACATAAAAAGGAAACCATTGATGAAAGGGTGATGTACTGTCAAGCCATAAATCTGTTGTGGCTGCATAGTTTATTTTTTTGCCAGAAGAATTTACCTTGAAACAATCAAATTGCGTGTTATATGTTCCAATTCCTTCTATTCTTGGAACTTTATCTATGCCATACCAAAAACTAACTGGTGATTTTCCGGGAATATCGAGAGTAACCATACTGTCACCTTCCCATAACATGAAGCGTGTGACTTTCACATTCGGATACTGGGCTATATCAGCATGAAATACTTGATCTATAATCTTTTCATTTCTATCATTTGTTTTTTGCCAAATAACGACCTTTATAGCAATTATTGCGAAGACTGATAGTAATAATATGAAAAAAATAATAGGGATTAAGAATTTCTTCTGTTTTATGTTCTTCTTCATCAGCTAATTATACTACTCAAGTAGAAATATTGATCGTATTTTTAGCTAATTCTACCTAAATAACACAGGTTTTAACGTAATAATGGGTTGCACCCCTCTTTTACAAGGGTCTCCGGCTTCGCCTTCGATGAACTTCGCTGACGCTTCGCCCTTGCAAAATTCACCCTGCTGTTTAAAAGCCAGATATTGGAGGCAGGCATGCCTCCAAATACAAAATTATAAAACGTTGAGGTATGAAGAAAGGAATATATGACAAACATTCAACGCTCAACAGTTAAGGGAAATTATACAAACGAAGAATGTCGAGAATATGCTCAAAAAAGAAAAGATTGGGCAATAGAGAACATTAAAACAATCCAGAATGACCCAAAAGTTATAGAGGGAGAAATTTCTCCAGATGAACATGAAGAATACTGGGAGCCTTTATCAATGACACGGGAGGTACTAGTAGAAATTCAATTATCAACAGGTGGTGATGCTGATGGTTTTAAACTAGTTTTTGATGAAAACTACAACGTAATGAAGGGGGTTTATTATTGGGCTGATTGGGGTGTATATGAGGAAGTATCGCTATCAGACGAAGAATTGGAACTTGTAGATACCTTGTATTGGGTCAGTGAATGGTTGAGTGGGCAATAAGGAATGAGTGAACTACTCATCCTGCCCGTGAGTGGTACTTAATATCTTTCATTAAGACTGCTACTTATGAATTATTAGAAATGGATACAAGGTGGATAGAAGAGGAAAAGAGAAGAAAGGAAAAAGCATATACGAATATATGAGTTTTCCGCAGTCTTTCTAGAGCTTCTATCCACCAGGGCACATGTTTACACTAATTCGACAACTGTTGACGATGAAGTTTGAGAGCCTTGTTCAGGATACGTTTTTTGCCATCCATACTCCGGACGACTTTCTCAAAATTCCTATCAACATTTTCGTTGATGCCGCCGTATATTTCATTTTGGGCTGTAATCCATAGGGCGACTAAATCTAAAGCTGTGAGATTATGCCTCGCACACTTGGTAGCAAAGTTAGTTAAGAATGCATGGGTGAGTCTCATATCTTTCACCGCGTTTAAAATGTGCAACTGATATTGCAATTCTTCAAAACTTGGTGCAGATATAAGCGGCTCTGATCGAGTTATGTACCATGCAACGCCCACTACGGTAACAACACACAGAAACAACACCATTGCAAACTGAGGGTTATTGAACATTAACGCTAATTGCATTTTTCTACTCCTTGATTGAGTTGATTAGAATTCTTACCCTATTACTTACAAATGCTTTAGAACTTTCCAAAGCCCGATAATAGAAAGTATTGCTACGAATAGATACCCTAGACTTATACAGATAATCAGTATTGGATTACTATGGAGGAGTATCTGAAAACTTATGAGGGCAATACATATGTTGAACCAAGTGCTTAGGAAACAGATAACTGCGATAATTTTCCACACCATCAGTCTTTACTCCTTAATTGTTAAGACAGTTGTTGATCAAATTTCAATGTGCAAAATACGTGCCGAAGGATTATATCAATAATTTGACTATAAGCCTATTTTTCTAGCTAATTTTTACTTCCTGCCAAATATTTGAGTCTGTTTTAGATCGCAGCAATTCTATAGAAGTAAGAAAAAATGAGACATTTTCAACAGAATTATCATTTAATTTTATTCTTATAAACTCATACAGTCTATTTTGAGTTCTATTATTTGGACATACAAACAAAACATGAGGCAATGTTGAATTATGTGTATTTTCTTCCCAAACTTCAGATTCAAGATAATTAATGTACATTTGTACTCGTTTTTTTAATACAAAGATAGGGGTATACGGGCCAAATATATCTAGAAAATATCGACTAGTTTCTTCCTTTGATTCAACAGATATATATGCATCAGGGAGTGGATACGGAAAATATTCATATTCCGTTAACTCTGCCTTTGTAAAAAACTCAAGAGATTCACTTTCCTCTTGTTTTGATCGAAAAAGCAGATAAAGATCAAAAACGGTTACACAATGGGTCATAAAGCCTTTTGATCGTTTACTCTCCTTATAAATGTATTCCAGTTTTGTTACATCAAAATCATTGTCCTTTTTTAATAATTTCTTGGCCTTTGTACTCAAGTAATATATTGCAGGTTTTGCACTATTTTCATACGTTTTTCTGTCATAGATCATATTTATATATCCTTTATCTTTTAAATCTTTGACCCAGGTTCTTATTCTTGTTGAAAGAGCATGTTTAAAATAGTTTTGTAGTTGTTTTGTTGTAATGAATCGGAATTGAATGAGGAGTTGGAGTATTTCTTTTTGTTTGTTTGTGATTGATGGTTTAACTATTTCCATATGAATGTATATGTATATATAAAGAAAGGAAGTAAATCTGTACTATTTAAGTACAAAATAACTCTATTTTAGAGTCAACCAGTTGACTCTGAATTTACTTTACTTTTTTCTTTTTTGGCAGACCCATATTTGACTGAGAAATTACTTGAGATTTCGAGAAAGAGCTCATTATACTTGAGTCATCTTTTGCCACGTCATTCTTAGGCTTTATATACGGCGTGGCATAGTTTTTTCTGGAGTGTTCAATTAATAGATCAATATGTTTATGATCAAGAGCTCCATTCATTGGTAATGTAATACCTGAAAATGGTTCTTCTGGTTCAATAGCGGACATCTTCATATAGAAATGAAATCGTGCAAGGTTAGGTATTTCTCCTGCTGTTATATACGGTGAAAACTGACTAAGCATCAACGACTCATCAACAGGGCTGGCTGTTCGGAAACATATAACCGTTCCAGTATTGGCTAAAATAACATTGACGATACTTCGGTCACTTTGTTGTGATGTTGATTGTTCGGCAATAGTAATTCTCAGGCCAAACTTTCTTCCACCAGATAATAATTTGGTAAAAGAAGGCGTTGCAAAGTTTTGAAATTCATCCACGAATAAATAGAATGGTCTTCGTTCCTTAAGTCTGGTTCTGGCTCTTCTCATGGTCGCTTGTTGGATTTTGGCAATGATGGTAGTTCCAAGGAGGGTAGAGGTATCTTCACCTAGCTTCCCTTCAGCCAAGTTACAAATGAGTATTTTTCCAGATTCCAATATGTCATCAAAATTAATAGTAGAACGTGATTGTTCTAATATTCTTTTGGCAATTGGTGAAAAGAGGAACCGTCCGATTCTGGCAGTAACTCCAGATACCATTTTGACTATTTGGAAATTCCCAGCTCTTCCAAATTCATTTTTCCAGAAATTTTTTAAATTTTCATCTGTTAAGTTTTTAATCACACTCTTTTGAAACTTCGGATTGTTTAGTAAGTCATAGACGGTGAATATTGTACAGTCCTTCACGGTAAAAGCCGTATAGATAGTATTCCTTAATATATATTCAATTCGGTGAGCATCAACTGTTTCATCTTTGGAAAATATTCTTCTGAATATAGAGATAACACTTTCGCAGACTAACTCTTTTTCTAATTCCATTTCATCTTCATCAAGATGAGGCGTTAACTCAAGTAAATTAACGCCGATCGGATACTTAACGTCGAACGGATTAAAGTAGATTACATCATCCTTTCGTGTTTCTGGAACAGTACCCAATAAATCTTCGGCTAAATCTCCATGAGGATCGATTATCGCTACACCTCTTCCTTTTTGAATATCTTGTCTTGCCATGTGGTAAATAATCGTTGATTTTCCTGATCCTGTTTGTCCGATTAAATACACATGACGAGAACGGTCATCGTCAGAGAGTCCGATATCAACCGTTGAACCGGCATAGGTGTTCTTTCCAAGAACTACATCAAACTCAGAGGTGTTTTTTACTGATAGAGGAGCTGGTAACTCGTTACTATGAACTTTTATCATATCTTCTGTTTTTGTCGTTCCGGTGTATGGAAAGTGAAATACATCGGATATCTCTGACGTAGAAAGTATAGGGTTTCGGTGGAACACATTGTCAGGAGATAGCGTTCTCTTTTGAAAGTATTCTAATTGCTTTTTAAGCTTTGGAGAAAAGAGCCCTGATTTTGTTGTAAATGATTGATAGGTACTACTTAACTGACCAAATGAAGCCAACAACCCATTTAATCTCAACGTCACTTCATCAGGATTTTTTGAAAGCACTAGTAATCGAATAGACGTTTCAAATAACTTTTGATCAATCTTTTCTTTGACAACTGTTGATACTTCTTGTTCATAAGGATTTAACAATTGTTGTGGTTGTATCTTTTGAGGTAAATAACTTTGAGGCATTGTGGGCCCTCCTTCATTTACCATGGTCGCAATCACTTCCAGAAAAAATGTAAACAGATTCCAAATGATGAACACGGGAATTTTAATAACAAACCAAAGAATAGAAATACCAGGAAGTGATAGAAATTGTTGGATACCATTTTTTTGAAGAACTGGAGATAGAGGTTCACCTTTGACTAGCTTGTGCTTTAACCGGTTCATTTCATTGAAATGTCGTTCGTGCATAGTCGATAAGATGGGAGTAGTAATAACCTGAAAAGAAATTAATTCATTGTGATCAAGCTTGGTCATATTACCAGTCAAATATGAAATGGGATCATGTTCTTTAAGTGTTTTCTGTGTTTCTAATGAAAGAGTGAAATGACCCGAGAGTTTAAACTCTTCAACTCCCATAAATGCATCCTTTTTCTTTGCTTCGTTCACATATGAAGGAAGATAGTCCGCCACCTCTTTAATCTGTATGCCAGGTAAATACGACAAGAGATTCCGTTTAATGATTTCTGAAAATTTTTCTCCTGTTACAAGTACATATCGAATACCTTCCTGTTTGGTTGAAACAATTTCTAAGGAATATTCATTTTTGTCATGGCGGAGGTTCGACCAGAAGTCTTTTTGACGCGCGAGAGTATGGAGTAATGAATATAGTTGTTCTGTCGCGTATGAGGATTTGCTTGTATCTGAAGGGAACGATAAAGATAAAAAGACTTTCTTTTCTGCTTCTTTTGGGAATTTTGAGACGATAAATGGAATGATCGTTGTCGGGATTCTTCGAAGAAACAAAATGAAAAGAAATAACAAAGCAAAGAAAATATATGGTCCGATGAGAAGGATAACCGTAAACGCTTGAGGAGAAAGAACAGGAAGTGGCAATTTAACCAGCATATTGTACACGGTAAGTTTGAGTGACAACGGACCAGGAATTCCCATCGCAATCGTTAACAAAAGCCCTTGAGTGGTGGTGATAGATTTTGAATGAAGATCGGCGATGAGTTTTAATGCTTCAAGATCAGTTGCAGAATATGGGGTAGGAGTAGGCAACAAAACATGATTAGTCATGAATCAGGGGAGGCGTGAGAATAAAACTGTATCAGAATATATCATAATCACTCTGTAATATCTAGTTTTTGAATTACTAAAATACATAGAGAATACATTGTTAAAATAACCTAAAAGTCATATTGACATGAGCCTAAATACTCGATATATTGTCTATATATAGACAGTTATCAGATTAGGAAAGAGTAAAAGATATGGAATCGGTTGATACAAAAATTAATAAAGAAAACGATAGTAAAAAATTAACTCCTCGTTTTGATCTCTCTAACTTTCCTCAAACCACAGACCTTTCTACTGTTTTGTCTGCAATGTTTCCTGAACAGAATTATGAGGATAAGAAAGTACAAAAAGCGAAAGCAATTTTAGGCTCGACATACTCAACTGAAGATATTAAAGCCTTGATTGCCTCATTTGAATATCTCATTGGCAAATGGTCTGTGGAGTATGAGCGAAGTATATTCAACAATATGACATTGAAAGAACTTTTACAGACGAGATAAATTGTTATGGAATCCAACATTCAACAACATAAACGAGCTGTTATTTATCTCCGCGTTTCCAGTGAAGAGCAGGTAGAAAATTTTTCTCTAGAGACACAGGAAGAGATGTGTCAGCGTGACGCGGGAAGAAAAGGATACGAAATAGTTCAGGTTTTTCGAGAAGAAGGTCGATCCGCTAAAACAATTACAGGTAGACCTGTATTTATCCGACTACTTGAGTTTTGCAGAAGAAATAGAAAAACGATTGATGCGGTGTATGTCTATAGAATAGATAGAATTTCTCGGCAAACTGCAGACTACTTGGCTATAAGAAAGAAATTAGCAGAATATGGAGTTGCCTTAATTTCTGCTACTGAACCAACGGGCAATAGTCCAACCGAAAAACTCATTGAGACTATGCTTGCCGGATTTGCGCAGATGGATAACGATGTTCGGAGTGAACGGTCTAGGAATGGCCTACGAGCAAGGTTTCTCTCTGGACTTTGTATCGGGAGGGTTCCTATTGGTTATGTTGTTCAAGATGGATATGCAGTAAAAGATAAAGAAATGTTTGATAAAGTAAAAAAAAGTTGGAATCTGATGTCTACCGGATCAAAAAGCTTAACTGAAATGGCAAAAATCATGAATGAATGGGGAATTCGTAAAGTTATTTTTGGAAAGCAGTATTTACTTCGAGGGCAGACAGTCAACGATATATTCCGCAATAAATTCTACATGGGCATTTTGACATCAGGTAAATATCCAGAAGAGCCAAAAGGTCAACATATCCCTATGATCACTGAAGATCTGTTTTACCGCGTTCAATCCATTCTTGACGGGAGAAATCGAAGTGGTGTGGGGTTAAAGAGAACACACGATAATCCAGAATTTCCCTTACGCCGGGTAATTAAATGTAGTAGATGTGGAACACCGCTAACGGGAGCATGGAGTAAAGGACGGTCAGGAAAATATGGCTATTATTTCTGTAAAAGTAGATGTGGGGCACCATCAATACCGGTAACCACCCTAAATAACTCACTCATCAATTTTTTGCAAGAAATTACACCAACACAAAAATGTTTGGAATTTTTTATTTTCTTGTTACGAAATACATATAACCAAAATATTATTGCACTGCGTGCAAAACGAGATAGAGCTCAATTGGAAATAACTGAGCTCAAAGAAAAACGACGGATCTTAGTTGAGAAAAATATGGCGGGTGTCTACTCAGATGAAGTCTATCAAGAACAGAATAAAATTATCGAAGCAAATATTGCAGCAGCTGAAACAGCATCAAACGTTACTCTATTTGATAAATATACTATTGAAGATATTAGTGAATTTATGAAGAAAAAATTCCGTGATTTAGGGGAAACATATGACAGTTCAGATTTAAGTGAGCGTAGAGTTCTTCTCGGTTCGATATTCCCTTCTGGGTTGCATTGGCAGTATTCGGGTTATTCGAACCGCGAGATTGGAGCCTTATATCAATCAATACTCACTGTCGAAACCTCTCATTTTGAGCTGAGTACCCCGTGCCGGATTCGAACCGGCGATCACAGCGCTGAAAACGCTGGGTCCTAGGCCGCTAGACGAACGGGGCGTGAACAACCTTTAGGTATTTTACCAAAAATTCTCAGGAAATGGAAGAAATAGGACAAAAATGTTTATCTAGAATCTTCCGAAGAGAAATTGCAGTATTTTCTGAAATAGAGTCAGATTTTCTTCATTTTGAGGTAATAACAAATCTATAGCAGGTGTGATTACTGGTATATTCGTAGGTAAAATTGTTGCTGTGGGTTCAGTAATTTTTGACGGAGTAATAGTAGATTTGGTAGCAATTGTTGGCTTTTTCGTGGGATATTGAGTAATAGTAGGATAAACCTGCAGAATAGTTTTTGGAGCTGTTGTGGGCATGACTTTTACTGGAGCTTGGCTACATTCTGGATAATATGGTCTGCATGTGGAAGATAAGGGACTGCCATCACAACAGCCACACCCACATACTCCCTCATGATGAGAACAGCATCCGGAACGAGCCTGAATTATTTGAAGTGGCAATATTAAATAAAAGAAAACAAGGAAAATAATTCCTAAAGACTTCATAGAATAACTTCTCTATGAGTGAGTCTACTGCTAAATTTAATAAAAATCTAATAAAATTATTAAGAAATGTATGTATAAATATTTAAGAACTACTCTTTGTCATGGAAAGTGTTCGAACTCGCTTCAAGTGGTTATAATTAGCTCATGAAATACGAAATTCCCGGTGATCAATTCTTGGATGTCGATACTATCGTTCTTGATTTAAATGGCACTCTAACCATTGGTGGAGTTTTGGTAGAAGGAGTGAAACAACGCATCGAGATATTAAAAAAAGAATTTAGATTGTATCTATTCTCTGGTGACACTCGAGGCAATGGGAAGCGGATTGCCGATGAGTTAGGAATTACGTTTGTTAAAGCAAGTTCTGGAGAAGAGAAAAAGGCAGAAATGATGAAGCTTGGAGTTGACAGATGTGTGAGTATTGGGAATGGCTTCATCGATGTAGAGATCACCAAATTAGCTAGACTTTCTATCGTTACTCTTCAATCCGAAGGAGTGCATACCCAAACTCTCCTTGCATCAGATATAGTGGTGCCTACTATCTGCGATGCGCTCGATCTGTTTATAGATTCTAATAGACTAATAGCTACTTTACGGAAGTAGAATATATGTATGATGTATTATATTGGGTGTCCTGCTTCAGCTGAATCTTGTACTATAGCTTTTGCTCTATTTCTGGTTTTTGGAGTACTATTTTTTGTTTCGGTTTGTGCCTATTTACTATTTACTTTTTTTACTGGCAAAGATCCCCTCCACATGTTTGGGAAATAATAATTAGTCTATTTCACTTCTGAAGATATTTTATAGATGCAAGAATTTTATCTGTAGGTATGTACGATTGAGGACTCAGAAATTGCTTTTCGAAAGAGCGGATTTTGTATAGTTGATACCCCACCATTACCAAAATAAATACAATAAATATTACTATAATCGTAATCGATAACGAAGATTTGTTATTTGTACTTTTCATTGTTTAATTATTTCTTTTTAGATAATTCTTCTTTTATTTTAAATCCAGCACTACTAAGTAAAAAACTGATGACATACACAGAAAAAAGTATTGGTCGCGTCTGTGAATATGAATTTATTCTCAAAACTGTTGGTAAAAAAATAATATCACCATCAATAGAGTCATAAATATTATTGTTACGACAGCTGCAAAAACTAAAGAGGTTATTAAGGGATCAGATTTTTTTCACTCTTCACTCCCGATTAGTTTATATTCGATGAAGAGGTCAAACGCCTATCATCAGTATCACCTGAAATACCTCAGGTGAATTTTCAAACAAAAACACGGTAATGGCAACTAAACCTATACCCACTAATCCTAGAAAATATTTATAGTCAGACTATGACTTTTTATTAAGGGAGATTGGGACTTCATACATTCATAAAAAACTTACTTCCTGTCACCTACAAGGTAATATTCCAGGTACCGAATTGTTGCCAATCACCACATTGCGCTCCTACAGGTACATCGATAAATAACTTTTCACCTTGTACTCCTTGCTGCATTGATAGCTGAAAACCATCTCTTAAAAAGTAAAATAGTTGAGTCTCTGCGAGATTAATCTTAAATCGACTATCTGCAGCTTGGCCATTAAACCACAATCGTGCAGTCCCAGAATTCTTTGTAGAACCGGTACAAGCATTTCTTACCGCTAGTTTAATTCCGAGTACACTACCTGGTGGTAATTCCACAGGAGAAATTGCTGGCAAAGGAATAGTCTGCTGAAGTGCATTCGCAAATCCAGTTCCTCCACCATCAACACTTAATACTTTATCGCCGCCAATGAGATCTCCATTCTTAAATATCCTCGCACGTAAGTCAAACTTAATTCCACTATCTGCTGTATTTGCGAGACCAAGCCAAGCTTTTGCAGAGTAGAGATTGGAAAGTGTACAAGAAATAGGCGTCGCGGTGTTCATATCGCGAATATATACGTCATAGGTTGCATTGGTATCTGAAGGAATGACTGGAAATTCGAGATAGTAAAATATATATCTTCCGTCAGGACTAATGTCACCAACACCAGAAGAACCTGGGCCGCTGAGACAAGTATTATTATAAGAACTAGCCATTTCTAATGTGTTTGTTAGTCGATCTCTCCGAAAGGCATTATCCTCATACTGACCACTGTAACCTAGCGTACTACCATGTCCATTAAAAGCTACATATCGTCCATCATCACTGACGGTGGGTGTAAATACGGTATTATTATTGGCTACACCCTGATTATTTATACTCGCTATTTCAGTAGTTTCGTTTAGTCGATCATAGACATATACTTGGCTATCATTATAAGTATATGTTGTGGTCAAATTCGTCGCATACGAGGAGTAAATAACAAAATTTCCATTACCACTAATTTGGGGGTTATCTCCTCCTTTATCTGATTCTTCACCAGCTGAATTGACACTGGCTCTTTTGGTAATTCCAGTCACCATATCGTGATAAAAAATATCTCTATATCCATTGGTATCGTTAGGAACAAGATTTGTTGCTGATGATACGAAGGCAACATAGCGCCCATCAGAACTCATCGATGGGTATTCACTATATCCATTTCCGGTATTTCCAAGCGAATCTACATTTACAATTGATGCTGTATTCAATTGTCGATCTTTTACATAGACATTTCCTCCGTAACCGAAAGCAACATATCTTCCATCACTACTAATACTTCCAGCAAGACCAGCAGAAATATATTCAGTTGTTCCATTCACTCTATCCCTGATAAATGCACCAGCACCAAATCCTGATACTAAATTGGTTGATTCAGAATAAAACACCACATATCTACCATCTCTACTAATTATTCCTTGACTACTATTCCCATTTCCTTGGTCTCCAGTGTCAGACACACTCATGAGTTCTACTGCACCAGTTTGTCTATCTTTGAGAAATACATCATCAACCTCATTGATATCATTGGCTACGAGATTCGATGCTCTGGAGGTAAATACCACATACCGATTGTCGGCACTAACAGCATGTTGGAACTGACTGGGAACTGATTGACCATTTCCAACTACACCCGAACTATCAGCAGATATTAATTCCGTTGGTGCGGTTTGTGCGTAGACTATAGAAGTAAA
>JBGALL010000051.1:0-13441 GCA_044223895.1 Candidatus Woesebacteria bacterium
TAGTCAATTGGCGAAAAAGTCTTTTATGAGTCGGAAAAAATTGCGGAAGTCAGTGATTATAGATGTCTCCATAGGAGGAACAGATTGGAATGGCTTAAAAATTTCAGGATCGTTCAGACTCTCAAGAAATCTGAAAAGGAGAATTCCCATACCATAGCCAATCAACGTATTCCCAAACACTGCCTCTAACAAAGACACAATCATCTCAAACTCAATAATCCCAACAAACAACAAACATCCGCCAGTGGCAACCATTAATACACCCAAAGACACAGAGTTCAGCTCGTACCAATTTTTTTCTGACTTCAACAGGGAATTACGATAAGACGCTACAGTCCCAGTCCCAATTGAAATAAAAAATGAAAGGCTTGAGGCTAACAAAAACAGAGCCGCCCGCAATTCAACCATGATCAGATCCTTTTACTCTTTTCCAATCTTTCAATTATATCTCATAGTACGTAGATTTTCACTCAAGTATCCTTTATACTTCAACCTGTAAATGAAAGAACATCATAGAAAGCCAGTAGAAACACCTTTTCACCTGGATAAAATTCTCGAGACACCGAGGAAAACACATGGGGATCCTCGTTACTACATGAATCTTGCGTTCAAAGAGTTAATGTTACGTATGGATTCTCCTGAAGAAGCAGAACGTATCTACTCGTTAGCTGATTTCATCAATGAATATCCCGAAAACATCATCCCCGATATGTCTCATCAAAGGAATACGGGTATCATACGATTGGGAATTTCCTTGGACGCTGAAGATTACACCACTCCCGAACCAGTACTCCTGTATAAGCCATCATTAATCGGCAAAATACCTACGGAACATTTAGCGTATGAATTATATAGAGAAGCTTTTATGTTAGAAGCCTACGAAGGGGATTACTTTACCATGAGACTATCAGAAATTACTCGGAATGCCATACTTGTGCAAAAACAATTTATCTGGAGATGGGGGAAACATGCCCAATATCAAACGATCTTAAATCCAGTAGTGACTGATCCCGATACTGTTGTTCGTTCGCTACTACAGAAACGCTTTTCCTTTGACTTCAGTCTGAGTGATTTGAAAAATGTTATTACACAATTAGCACCTTCTGAGCATCATAACGACCCATATCTTCCCAGCTCAGGAGTATATGCCTATCTTTTCTCACTCTGGGAACAATGTCATAACAATTCGGAAATCTTTGTGGGATTTCGAGAATATATCCAACTACAGATGTCTCATCTGCCATATTATAACCCGCACGTTCCAACTTCAGAGAAATTCTATTATCTCAACGCCCATAATGCCTTGTGGACCCTCGTATCACGGGTAAATAAACCAAAAAAAAGAATCATCATTCACTAAACAGATTTAATGGTATTTTCGAGAAAGGTGAAGATTTGAGTGTAACTATCGGTCGCCTGAGTTGCTGATCTCCCTACTCCATGACCAATATTTTTCTTAACTGACAATAGTACTGGATCTACTGAGCTCGTCGCTTCTTGTAAACGAGCAGCCATCTTATACGATTGAGACGGATCTACTCGACGATCATTCTCTGCTCCCATGATAAATACAGCGGGATAGGAAACATCATCCACGACATTATGGAGGGGAGAGATTTTTAAAAGATATTCAAATTCATCTCGATTACCTATATCCCCATATTCATGAATCCAATACGGACCACCAGGCGACTGATGAATGTGTACCAAATCGGTAACTGGTACATCTGCTACAACAGCCCCAAACAATTGTGGCCGATCGATCATACTTGCTAAAACAGTTAATCCACCATTACTCCCGCCCCAGGCAGCCAATTGTTCTGCAGTAGTATACTTATTGTCAATCAAAAACTCCGAAGCAGCAATAAAATCTTGAAAGGTTTTGTGTTTATTTTTTAAGGTCGCTTGAGCATACCAATCATATCCCAACTCCATCCCTCCACGTAGTGAAGGTATAGCATACGTCCCTCCCCGCTTGACCCAATCCAACAGTCGTGGAGAATAATAGGGAAACATTGATATACCAAACCCACCATAGCCGTAAATTATCGTAGGACGTGGAGCATCTCCACCATCCTTCGAACGAATTATAAACATCGGCACGTTGGTCCCATCGGGAGATGAGACAACGACTTGTTCTACCTTGATAGTATTTTCCAGAGGTTCATCAATTCGCATCAATTCACCCGATTTGCCAGTAACAAGATCAGTTTCATAGACCGAAGGGGGAATAGTAAACGATTCTAATTGATAGTAGAAATTTGTTGATCGAATATTACCGTCGATTTGTTTTATTTTAGCGAAAGGCGGCACAGAAATTTCTGTTTGTTTATGATTTGGGTCACGTAAATCCACAAAAACTAATTTTGCAGAAACAGTATCTAATACACTCACAATCAGTTTATTGTCAGCAAATGTACCCCAATTATCAGGATTTATAAATCTACCTTCTTCTGGTTGATACATACTCTCCCAACCTCCTTGAGAGATATTCTCTAGAGGAATACGACGGATAGTATCCGAAATAGCATACAAATACCCATCGACAACATCTATTTGAACAGAACCGTCTTGATTAAACACTGTTTCAAACATATTTGTATGGGGCACTTCGTTTATAGATTTTACGGCAATATCAAATCCACCCGATAAGTGAAATAACGAGAATATAATCTGGGTTTGATCATGAGATAGCTTTACCATTGGCCAGATATTTCCCGGTTCAGTATTTTTATAAATCAGAGTATCTTCTTCAGCAGATTGGCCCAGCGTGTGAAAATAGACATCACGTTTGATCATATGCTGAGGATCGGTACTATCTGGATACCGGGTATAGTAAAACCCTGTTTCATTGGGAAGCCAGGCAACAGAAACTTCTAGTGTATTCGGCACCGTTTCCTCAAGATCCTTCCCAGTCTGAACATCTCTGATTCGCAAGACTGTCTGTTCATTTCCTTGTTGGGCTGTTCCATAGGCGATATACCTGCCATGTGGGGAGATATAATCCTTTATCACCCTATCTTGCTCAAATTCATGAGGATCCAGAGCCCGTTCTTCGGTCATTTCCGCCCGATTCAGAACATACAATACAGGGAACTCATCACCACCACTTTTCTTCCATTGAAACACCAAATCTCCTCGTCGTACTGGTAACTGAAACGATCCAACTAACTGTAGCTCTTTCATCCGTTGTTCGATCTCTGCTAGTGGACCAGATTGAAGAAAGCTATCTGTATATTCATTTTGTAAATCCAACCATCGTTCTCTGAGAGCAGATGGTTGTTCTAACCAAGAAAAAGGATCTACTAATTCTACCCCATGAATACGTTCTGGAACGCCAATATCTTTGGGAGTTAATGGTGGTGGGTTTTCTGAAGCCATGATCTATTATACCAGATTATTATCGGTCTTGATCCGTCTATTTTTCGGGTTTATTATGAATTTAATTCGGGTAATTTTATAAAAAGTATGAAAATTGATGAATCAATTTCGGTAGATCTTCTCAGTAATCATCTTAGTCATACCGTATTACCTTGGGCCATTGCCTGGCGAGGGCGTCGTTATAGAATCAATAAAATCGGCATGCATCACAAAATCCGCGAAGGACGAACCCTCCTCCATATTTTTTCGGTTACCGATGGGACCAGCTACTTCAAACTTCAATTTGATACCGACACCCTCGGATGGAAATTGTTAGAGATAGAAGATACATCGTCATCATAATTAAAAACTGTCATCTTACATTATGCACACTATAACCTCAGAATCATCAGGATTTAATCCAGCACCTCCCACAGTGATACTTATGGATATCAACTCCTGTTTTGCGACCATCGAGCAACAAGCCAATCCCTTACTACGAGGAAGACCAGTAATTGTGGGAGCGTATACCACCGATCGAGGTTTCGTCCTAGCGGCTTCCCGAGAAGCCAAACAAATGGGCATAAAAATGGGAATCACCGTAGGAGATGCCAAACGTATTTGCCCCAATGTAGCAATCATCTTTCCTGACTCAGATAAATATCGATTTATCAATAAAAAATTAGAGAAACTTGCCTCTCAATATGCGCTGGATGTTGATGTCAAATCGATAGATGAAATGGTATTCTCCCTGACAAACATGCCAGCTCTCCGAGATCGGATACAGACTGGCATGTCAGAGCGTGAAGCCATGATCGATATTGCCAAAGAAATTACACGACGAGTAAAAAATGAAATAGGGGACTGGATAACTCTTTCTATCGGTATAGCACCCAATCGCTATCTTGCCAAAATAGGAGCCAGTTATCAGAAACCTGACGGATTAACCTGTATAGATAAAGAAAATATTATAGATATTCTCGGATCAATGGATTTAGAAGATCTCTGTGGGATCAAGAAAGGGAATGGAGATCGCTTACGGGTCTGGGGAATACGTAGCCCCTTAGATATGTATCATGCAAAGATGAAATTTCTCAAACAAGCTTTTCATTCAATCACCGGATACCATTGGTGGCTACGACTCCATGGGTGGGAAGCAGACGATCGAGAATTTGAACGCAAAACTATTGGTCATCAACATGCTCTCAGAAAACCTTTATACCCACGCGATCCTGAACTTCGACACATCTTATACCAACTAATTGTAAAAATGGGGAGACGATTGCGAACTGACCATCTGACAGCTCAAGGTATTCATGTTTCCTGCTACTACAAAGACTATAATGGATGGGGAAAAAGCCAAAAACAACCAGAACGATTATATGCAGATAGTGATTTCTATGATCGTGCAGTGGCAATCCTAGAAGAAGCACCAGAAAGTCTGATCAGAGTATTATCAGTTAACTGTTTTGATCTAAAAGATAATTTATATATGCAACAAAGTTTATTTGAAGAAGAAGAGAAACGCAGACGAATAACCCAAGCCCTCGATACTATTGCCGAACGTTGGGGAGAATTTACCGTTGTTCCAGGGAGATTATTAAATATGCAACAAAAAGTGCAAGATCGGGTAGGCTTCGGTAATAAACATGGAATTGCTTATCACACCAGAGGAGTAATCTAAGATGAATCAACAACCACTCGCCGAACAGATGCGTCCGAAATCCATTGATGAAGTTGTCGGACAAGAACATTTAGTTGGAGAACATGGTGTTCTCCGTAAACTCATACATTCAAAGTTTCTTCCTTCGATTATTTTTGGGGTCCCCCAGGAGTAGGTAAGACTACCTTGGCTCATGTGTTAGCGGACAATGTCGATGCTTATTTTGGAATCACGCTCGGCAGTTACCAGTGGACTTGATGACATTCGTAAGGTTGTAAAAGCTGCCCAAGAACGACTAGATACAGAAAATAAACGAACAGTTTTATTCCTCGATGAAATTCACCGTTTTCACAAAGGACAGCAAGATGCACTCTTGCCACATGTTGAAAAAGGAACAATTATATTGATCGGAGCAACCACAGAAAATCCTTCCTTTGAAGTGAATAACGCGTTGCTATCACGCTCGCGTGTTTTGGTGTTGAAAGAACTAAATGCCGAACATTTGAATACACTTGTTACACGTGCACTAAATATATTCAACAAAGAGATGTCAAAAAATGTTCAATTATTACTAGTTGAGTTGTCCAACGGCGATGCACGACAACTCTTAACCATTCTTGAAATATCCTTTCAACTTGCCAAAGATAAAACTATTAGTGCAGGAGATGTTGAAGAGGCAGCCCAAAAAAAATCACTCAATTATGATGCGAAAGGTGAAGAACATTACAACACGATTTCTGCATTCATCAAAAGTATGAGAGCTTCCAATGTCGATGCAGCCCTATATTACTTAGCTCGGATGGTAGAAGCAGGTGAAGACCCACTGTTTATCGCTCGACGAATGGTGATCTTTGCTTCTGAAGATATAGGACTAGCACAACCAACTGCCTTGGTTGTTGCCAATGCAGTCTTTGATGGTTGTCACAAAGTAGGATATCCAGAAGCCCAAATACTCTTAGCTCACGGGGTAGCCTATCTCGCTCAGGCAAAAAAAGATCGAAGCGCCTACGAAGCCTATTTCTCGGCTGTTGAAGATGTAAAGAGGTATGGTAATCTCCCGATTCCCTTGAATATTCGCAATGCTCCAACCAATTTGATGAAAGATTTAGGCTATGGGAAAGGGTATGAAATGTACACCACAGAAAGTTTACTTCCAGAAAAAATTAAGACGAAGAAGTATTATAAGAAGTGAGTTCATTGTCCGTTAATATCCGGCGAATTCCTTGAATTTCTTTACTTCCATATTCATTTTTTCCTTCTACTGGCGTATATCCGTGTAAAAGGCCCCAATTTTTTGCAAAGTGTGGTAAATATTCATGAGGTGTACTCAGGATTTTTCTCGTATTCATCAAAATTCCTAATTCTTCTCTGGATTCATACCGATAGATTTTTCTTTCAACGAGTTTCCTAATTTCTCTCATCGTATCCAGAAATGACACTATATAGAGTCCTGCATTGGTAGGATCATCATGTATACACTTCAAGGAACTCGTGGCAATTTGGACTTGAATGGGGAGATGATCCGGATACTGAACTGTCTGTAGGTTTTCAGTTAACACTGGTCTCCTCCTTGCAAGGTTTGAAAAACTATCAGACGCTGTGTGGAAAGCATTGGCAAGTGTCGTCGCAGACTGTTCTATTTGTCCAACCAGACCGATATATATTTGATCCGGTAGATGACCCGCCTGCATGAGTTGATGAGTATGTTCACTCTGTTGGACGCTCCTTCCCGAGGCTTCGAAAGGTTTTGACCACTGTCGTTCAAATAGTCCAAAGAAAATTTTTAGCCGCTCCTCAACGGGAATAGTTGCTTCCCACTCAGTAGTTACCATAGAAAAGTCGCGAAGCTGTGGTGTGTAATGTAAATAGCGTAGAGTTCTCTGCTCTAGCTCTTTAAACGCAGCAGGGATGGCTTTCAATGAATTATCCAATAGTATCCAGGTAGCTAATTCTTCAGAAGTTTTCCGCACATTGTTATGGCGATCAACGATATCTCTCGCTTCACCAGTCATCGCTTGGGTAATAGGAATCTGAAGATGTGGTTTGTAACGAAATCTTTTGCCCGGATGGAAATTCTCATGGCTCTGTAAATATTGACTCAAGGCCTGATGTAACTCTGGTATGTTCCACAAATCTTCGCGTAATTGGTTGATATTTTCCTTAGAAAAAACAGGTGACTGTTCAAGTGCAAAAACAACTTTGATACCAGTTTCTACTGATTCTGGCGGCAACAAAGGAGACGCTTCAAAGGCAATCAATTCATTTCCCGGAGATTCATTGGTAATAATTTCTGCATTGACCATGTTTCAGCGTTTTATACTGGTTTTACATCTAAAAAACAAGACAGATTATTTCTTTTCTAGTTCTGCAATCCTTTTTTTGAGATCTATCATAACTAACTCACGATCGATCATAATTTTATTCATTTTTTGAAGTTGTTCTGTCTGCTCTGTCAGCTGGTGAACAGACTCTGCTAATTCTTTTTGACTATTTTCCTGGGTCAATTCATAGAAATAGAGCACAAAAATTGCAATACAGATATCAAAACAAATCTGAAAAGCTGTACCTAAATTGGTTATCTTAAAAATAATAATAAAATTGGCGATCACAAATAACCCACTCAAGAAAATTCCATGCCTCTTCCCCAAGAAAAAAATAGCAATAATGGGGAATATCACCAGAAGTGAGACATTTTGAACATTAAATAGGCCATTCACTTGATAATTAATTCCCATCACCGCGGCAAAACTAAATATTGAAATAATCCAGTAATTAATCTTGGTAAATTTCTTAATTCCTGACAATCCGAGGATAAAAATAAATAAGAAAAATGCAAAAAAATCTATAATTGCTGACTGATTATTTATTTTCAAGAAAACATTAATGAAGGGAACCAATGCTGAACCAACAATTCCAAATATAAGGACGATTTGAAAGAATAACTTTCGATTTTTATCAACAGGAGATTGACCTGGTTCAGTTGGTTGTATCATAGGCAGATATACTTATTATATTAGTGCTGTAAATAGATTACATCTGCCTGATATCCATCTTCTTGAACCACAGTCACCTTTTTCTGCGTATGGGTCTTCAAATAGGTTTCTAACTCCTTATTGGTCGCGTAATTAAAAATAATCACATTGGCAGCATCGAGCAAGTGACTTAATGTTCCTGGTTCACTGACATGGGGCACTTCGTAGATAGTGATATCCTGACGATTACGCAAATCAAAATAGGGATCAGGAACAGTCGATGACACCACTACAGCCTGAGATGGAATTTGCTGAGATAGACCAGCAACAAACGAGTGATAGCTATCATTTCGTTTCAACTCTAGGAGTTGATTGGGAAGATAATTTATACCATGCAATATCAAAAGAAGAAGTAAAGGCAGGTAAAATAGTTTGGAATTTCTGGTTAAAAGAATAGCCACCAAGAGGGGAAATATAGGAATAAAGATAAAATACCATTGATCAACAGTTATAATAGCCGTCACGATTCCCAGAAATGATCCAATACCGAAGATCAAAAATAAAGATTTTTTTTGGATGACACCGCTAATTAGTGCATAAGAACCGAGGATTAAATCACCTAATACAATAAATCTCCAGGATAGTATTTTTTCAAATACCAGAGAGATCAATGGCTCACGAGCAGCTTTATATGCAAATTGAATTTCCATTTGTTGGACAAACAGATGAAAATAGTCGCTATATAATACAAACCAGAAAAGAATTCCTATTCCCACAGGAAGGACAAAAGAGATCAACTGATGACCAATCTTTCCACGATAGGGCGATGTCATCATAAACAGACAACTAGTTAGAATACACAACCCTCCCAAAGGGTGAAATAAAAAAGCTACCGTACTAACAATTCCGGCTAGCAAATACTTTCTTTTAATCAGTGATGAACACCATATATAGATAGTTGCGATAAGGCACAACAATACAAAAATATCCCAACGAGCAACCCGACTTGCAGATTGAAACGGCCCAAAGAGTACCAAACACAGTGTTCCTAACATTGAAGTAACAGCAGAAGATGTGAGTGAATAGATAAGACCATACACAAAGATCAAGACACCGATGGAAACGACGACAGATAATAAGCGTATCCATTCTATAGAACCACCACCAACTCTCATCCACATTCCTAAAACGTAATAATAAAGAGGAGGATAACTATAGGCACGGATATGTAAATCTCCGGCACTTTCGGTACGATATATATCTAACTTCAGGATCCCTGATGTATTCCAATTTTCAGCAATATTTACAAAATACGGTTCGTCTGGCCACACCGGAGGATCCTTTAGTAAGAAATGATAAGAAAGGAATACATGGAGCAAAAGTGGTATCGCTAAAAAAATAACCGTTATGAGTAACTTTTTCACAAGATATTTAGTATTATAGCAACTATGGAAGAACATTCAGCTGGCGGAGTTATCATCAAAAAAATTGATTCTCAATGGAAAATCCTCTTACTAAAAGATATGAATGGTAACTGGACCTTTCCCAAAGGATTGATCGAACCTGGCGAAGATGAAGCCAGGGCTGCGAAAAGAGAGATCTATGAAGAAGTAGGATTGTCGTTTGTCACCAACCGAGGCCCACTCGAACAAATTGCCTATTGGTATGTCAGAAATGGTAATAAAATCCATAAAACTGTCGACTATTTCCTGTTTGAATCTACTCAGGATGAAACCTTAGTACCACAAACAGAAGAAGGTATAACTGAAGTACAGTGGTTTGATTTTGGAGAAGCAGCTACAATCATTGGCTATCCCCAAACCAATCGATCGCTATTAGAAGAAGCTATTACCTTAATTACTACATCCAATTAACATGATTACCCTATTACATGGTGAAGATACCCGGAAATCTCGTGATGAACTCAATCGTCTCAAACTTGCTGCAACCGGGAAAGAAATTCGCCACTTGGAAGGGAAATCACTTGAAGAGAGGGACCTTATTCAAGCGTTATCATCTTCATCATTATTCGAAGAGGATCGGGTAGTAATTATCGAAAATTTGTTCTCTGGACTGGGTAAAAAAATTAAAAAGTCACAACAACTGGCGACTATTGTCAAAGATGAGGGTTCTGGCATACAAATTATCCTTTGGGAAGATAAAGAAATAGGGAAGACTGCTATTAATGCATTGGGATCAATTACCCAAAGACTATTTCCATTACCCACTATTATTTTTCAATTTCTCGATAACCTAAGTCCAGGTAAAACCAATCAAGTAATTTCTTTGTATGAACAACTCGTAAATCAGGAAGCACCGGACTTAGTTCATGCCATGATGGTTAAGCGTATTAAACACTTACTTTTATTAAAGTCAGGAGGGCAACTCGAAGGTCAACAAGCATGGCAACTTACCCGATTGACAAACCAGTCGCGTCCCTTTACGCTGGAACGGTTGATCTCTCTCTACCAGAGCTTAAAACGACTCGAATACCATCGTAATTCTGGTCAGGGAGTTTTTGATTTGAGAGAGGCAACGGAGATGGTATTAATAAATTTATAATTTTTCTTTAGTCATCTGAGCGATTTATCTCCCCTGGAAGATCTTATAATTTAAGATTCTCCCGCCGAGTAAATCGGGATCAGAATGACCTACATATCTATATGTTAGATCTAACAATTTTCAAAGATTACGATGTTCGTGGGACATATCCCAATCAAATTAATGCCGAGATGGCTAGAGCAATTGCTCATGCTATTGTCAGAAAGTTCTCACCCAAAACCTTGTGTATCTGTCGTGATATGAGAGTGTCTGGAACAGAACTTCGTGATGCCTTCGTTGAGACCTTTGTTACCTTAGGCGTTCAGGTTTACGATGCTGGTTTAGGTGGAACAGAATCTTCATATTTTATCGCTGGCACCTATGATTATGATCTCGTCCTAATGGTATCAGCTTCACATAATCCTCCAGAATACAATGGAATGAAATTGACCAAGAAAGGTCCTGTAGCCATCACCAGTGATTCAGGACTATTTGAAATACGCGATTTGATCGAAAAGGGACCTCTTCCTGATGCCCCTATTCCTGGACAAGTAACTGCGATAGATGTCAAAGAAGATTGGAAGAAAAAAGTTCTCTCTTTAGTAAAAATAGATACCTTTAAACCACTTTCTGTGGTCGTCGATGCTGGTAACGGTATGGCTGGTAAATTAGTTCCTGACGCATTTGAAAGTCTTCCTTTTAAAGTGACAGGGTTGTATATGGACCTCGATGGAAGATTTCCTAACCACGTTCCTAATCCACTGATTGAGAAAAACACTCAAGACTTAAGAAATAAAGTTACTGAAATTGGTGCTGATGTAGGGCTAACTTTTGATGGAGACGCAGATCGTATGTTTTTGATTGATGACAAAGGACGCTTCGTCAGTGGAACCATTACCACAGCCATTCTTGCAAAGTATATTTTGAAACATCACCCAGGTGAAACGATCTTATATAACGCAATCTGCGGTAGGATTGTCCCTAAAGTTATTAATGATAATGGTGGCAAATCAATGAGAGTCAGAGTAGGACATAGTTATATCAAACGCTATATGCGTGAATATAATGCCATATTCGCGGGTGAACATTCTGGACACTACTATCATCGCGACTTTTTCTATGCAGAAAGTGGTGTGTTAACAGCCTTGATGGTACTTTCACTCTTATCATCTGAAGGTAAAAAGCTTTCAAAATACGTCGATGAATTAGGAGTCTACCCTGCAAGTGGCGAAATAAATTTCGTCGTAGCTGATATCCCTAAAGTAACTGAAGCCATAAAATCAACCTATAAAGATGCTCAATCTATCGATGAATTAGATGGAATTAGTATCTGGTATCAAAATTATTGGTTCAATGTACGAGCATCAAAAACCGAACCATTACTGAGATTAAATATGGAAGCTGACACCAAAGAGATTCTCGATGAGAAATTAGCTGCAGTTGTGTCTGCAATAGAGAGTCTTGGTGGAACACGAAAGGGGTAATCATCTATGGAACTTCGTCCGTACCTTGTGTATCCAAAAATGGTTGAGCAACCAACCTGGGGAGGAAAATATATTGCCGAATATAAAAATTGGCAGCTATTACCAGAACTGCAACAGAAAAACATAGGTCAGAGCTATGAATTATACGGCGGTTCTTATCTGAGTGCTGAAATTTCTGATAGTACTTCATCTGAATTTCGTCCAGAACAAGAATTGAATCCTAAAGCATTTTCCATTACCTCTTTAAATCCGGACGATTTAACCTCACTTCTTGGTCCTGCTGTGTATCAAACTCATAAAAAGATGCCCTTGTTAATAAAATTTACCCAAGCAAAGGGAAATTCTTTTCAACTTCACAAAAAACCAGACGTTGTCGATCCTGCCTGGTTACCCAAAGCTGAATCATGGTATTTTTTTGAGGACGGCTACATGACCTTTGGTCTTAAACCTGGAGCTTCGGTTGATGAATATAAACAGGTATCAACAGAAATCTATCAAGCAATGCAAGCACTGAGTAAGCAAGTAGTTGCCCAGACACTATCTCTGGATGATGCCAAACATCAGGCAGCAGAGATGATTAAACAAAAAAATCCCTGGCAATTTGTTAACGTCTATCATGTACCCAAATTTACCATGGTCGATCTGAGTGTCGGAGGATTACATCATTCCTGGGAAGAAGATCCGCAATCACCCTTTGGAAATATAGTCTATGAAGTTCAACAAGATGCACCCGATGAAAGCTCTACCTTACGAAGTTTTGACCAAGGGAAAATCAAAGACGATGGAACCATTCGACCATTAACTATTGATGAATATTTTCGGTTTCTCGATACCAATCCAGATCATAACGATGTGGAGAAAGCTAAACAATTTCCCAATGGAGAGCGGATATTAACTACAAAGAATTATTTTATGGATCTTTTTACCGTTACTTCAGATAAAAACTATGAAACAAATAGTTCTTTTGCACATATATTTGTTCGCGAAGGGGATGTCACCATAACTGCGGGGACAGGATCGGTACGAGTAACGAAGGGTCATAGTTGTCTCATCCCTCATGGTGCTTCAAGATTCACTATTCATACAAATCTTCCTGAGAGTATTGTTATCAGGACAGGAATTGAATAAAAAATATGACCTTACTCCCATCTATTTCTGAATATCAGACGCTGCAATCTCATGCAGAAGAGATAAAAAACAAACATTTACGTGATCTTTTTTCGGAAGACCCTCAACGTGCGAAAAAATTTACCTACACAGCTGGAGATTTTGTTATCGATTTTTCTAAACACAGAATTGACACCACTACTCTTCAATTATTAATGAAATTAGCCAGGGTACGTGAAGTAGAAAAACAACGTGACGCTATGTTTGCAGGTGAGCTTATAAATACTACCGAACAACGAGCTGTTCTTCACACT
>JBGALL010000052.1:0-12983 GCA_044223895.1 Candidatus Woesebacteria bacterium
TTGTTGTCCGTTGACGAGAACTGGTTCAACACCATCAAGCCTCCAGGTCATATTTGTTCCCGGAATTACTACTGTGCCAGATTTAACAGTACTCATGTGGTTATCAGGTGTTATCAATGAGGCTTCAATATCAGCGGTATCAGCTTTGTGATGATAGTAAATAGCTATCTTATCCCCTACTGAAATCGTATGTGCCAACTCTACATCTTCAATACTTCCATTCCCGGTATCTAGATAGATTGGAAAGGAATTTTCCCCTATTTTTTCTCCTTTATTGTTAAACCACTCAAAAGAAACAGGTACGGTTTCTGGCGTAGGACCTGGAACAGTATTTCGCAAGGCTTCCGCTCCTTCTCGCCCAACGGCAATGATGGTGTTGCCATCTATAGAGGGCATGACACTATAGGCATCAGCAAATTTAATTTCTGTATTCATCTCCGGTAAGGATTCAGCTTTTGATTGCTCACCTAAGTGAGCCAATAACGCTCCAGCATCTTGGACTGCTCCGGGAATTTTTGTAGCTTCTGCGGCTACGAATAGTCCGAGGGTTGCTCCTCCCACTAATTTCAGAAATTTCCTCCTGGTTGGTAGTTCTTTCGCTGGTTTATCAAATATTTTGTGAGGTGTCCCTTCTCTATCAAAGACTACCCAGATATTTTTGATGGTGCCATTAATATCTATCCTGGCTGGATTTTCGTAGGTTTCAATAGTTTTTCCTTGACTATCTTTTATTGCGATTCGGGAAGGGTTTCCAATCAGTAACGATTCACCATCTCTTTGTTCTTGTCCTAAGGTCAAGGGACTATTCAATATAGTTTCATAATCCCGTGGTTTGATGAAACCTAATTCGCTCGTGTGAGACAACATAAACCGTTTGGTATTCCATTGAAGTTGTTGCAGAAGATTTGTTTCTTCTTCCTGACGGTTAATCCGTGGTTCAGTATCGAGATGTATTTCTGACAGAGAAAGATCATTCATCTATTCAGTATAGAAGATGTCGTAAAAAAAAGACAAAGAAAGGAAATGTGGGGGTAAATAGGTCGCAACGCTGCATGAAGTCTCTAAAACGAGAATTCCATCACGACCAAGTTCCCTGTGATTACAAATGCCGTGCCCGATTACCAAAAATGTTGCCAATTGCTGGACCTAGCAGAGCTAAGATAGTGATGACGACAATAGCTACCACAATCAAAATACAGACATACTCGACCAGTCCTTGGCCTTCCTCACGAGGCATATATATCATGATGTTCTCCTCCTAATTGTTGTAGCCTATCCATTGCTGGGGATATCGGATAAATACTTTGTCATTGTGCTCTTCAATCAGTAATTCATCTACAGGAGTGAAAAAGTCCTCACCATTGAGATGTAGATTTCGAATACCTTTGAGAGAACCCGCTTTATATACAAAAACTGTGGTGATTAGCCAGCCAGATGCGCCAACAGTTGTAAATGTATAGTCGCCGATTGGTGATTTGACGGTTGTAGAATTTCCAGGTGTTAATTCTACAATTCCACAGTAAGTAGCTGGAGCCGGAACTTCTGTGCGACAGGTGTTGGCCACCGAAATAATTCCGACAAAAGTCAGAAGGAGACCTAAACCTACTAACACTGAATACACGATCCATCTTCTCACGTTCATGATTTACTCCACTTCAATGACTTCATGCAGCTTCTACAGACAATTCCTATCTGCACAATCTGCATGACGTCACCATCATTTCCTTTCCTTGTTGGTAAAGTGCAAAAACAACAATTCAATCGCTGATGACTGAATGTTATGGGGTATTATACAGAGGTTTAGGGTTTGTGCCAAATTTCTAATATTGGCAGTGAAGGTCTACTTATGGATGGTTCTTTAACCCATCCGTTGAATTTTCCCATGTTGGCTGCATCAATCGTAAATTGATTGGCAATTAAGGCTAATCGTCCCCCTGAAGGCAATATATCTCTCATTTGCTCTAAAAACCCGTAGGTTTCTAAGGCAAATGGATCACTTACATATCCAAAAACACAATCGACATTGAGTTTGTTATATTCATCAACTAAATGAACATTTCGCAATGCATCGACAGAAGTATCTAATGAACGAAAATTGTCTTGGATATCTTTCAAGGTAATCGTATTCCGGTTTTCTCTGGTAATTCGGATTCCTGAAATTTGAGCTAAGGAAAGAAAGTGTATTTGCTCAACAGGTTCTCCCGCAAAGATGGCTTTGTATTGTTCATGGATACCCTGGGAAATTGTATCCCAAGATTCTTTGAGGTAATACGATCCATGTATTGTCTCAATACTTCCAGGAGGAATGATCCCCTGTTGTTCAAAAACATGTTGATATTCTAAGGCTTGCTTGCTAATTTTTTCTTGAACTTCTATCGCTTTTACATTGAATCCTGCTATGGCCGCTGTGGCAGCTATTTCGTTGTACCCTGCTCCACATTCTAAAAGTATCGGACGTTTTGTTCCGGAGCTATCGATACGGGTTTTTAACATTCCAAACATTTCGGTCAGATATGGAATCATGGTCTCTTGCTCATCATGATACAGAGGCCTCCACCGTCCTATTGCCTTTGATGATTCCAAAGCATGGTTAGGAATGATCTTGTGGTTAATAAAATCAAGAAGTTTATCTACTCGTTCGGATTGTATGGCTAACTCTTGTTGATGAAGATCTAATTCACTCATAACAGACAGAAGTAAGAATACTATTGAGGCGCGTGAGAGAATCGAACTCTCGCATAGAGGTTTTGCAGACCCCGGCGTTTCCACTTCGCCAACGCGCCAATCGTTTACTAATCTCAGGTTAAATTAACAGTCTATTTTAGCGTTTCTCCCTTCACTACGTGCAGGGATTGATGGTTGGTAAGCTCGTGAATATGAATTCACTCACTAACCACCCAATCAGCACTTCGCCAACGCGCCAATCGTTTATCACTGACAGTAGAGAATATTCTATCACACTTTACCTACATATATTCATTGAAACTCTTACAACACTGTGTTATATTATAGGCTCATGAATCGAGAAAAAGTTCCTTATATTGAACTAACCACCGGAGAATTATTTCCCGTCGTACCTCTTCCGGCTATTGCCGCTACGCCACTGATTGTGGCCAAAGCCCGTGAGATACGAAGTAATCTCGGTGATATTGTCCCCCCTGACCATGTCCAAATTACCTATCACCCTGGAGATATTTCCTATCCAGGAATGACCAAATGGTTACTAGAAAAAAATAATTTTACAATTACCAGCGCAGATGCAGCCAATATAGAAACAAATAAAATGTTACTCGATAAATGGATCCATCATATAACTGATCTCCATGACTTCGTTCAATTTGCACGAACGCTAGAGTCAACTCGAGTCGCAGAGGATATTAATACCCAGGGTGCAATTTTTGATAAACATCTTGAAGAAGAACTTATGTATTTGAATAGTCTGCGAGCTGGATTGGTTCACCTAATTCCTCAAAAGATACACGATGCCATCACCATGATCTATGATGTTGGTTGGAGAGTGATGAATAAAAGCTCCTTAAAAGCCTTAGAAAGTGATTTAGAAGCAATATATAGTAACCAAGATCCTCTATCTCCCAAAGTTCTCCGTATTGGTGCAGACGCCTTTAGAGAATCTCAGGAAGGAGAAGATTTACTACAATTCGCTAAAAAATTAAACATTTCAGATTTAATTATTCTCATTGAAATTCACGCAGAGACCCAAACTCACCAAGAATCAAGAGCCCTTGTGGAGAGATTGCAAAAACTACATCCTAAACTTACATTTGGATACGAATTTGATAGTGGTCATGAACAACGATCTGTCTGGTTACATCCTGACGAATCGGACAAAACAATCTACCAACATCTTGAAGAATTAGTAGAATCTACTCCCTATGTAGTAGCCACAATAAATCCGGCTAAAGATGTTGGGCAAACTCATTTTGACCCTACAGATAGAGAGAACGTGATTGATTTTCACCAAGTAGCAACTATAGTAGCCAAAGCCTACAAAAAGAGACAACAACTCCAAACCCATCCTTACCCTTTCGGGAATTCCTTTCTACTGGAATTACGACCAACAGTTATCGGGAGTTATAGTCAAAAACGCAATCAACCCAATTCTCTTGATAGAATTATCAAAGCTTATCAGTCGGAATTATAAATTATTCAGGGAGATGTGATACAATCCCTTCATGAATTCATTGTTGGCTGGGCCTGTGTTTATTATGGTCGCTGCTGCTCTGTGGGCACTTGATGCACTGGTTCGCACGCCACTTACCCAACACATTCCCTCTGCAGCCATTGTTTTTTATGAGCATCTTCTGGGATTGGTAATACTTAGTCCTCTGTTTTTTAAATCGTTCCCGATATTAAAAACTATTAAATTCAAAACCTGGATTTCAATCCTATTACTATCTCTCGTCAGCAGTATCGGTGGTACCGTCTTATTTACCCAGGCGTTAGGTGCCAGCTTTGCAACTGGTGATTTCATTACTCCCCTGTTATTACTCAAAATTCAGCCTGTGTTAGTAATCATCCTTTCTATAGTTTTTTTGAAAGAAAAGATTTCCTCAGCTTTTTACCCGTTCGCTGTTCTGGCATTTATAGGGAGTTATTTGATGAGTTTTGGACTGAGCATGCCTTCATTTAATTTTGCTGGTAAGGAATTAGTTGTCTTCCTTTCGTTGAGTGCTGCTTTTTGTTGGGGAGCGGGAACAATTATTAGTAAAAACTTATTGAAAAGATTTTCTACCAGAGATGCGACCTTTCTCCGATTTCTGGCAGCTATTCCGGTAGGTTTTGTGGTTATGTTCCTTCTTCATCAAACCTACCCTCCTGCTTCGCTATCGAATGCTGACTTACTGCGGTTTACTATCATTACCCTTTCTACTGGAGCGGTAGCATTGTTGATTTACTATTTCGGATTGTCGAGAACCAAAGCGCATATTTCCACTATCGCTGAATTAGTCTTTCCATTCACTAGTATTATTATTGGTATTACTTCCTTAAACCCTTATGGTGCTCCACAGACATTAAGTACTCCACAAATTATTGGTATCGCCTTGTTACTGATTGCTGTCATCCGGATCAGTTTCTTGACCATGAAGAAGCAACAAATACTCGCTTCAGGACCAGTTGTACGCGGTGCTGGTGATGGGAAAAAATTAGGATTCCCAACTGCAAATATTGCTCTCGATTCCTCCTTGGATCTAGATTATGGGGTGTATGCCTGTGTGATAACGGTTGATGGCAAAAAACATAAAGCTATCCTTCATTATGGTCCGAGGTTAGTCTTTGGTGAGGAAAAGCCCTTGTTCGAAGTTCATATTTTTGATTTCAAAAAAACTATTTATGGAACCCATGTTTCGGTAGAAATTAAAGATTTTATTAGAAAAACAATGCATTTTTCATCATTAAAAGATATGGTCCAACAAATAAAACTAGACTGTGTAGAAGCCAAAAAAATTCTTTCCTAATTCTTACTTTCAGATAAATTCAATGTCTTTCCATGACATTCTTTTTTCAAGGTATAGACGCCAATGCCAAAATTACTGAGGGGATTTTTTTGAAAATATTCTTCGATAAAAAATCTATCAAGTCCTGCTTGATCCCGTTCTCTACTTACAAAAAATACTGGGATATCAGCAGTTAAACAATCAATAGTTTCAATACCAGCTATTCCGGCACTATCCATGTAGCCAACTTTGACCAATGAATTATTGGCAAAATAGCTAATAATCGCACTTTCGGGATTCCCAGTATGTTGTGCCATAACAACATAACTAGGATTACTTCCTATTACATGTTTTAGGAACGTAATTACTTCTGGAATCCCATACCCGGAAGTATATCCAGTGGTATATTCTTGTAGCGAAAACTGTGAAATAGATTGTAAAAAGGAGAAATAATTTACTGGTGAAAATAGTTGAAGTAAGGTTATGCTAAGAGTAGTTAAAATACAAAAAAATATCAGGAATTTTCGCCAAATTACAAAAGGCAATTTTTCTAAGCCAATACTAATAAAAACAACTGATAATGGTAAGAAAGAAACAACATACCGTTCAACAATACCCCGGGTAAACAGAGTGACCGCTCCCATGGTGACAAAAAACCACACTATCAAGGCCCTCGAAAACGGTGGCCTTTTTAGAATCAAATAGATCATCGAACCAACCAAAAGTAATACTGGGAACGGTGTGAGATGAACTATCATAATTTCGATAATCTGTATCAGGTTTTTCATCCAGTGCTGCAAAGGAAAATGAACTAATTCCTGTACGGTGAATGTATACCGAGAATTTGAGGCTAAAGTTTCCCAAAATTCAGATTGACTGATCATTGGGTAAATTATTATTACCCAAGGTATACAAACACCAGCAATCGAGAGCACGACATCCTTCCATTGTTTCCGTCGGAAACCCATTTCAAGGATAATGAATGCTAGAGAACAAAAGAAAAAAATTAAGGCGGTGGATTTAATTGAATATCCAATCCCAGAGACAATACCAATGGCAACAGCCCAGATTATTTTCTTTGATTGAAGATAATCTAAAGTGAATAAAAAGAGATAAATTCCAGTTGCCCCAATTGCACTTTCCATTAACGCCTGTCGATCAAAAAAAGAAAACAAAGGAATAAAAATATACAACAGACAAGAAAAGAACGCCACTGATTTTGAACTATATCGATTTGTTAATTTCCAAAGACCTATCAAGGTTACGTATCCAGTAATAACACTGACCAATCTCCCAGCAAATAAAGGATTAGTAAAGATCATCGAAGAAAGCCCAAAGATCCACATTAACAGTGGCGGCTTGGCATCATAGAGGGAATAAAATAATAAACCTGGAGTATGTAACTCTCTCCGTCCCCAATCCAAATAGATAGATTCATCATTAAATATAGGGATTAAGGTTAGATTAACAAACCGGAAGAAGAAATAAATAAGTGTTAACAAAAAAATAAATTTGTATTTAATTATAAATTTATACATTCTCCTTATATTGTATGCACCTTCTACTAACTTTGTCATGCCAGCGAAGGCCCGATTCAACCTAGGGAGGATAACGAGAATGCATATATGGAGTAAAACTTCTTCCTGGAGATTTACAACTGTAGACACAGTCTTCAGTGGCGTGAAGGAATTTATTTATTCTTCTCTCTCAACTGCAATGGTACATTCCGTAACCAAGGCAGCAATGGCACCTATTGCAGCCAATGTAGGAGCGAGTACTGCACCTACAACTCCCAAACTCAGTGGCAATACCATCAAAATCTTGCCATTTTTATCTTTGATGGTAATTTTGCGGATGTTTCCTTCTCGGATAAGTTCTTTAATTTTCTTTAACAAATCTTCGCCGTTTATGTTAAATGATTCTTCTTTTTTCTTGGTTGGCATAGGAAATTAATTATAGCATTTATTTACTAAGGACTAAGGCATGATAGTTTCTGAATTTATTTGGATTAGCAAGTAAGAATTTATCTTCATACCAACGATGAGCTTTACCTTGTTCCTTTACTTCTCCTTCTTCTTCAGTCGTTACAACTTGCCATAAATAATAGCGTTGAGGTCCAAAATACTCTATCGAAAACCCTGATTCTTGGGCAACTCGCATCACATTAGAAAAATTAACGTTGGTAGTCAAATCTGTCTGATATATGCGCTTGTGTAAATCACTCAACGGAAGAGTCTTTTCTGATGGAAATACTCGGGTTTGGAAATTATCCTGTTCTAGAATAGTTTCCTGACTCAATGTAAATCCATAATCAACAATAATTACTTTCCCTTTTTTCAGAATTCTGGCTAACTCTTTGATTAAGCGCTCTTCATTGAGATTTATGGCTCCCACAAATGTCTCAGGGAATTCCCAAATAGGATCGAACCCTCTCTCTTTCAGAAGATTAAATTGACGATCCCAATAGCGCTCAATTTCTTGAGAATTGTTGTTAATCCAGTAATGTTGAGTATCACCGCGTTGATTTACCCCATAGGCAAGTTCCTCATATGTCGGAAGTTTAAACGGTTCTCTCTTGGCTTTGATAACTTTAAAGGGAAACGCATCGACTAACTCATTCATGAAGATGACTCCTTCGAGCGATTGATCCGGGAATCCAGTCTCAAGAGCTGACATATTGAGGTTAAATCCTCCATGTTGAGCTTGCAGATTTAAGAGGTGACTTGATCGATCAATACTGACATATTGAATATCTTTTCCGGAATTTTGAGTGTGGTCAAGAAAATTTTTTTTGAACGTTCCCATTCCTCCTGCCATCTCGATAAATAATGGTGGTAATCCATTATCAAAAGCTTGCATCGCATGCCGAGATACGAGTTCAGCGAATAATGGATATTGTGAAGAAGTTACAAAGTGCCCACCTTCGGAAGTTTTTCCAATATTTACATGCTCATAAAAAGACTCTCGTCGTCCGTACAATGATTCTTCCATGAACTGATCAAAGGTAACCAGATAATTATTTCGTTTCAAAAAATCTTCTAGCATTATTTCTCGATAATGCTCCTGGTTTAATACATCTAAAATTGTTTCGATCATACAGATACAAAAAAATCCCTCGGGTGAGGGATATTTTTTTGTGTTATTTAATTGTTATTAATTAACAACCGAATGGTGATAAGAATAAATTTTCTTTAGAGTGTCATACGCTCTATGCTGTACTACAGGCAAAGAGGACTGCTCATGTATGACTTATTACGCCTCTCAAAAGATAGGCGTGTATAACCATCCCAACGTTAAAAGCAGTCTTTTGAATTCATCGATGATCAATTCAAAATTTACTTTCTTCCTTGGCTTGGTTTTATAAATAGAAAGGAGGTGATCCATCCCCAGCTTCGGCTAGGGATACCTTGTTACGACTTAGTCCCCATCGCTGAATTCGGCTGATCTGCGATTACTACCAATTCCGACTTCATGAGGTCGGGTTGCAGACCTCAATCTGAACTGAGGCGAAATTTATAGGGGATTTGCTTGCTATTGCTAGCTTGCAGCCCATTGTTTTTCGCCATTGTAGGGTGTGTGTGACCCAGGGCATAAGCGCCGTGCTGACTTGACGTCGTCCCCTCCTTCCTTCCTAGATAAATCTAAGACCGTCTCTGATGACACTTGTAACATCAGATGGGGGTTGCGCTCGTTGTCTCACTTAAGAGAACACCTCACGGCACGAGCTGACGACAGCCATGCAGCAGCTGTGTTACCATCCTTGCGGATAGCCGTCTGTTTCCAGATAGTTAAAACGGTAGCATGTCAAGCCCTGGTTAGGTGCTTCGCTTTGTCTCGAATTGAACCACACGCTCCACTGGTTGTGCGGGTCCCCGTCAATTCCTTTGAGTTTTAATCTTGCGATCGTACTCCCCAGGCGGCCTGCTTAACGCGTTAGCTTACGACACCGAATCCATTAAAAACACAAAACATTATGTTCTTAATGGACCCGGCATCTAGCAGGCATGCGTTTAGGGCTAGGACTACGCAGGTCTCTAATCTGCTTCGCTCCCCTAGCTTTCGTGTCTCAGCGTCAGGTGTATACCAGGAAGGTGCCTTCGCCTTCGGTGTTCCTCATGATATCAACGCATTTCACTGCTTCACCATGAGTTCCCCTTCCCTCTTCTACCCTCGAGCCTCCCCATCTCGTATCCAACACCGAGGTTAAGCCTCGGGCTTTCAAATACGATGCGGAAAGCCGCCTACACGACACTTTACGCCCAGTGATTCCGGATAACGCTTGCATCCTACGTATTACCGCGACTGCTGGCACGTAGTTAGTAGATGCTTATTCGCCAAGATTCGGAAACTTGGCAAAAGAAGTTTACGACCCGAAGGCCTTCATCCTTCACGCGGCGTCGCGTGATCAGGCTTTCGCCCATTGTCAACGATTCCCAGTTGCTGCCACCCGTAGGTGTATGGCCCGTATCTCAGTGCCATCGTGGGGGGTCATGCTCTCACACCCCCTACCCGTCGTAGCCTTGGTAAGCTTTTACCTCACCAACTAGCTGATAGGTACAAGGCCGCTCCAAAAGCGGATTGCTCCTTTAGACTTGCGTCCACATACCGTATTACCCCGTCTTTCGACGAGCTATGCGATACTTTAGGGTACGTTCCTTGCTTGTACTCACTCGTCCGCCACTGATTTCGTGCGTAGCACAAAATATATTAAATCGTTGTCTTATCACTCGTTATACGCCAAAAAAATATTTAAACTGACTTTTTCGTACCTTCTAGCGCATAACAAATTGACAAGACATTGAAATAACACACTTAGTGCTACACACAATCTCCGTTCGACTTGCATGCTTAAGGCACGCCGCCAGCGTTCATCCTGAGCCAGGATCAAACTCTCAAAGAAAAATTCCTATCACCATTCGATTGTTAAAGGGCTAGAAGTGTCTACCTCTGCCAAAGCTTCGGTGGACTAAGCAATGAGGACTAAAAAACCCGACACTTGTCGGGCTTACATAAGCTCTTACAGTGTGGTTGTACTATTGACTCATTGCAACTAGTAATTATATAGACATTTTTGAGGCAGGTCAATTAAATAATAAACAGTTCCTGATAATAGATGTATGGAATTGATTCAAGAAGTAGCCATCATACCTCAACCTTTTATCCTAAGTGGTATCAAGGCCCTTTACGAAGTATTAATCACACTGACAAGATCCGGGGAGACTTAGCATTAGAATTGATTCATAAAGCTGCTAAGCAGGGGTACGCTGTGGTGGTTATTGATGGTTTAAGTACAAAAACATTTTATAAAACCGTAAAAAACATTCCTGGAGTCATTCTCAAGCGTCGAATAAGCTATAAACGGTCTCCTGCCAGGCGTTTGAGCTGTCAAGTAGCCTCAAAAATCCCTCAGGTTGAGGTTATCTTCTATACCGAACCAGAAAAAGTAGATATTGCAACCTACCTTCCACAGATCATCCAACCATTATTACGATATGAGGCTGATATTGTGATTCCTAAGCGAGAACTAACAGCCTTTAAGAGTACCTATCCAGGGTTTCAATATTTATCTGAGGAAGAAGGAAACAAGTTATACAACGAATACATGCATTTACATCACGGACAACATATAGAAGAAAACTTTGATATGTTTTTTGGACCACGAGCTTTTCGAAACAAGCCAACAATCTTACATTATTCTACCAAAGTATTTATTCAGGTTAGGTGATCATGTATTTAAAGAGCAGTTTTTTGATCCCGAACAACTATCAAACGCAATTTTCTTTCCTATTGTATTGGCCTTAAAAAAAGGCTTTCGCGTACGAAGTATTGAAATACCCTTTCGCTATCCTCGTCTCCAAAAAGAAAATGAAGAAAAAGGAAACCGTCTATTCTTTGAGGAAAAGCGACAAATGCAACGTATGGCATTACTGGTCGAACTCATGCATTTTTTAAGTTACTTGGATCATAATCGCCGCAGCAAAATTAAATCCACAAATACGAAGCAAAGCCAATAAATAGTAGTTTACCAATCCATACTGAATTTATTCCAGCCACCAGACCCCCAAAGATATCGAGCAAAGAATGTTGTTTCGTCGTTACCGTCGATAGAATAATTGACAAGGCAACAAACAAGAAAAAAACACTGAGGAAAGGATACCATTGAGCAAAATAGAAAGAACTTACTATCGAGACCCCAACATGAATGCTCGGAAAAGCAGTGACACGTTTATCGTGACGATATAATAGTCTAACCCACCGATCCCAGATTGAATTACCGACTACCTCAAATTCTTTTACCTTTGTCGGAAATACTATAAATATAGAAAAACTTTCAAAGAGCACTAAAAATAAACTAAAAACAAATGGATAGAAATTATCTAATGGTTGTAAGTAAGATAAAAATATACTTCCATACAACAGAGGCACATAAAATAACAAATATGGGACAATTGACCAAGCTAAGAAAGGAATTTTATCATCGACATTGATATGTATCAGCTTGGCTTCTTTTATGTTTCGATTCAGGAAGAAATAGACAGTTAAAAATATAACCAGAGAAATGATCCCACTTACCTTTACTATATTTTCAATCGTCATACCAACATTGTATTAGAAAAATGCCAAGAAAATGCTGAGAAACGCTCCGGATAAAATCCATCCACCCATGATATCGGAAAACCAATGTTGTCCAAGGTATACCTTTCCCACACTAATCAATAGCGTTACCAGAGCGAGTCCTACAACAATCATTATAAAGGTAATTGTCTTCTTAGTAATCAACTGTTTCTCTCTGATTTGTTGGAAAATATGCAAATTTTGGAAAAAGATCAGACAGATAACCCCCGAAATAAATAAACTTCTCCCTGCATGTCCAGAAGGATAGGAATATTGATCTACAACATGATATTTTGGGAAAATTGTGGTGGCATTCTTGATCATAAAGTACGGCGGAGCTGGGCTCTCCACTCTATCTTTCCCAAAGATCTCGACGCCCACCAAACCCGCGAATAAAAGAGGGATGAGAATTGCCTGCCAGCGAAACCGTTTGTTTTTCACATCTATAGCAACTGCAATAGTTATCAACCCAATAAAAAACACTGAAGGAACTGGACTAACAAAAAAAGAAAGATCTTCGAAAAATTCATCGAATCGCGCAGGTATTTTATATTGTAGTCGTGAAGTAATATTAAAATTTAGCGATTTAAATCGCTCTTGCTTTACTTTCACACTAAACAAATAAAATGAAATAAACAATAACACACTGAGTACGATCCATAACAAGCCCCGACGCTGATAAACTTTTTGTATCATGGAAGTATTATACAGGAGTACACACTATTTCCTATTCAAGACACTCTGATAGATGAATTAATTCGGACCGTGGACAGTACCTTCACCGTCATCAAAGACATGATCGTTCTGTCGTGGATCAATGACTCCAAAGTCTCCATAATTGACATTCTTGGCAGATAATACTTGTTTGACACTGCCTGCAAATGGGGTGGACTGACCATTTCTCCCATAGGG
>JBGALL010000053.1:0-12080 GCA_044223895.1 Candidatus Woesebacteria bacterium
AAAGTTTCTCCATCAGTGGTAACAATTGGTATTAAAAAGTCTCGCAGAAGTAGTGATATTTTCCAGATGGATCCGTTTGATCCCTTCGGAGGATTTCAACGTCGTCCAAGTACAAATACACAGCCTATTGAACAAGATATTGGTTCAGGATTTATCGTTTCTGCAGATGGGTTTGTGGTTACTAATAAACATGTAGTCGATGATACTGAAGCTACCTATAACGTTATTACCAAAGATGATAAAACCTATCCTGCAGAAAAAATATATCGTGATCCAACCAATGATTTGGCTATTATAAAAATTAATGCATCTGGCTTAACTCCGGTTGAAATGGGGGATTCAGAAAAAATAAAAGTGGGACAATTAGCGATTGCTATTGGAACAGCCTTGGGTGAGTTTAGAAATACTGTCACCACAGGAGTTGTATCGGGTGTAGGTCGCGGTATCAGTGCCGGAAGTCCTTTTGAGGGCTCTGTAGAACGTCTAGATAACGTTTTGCAAACAGATGCTGCAATTAATCCAGGCAACTCAGGTGGACCTTTATTGAACTCAGCGGGTCAGGTAGTAGGAGTAAATACCGCTGTATCACAAGAGGGACAAAATATCGGTTTTGCAATTCCCATAAACGTTATCAAAGAATCTCTTACGGAATTTAATCAAACAGGTCAATTTAACCGTCCTTTCCTAGGAATTCGTTATCGAACAGTTTCTCGTGATGTAGCCATCTTAAATGAAATTCCTGAAGGGGCTTACATTTTAGAAGTAGTCAGTGGAGGTCCAGCAGAAAAAGCTGGATTAAAAGCTGATGATATAATCACCAAAATTGGTGATACTAAACTAACAGGAGATAATGCTGAATTAGCCACAGTATTACAAAAAAGAAAAGTAGGCGATCAATTAGTTATTTCTTACTGGAGAGACGGGAAAGATCTGACAGCAAATGTAACCTTAGGAAATCAAGCTGAATGAGCTAATCTTCCTGTCCCGATCGTATGCCTGCTTGGAATGAATAGACAAGATTTTTCGGGCCTCTGCCACCTTCTTGGTGTATTGTCTGTATGAGCTGAGAGAATGATTGGATTGTACTACCTGAATCGTCGCTACTTTTTTTCTTATTTTGTAAGCCGGGGTTCTTCTCATAGTGGTGTACAAGGGTTTTAATCCATTTATCATACGCTGCAATCGAAGGGACAATTGCTTTTATCCGTTTTTGTATCGCATCAGACGTATACGGCAGAATGTCTACAACCGTATTAGCATTTTTAGGAAAATTTTTGTGGGTCGCGTAGGCATCGTTTAATAGTGCATGATACGCAGCCTTGTTATAGAAAGCGGTAATATCCCCATTTCCTAGAAGACGGTTTACTTCTAGTACCAGTTCGGATCGGCTAAAGTATCCACCCTCAGGAACTAATTCTGGCAAACGACTGATGTATTCATAATAGGCTGATAAAAGATATGGCAAAAATTCAATATCGGGGTAATATGATGTCTCTAACGAGTAGGGGAATATATGATTAGGCGTTTTGGATTCGAAGGTTGTTCGTAAGGAAGATTCTGTTAACCAGTAGGAAACGTTACTATAGAACGTTTTTATATCATCAGGGGGAATGGTTTTCGTATCCAAGAGACCTTTTAATGTCTGTGCTTCTGTTAATCCCACTAAGCCATCATGTAGAGCACTCCAATTGATCGATTTATCAGGAACGGAGTCATTCACATAGCGTTCAAGCACCTCGGGAGTAGGGAATTCTTGAGGAGACAAAACAATTCTTAAAGCTAAATATTTATTGAGTTCGAGATCAACAGTTTTTGTTTTTTCGGTATAGTTCCAAAGAATTTTTTGAAAATTTATATCAGAAGCTCTCCTGTCTCTAAATATTTGGGCTGCAGTTTGTCTGTTTAAATGGGCTCGTTGTTTTTCGTTTACGACGATAGCCGGTGTGAAAAAGGCTATTTCTTCCGAAGGGATTAATAGTTCAAACTGTCGAGAAATCACTTCATGGATGGGAATAGAAGTATGACGACGATTGTATAAAATAGCGGTAAGCCGTGCTCCTGAAATTCGATTTGCCACACAATATGCCAGTTGTTCATCGGAGTCACTGAGTTCCGGAAACGTTTGTACTAGCTTGGGAAAGTTATTACCAATACTTAGTATTTTTGTCTCATGATTGAGAAGATTTAAAGAGTTTAAAACAGAGGCTCGTTCATCAAAGTAGTGTTGTGGTTCTTGCTGAGTTTGAATACGTTCATTCACAACCTATAATTATATTGGGTTGTGGTTTTGAGTTCAAGAGAAGAATTGAAGACAAATTTAACTGGAGAGCATTGCTTCGGTTACCTTAGACATTTTTCCTTCGACAATATCTTCTAAATTATGCCATGATTTATTTATTCTATGGTCAGTAACTCGATTTTGAGGGTAGTTATAGGTGCGAATTTTTTCAGCTCGCATTCCTTTTCCTATGACAGATCGAGCATCGCTCATAGTTGCAGCTTTTTTAATTTCTTCAGCTTCCCATAACTTCGCCCGGAGCATGGAAAGAGCTACCTGACGATTTTGGAATTGATCGCGCTCATTACTACAGGTAACTACTATCCCAGATGGTTTGTGAGTCAATCGCACAGCCGAACTAACTTTGTTGACGTTTTGACCTCCGTGTCCACCTGCTCGGTGAAAATCCCAGTCTAAGTCTTCATTCCGTATAGAAACTTCAGATTCGGGAATTTCCGGGAGTACTGCCACTGTTGCGGTAGAAGTATGAATTCTTCCTTGACGTTCGGTAGACGGAACTCGCTGAACGCGGTGAGTACCGGCCTCATATTGGAGTTTAGTGAAGACATCAGGTCCTTTAATACGGATAGCTGTTTCAGAGATTTCCGAAGCCTTCCATCCTGAAATATTTGCGTAACGGGTATACATCCGCATGAGATCCTCCGCCCAGATTTTAGCTTCTTCACCGCCTGGGCCTGCACGAAATTCTAAAATTGCGGAATCTGTATTCATATTAGGAGATCCTTTGTTCATCCCGTATTTCGGGATTGTTCAGGATGATCGTGTTACCCACGTTCATTTCATGCCCATAAGCATTTCTTTGAGGGATTTTGGAGCATTGGCGCGACGAATTTGTTCATCTTCTTTTTTCTTTTTCTTAGCTTGAACAACTTCGCGAGTAGCTTCGGCAGCTTTTTGTTTTTGCTGGAATTTTTCTACGCGACCCATGGTATCGACGAATCTCATTTCGCCAGTGAAGAAAGGATGACATTTTGAACAAATATCAACGCGGATATCTTTTTTTGAAGCTCCGACGGTAAATGTGTTTCCACAAGCACAAGATACTGTTGCGTCATCAAACCATTGTGGGTGAATTCCTTGTTTCATATCAGCATTGTAACATAGTCGCAACCAGGATTAAAGGGGGGAGAACAACATTCAGGCTCAACTTTATAGCCCATAATTAGTTAGCCAGACGATAAAATCTTTCCCATCTACGGTCCCATTTTCATCAAAATCTCCCTTAGATGCCCCCAGACTTACTGTAGTATTGTAATTTTGAATCCAAATGATGTAATCTTTGCCATCAACGCTATTATCACTATTTGCATCACCTCTTTTGGTAGCTGGAGTTGGGGTAGTAGGACACCATCCTTCTGCTGGGATACTTACCAGACAGGCGGGGGTGGCATCGAGACAGGCTGGTCGAGGTATACAGGGACTAGGAGTGGTACATGAACAATCTACAGAATTTGTACATGACAGATTTCGACAAACGCTTATCGGCATTACTTCTGGACAAGCAACACCAGCAGCACAGGTTGGCATTGGCGGATGGTAACAGTACCCACTGGCACAATCTGCATTGCTCGAACAGCGCATATTGCAACTTTGTGGTTTGCTACTTGGAGCTGGTTGACACGTTCCGGAAGCATCTGGAAATGGCGCGTGGGTTGTCCCATCAGTATAAATACATTCGTATCCTATTGAACAAATTAATCCCTGAAAACCACCACATAATGTTGGAGTTGGTGTGACGGTTGTTTTGGGTATGGTAGTGGCAACTTTACAGGTCCCCGAAGCATCTGGAAATGGTGCTCTGGTTGTCCCGTTACTGTAAATACATTCGTAACCAGTTCCACAGGGTATTGCCATGATACCTCCACACATTGTGGGGGTTGGGGTAATGGTAGCTTTGGGTACGGTAGTGGCAACTTTACAGGTCCCCGACGCATCTGGAAATGGTGCTCTGGTTGTCCCGTTACTGTAAATACATTGGTATCCAACCGGACAACTTAGACCACGAATACCACCACACATTGTTGGTGTTGGAGTGCTCGTAGCTCGGAGGATGATAGATATAGGAGGCGCGACGATCGCAAAACTCGGGGTGGTAACCAATAAAAACGCAAAAATTCCTAGCAATGTGAAAAACAAATGTTTCATACTGACAATTTTAATTTTTTCTTTACCTTTTTTTTCGTTCTTCGTTTCCATTCGGCAATAATAACCCCAATCGCAATCATACCTGCTCCAACAATAAATTGAGGAGTCACCGGATCATGCAACCATAATATCGAAAGTGGTGCCCCAAATACTACTGTTAAATAATTAAAGATACTTGCTTCGCCGAGATCTACCGAAGAGAGAGCTGTGTTCATCAGCGCATATCCTAATGTTCCTGAAAGAAGTGACATATACAACACCCCAATATGGGCAGCCAACGGAGCACTGGCAATTTCATGCATCAGAGGGATAAAGCCATTGTGAAGATAGGTAGAAACAGCAGCGAAGAAAATAAACCCCACAAAAAAAGATATATGACTCAGTGCAGATGGGTTTAATCCAAATTTTAGTGCGTGTTTTGTATACACACCGCCATAAGCATCCGCGATTCTTGAGACAAGGATGAGACCATTGCCAATCATCGCTGCTCCAAAAATCCCCACTGTTGTCTGACCCTCTCCGGTAAAAACAGTCAACAGAGATCCAATAAAGGCTAGAGATAGACCGATTATTTCATGTTTACTGATATGTTCTTTTAGGAGGAGTGCGCCCATAGCAATACTGAATATTGGTCCTGTAGCTGCCAGCAATGTTCCGGTTAATGAATCCGTATACAGAAATCCGAAGAATAAAAGCCCGAGTCCCAAAACAATAGTAAAAAAACAATGAAGCACCGTGTGTGACATCTGTTTAGGAGTTTTCGGGAGTGTTTGCGGATTGAGTGTAAAATATCCCAGCGCCACCAATGAGCTTACAAAGAATCGATAGGTTAGGAAGGTGAGAGGAGTGTAGTAATTAAGGGTATTTTTTATGACTGGACCAGCTATTCCCCATAATATAGAGACAAATAACAATAATAAATATGCGTGGATACGTTTTTGTGTCATGGGCAGATGACAGATAATCCTGAGATTACCCTAATAATGTAATAACTTCTTCTAAACTAATTCCTTTTTTCTCTTCACGGGTTTTCATATTCTTCAAATTAACTACGTTCATTTCTTTCTCTTGAGGCCCCTGGATAATGACATAAGGAATGCCTTTTTTATCGGCATATTTGAGTTGTTTTTCTAGTTTAGCATGAATATCCAAAAATAACTCTGTAGAAATGTTACGTGCACGTAATGCATGAGCTATTTGAGTACTTTCATTGACGACGTCAGACGAAAAGATAGTCACTAACGCCTGAGTAGCTGTTTTATGAATTTCTAATAGATTTAATTCAGTGAGAGCATCGAGTAATCGGTCGAATCCAAAAGCTACCCCAACAGCGGGTAATTCGCGTCCAGAAAACATCCCTATCAGACGATCGTACCTACCACCACCAGCTAATGATCCTGCTGAATAAGATTGTTCTTTTAATTCATATATTGAACTGGTGTAATAATCTAACCCACGGGCTAAAAAGGGATCAAATCGGTAATCTTTTCCTTCTTCGAAGCCTGAGTCTTTGAGGAAGTTAAAAATTTGTATCAATCGTTCTGTTTTTTGACTTCCTTCTAATTTTTCAAAAACAACCAACCCATCCTGGTCAATCTGATTGAGTTGTTCTATGACCGCATCTTTTCCAATTTTGTCTAATTTATCAATAATAATGATCTCTTTTTTGGAAAGTCCAAGGGTATCAAAAATAGTTCGATCGTTTACGGCAATGCTTGGAGAGGGGAGTTTTAGTTGTTTGGCCACAGTTAATACACAGGCAATTATTTCTGCATCAGCCAACGGTGATTCACTGCCAATAGTATCGATATCACATTGAAGAAATTCTCGGTAGCGACCCTTCTGAGTATTTTCAGCTCTCCAAACTGGTTGTATCTGGTAGCGTTTAAATGGCATTGGTAAATCAGGATATTGGGCTATGACTCGAGAAAGGGGAACTGTTTGATCATAGCGAAGTCCTACCAAACGCTTCCCATTGTCTTCGAAGGTGTAGAGTAATTTATCAGCTTCGTCACCGTATTTTCCCAATAGAGTAGATGCATATTCTAGGGCAGGTGTTTCTAATAAATCAAACCCAAATTGTTCAAATATGGTTTTGATCTGACGAATGACCGCCTGTCGTTTTATGGCTTCTTCGGGAAGAAAATCTCTAAAGCCTTTAAGTGTTTGTGCTTGGATCATAGGATGATTATCTCATGAGTTTAGATTTTTTTATACATATATACATGATCTGCATATCCGTGTTCTAATTTTACCCCATTGGGTAGCATACCATAGCGCTTGAAACCAAAAGATTCATAGAGAGCACAGGCCTTACCGTTATTGGCATAGACACTCAAGGTAAGAATTTCCAATTCTGTAATAGTCTTTTTGGCTTCTTCTATTGCTGTATTCATCAATGTCCTTCCAATACCTTCTCCTCGATATTCTTTGGCCACAGATATTCCAAATAATCCTATATGTCGTTCGGTTCTATCGTACATATCGATTCCAGCATTTCCTATAAGGATGTTTCCATCAAACGCCAGAATCATTATCCCTGTTTTATTGTGGATTTTTTGCAATTTCGTTTCTACAAAGTGTTGTTCTTCTTCGAGAGAAATATTTTCGCCTTGGAAGCGGATAAAGGTGCGTTCTTGGGAAAGGGTGTTGATAAATACATGCATGGCATTCACATCATCAGGTTGTGGTGAACGCAAACGGATAATTTTGCCTGTTTTCGTCGTAAAGCTGTTCATGGGTATATCTGATTATAGATTATTACCTAAATTTGGACGATAGAGGGCACACATGAAGTTATACATTGTCTACTAATCCTATATTAAAGCGTCTTTTCACAAAGAGACTTTAGTATAGGATCAGATGATATTCGAATTGTGGTGTGTAAAAGCTGTCTCAATCGACAGGATACATTCCATATTCGTGGTCTTTCGACATTCCATCTGATCCTACAACGTACAAACTATCAATCAAATCTTACTCTTGCCCGTCAACACCAACAATTGCAGGACTGGTAATCCAGAGGATTTTGAACGGGAACTGACGATATTCTGGATTTTCCCCAGCAGTGTAGGCGGCGAAGTTATAACCGTCAATGAATACAGCCGTTGTACCGTTAATCCACGTTGGATCTACACACCATAGACAGGCTAACCGCTGATAACCAAACCAGTGATTTACCGTTGTTGACGTATAAATCGAGGTGTACACCTGCTTGCTAAAGGGATTTTTTTGGAATAACACCAGTGTTCGGTTGAATTTGACGGCTAGGTTGTATTCATGAACTGCAAAAGTCGAATATGGTATAACATTACCATCTGATGTTGAAATTTCCTGTGGCGTTAGGTCATACCGTAGGGTCTGTACATTTTTGTAGAGTAAACGAGCGATCGTTACTCCCTGAGATGTCTGAGTTTGTGAGTATGGATCTTCGAAGTTCTGGAACCATATGGATCCACCAGCTACAAAAACAAGCATACACTTTGCTGTACCCTGACAGAACGTGGTGTTCTCGCCGATAGTAGTCCATTTTTCTGGAAAATCCAGATCAGTTATCTTGGCAATAATAATCCGATTGGCTTTAGCGACGACACCTGATGGGAACGACTGAGTATATCGAACATCTTCCTTCACAAAAACTATGGTGTCCTTGTTGATATATTGCACGAAACTTATGTCACCACTCCACGGGACAGATTGAAATTCAAACTTGTCATTCAGCAGGCAAAGCTGGGTATGTCCATTTTGGTTAGCACATACACCGGCGGCCACAATTGCTGCATCCTGAGCAACGGCGGGGCGAATTCCCCAAACGGTCAACGATAGTATCAAGCAGACAATCACTGCAAAGTTCCGGAACATTATCATTTCTCCTAGAGTTAATTGAAAATTTACCCGTTACACAGGTTTAGCCAGCAGACAACATCTCCTCGCTAGGCCTGTGTAATGGATAGTACGTTGTGTAAATGTGCTAAGTTTTCTATTGTTGAAGGTGACATCCGTAATGATGGCTTTCAAAATAGATTCAAATTGTATCAAATACAAACACCCAGGTCAATACTATAGGACATTATTTGCTTGTTTCTAGAAATCTCAAAAGCTAGTAAGATACACCAAAAGGAGACCACCATTATGTTAAATCTCAACTCAATCATGCTTGGTTCAGAAAAACCAAAAGAATTAGCCGTCTTTTATGAAAAAGTACTGGGGAAAAAACCTGATATGACTGACGATACCTGGTCAGGGTGGTCCGTCGGTTCAAGTTTTTTCAGTATTGGCGGGCACGATAAAGTAAAAGGGAAATCCACCAATCCAGAGCGAGTCATCTTTAATTTTGAAACCAAAGAAGTCAAAGAAGAATTTGAACGGATAAAAGCTGCCGGGGCTACGGTGATCAAAGAGCCATACCAGCCAGATCCCAATGCACCCATGATGATTGCTACCTTTGCTGATCCTGAGGGAAATTATTTCCAACTCATGAGTCCATGGGAATAATATGGCAGTCAAACCTGTCATTCAAATTGGCGATAAACGGTTAAAAGGTCCAAATGTTCAGGTAGGTGATTACAAAAGTGCTGAAGTGCTTCAGGTAATCCAGGACCTAACTGACACCATGCGGGCCACTGAGCTGGTGGGTATCGCAGCGCCACAAATAGGAGACAATCTTCAGATTTTTCTGACTGAACCTCGGGAAACCAAAACTCGTCCCAAAGATCAAACCGATGAATTACGGGTGTATATAAATCCTACAATTATTTCGGTGTCTGATGAGCAAGTGGTAATCTTTGAAGGATGTGGAAGTGTATTAAATGGTCAGATGTTCGGTCCGGTAAAACGTTCCAAACAAGTTATTGTCGAAGCGCTCGATATTCACGGTAACAAATTCCGCATTTCTTGTGATGGTATATTAGCTCGAGTAATTCAGCATGAAATAGATCACCTTCAGGGAAAAGAGTTTGTAGAGCAGGTGTGTGATTTTCAACAACTGATGGATCTCCCACACTACATAGAATACAAAAATCAATCTATAGAACGTATGAAATCATCAGAAATTACTATCAAAAAATTTACCTACCTCTAATCCTTACTACCACATCTAACCCCAGTATTACCTCTATCTGTTCTATTACCTCTCTATAACTATTATTTCTTTTGAAGATTTCGATAATACTTCTACACCTGTTTTGGTTTTTAAGACGAGATCTTCTATTCGAATTCCAAATTGTCCAGGAAGATATGTACCTGGCTCAACACTAAATACCATTTGTTCTTCGAGTACTGTCTCACGATGCATTGTTAGTCGAGGATCTTCATGAATTTCTAAACCTACTCCGTGACCAAGAGAGTGGGGATAGGTGGGAAATCCGGCCTTGTTGATACATTCTCGAGCAATTGTATCCGCCATTGCTCCGTTAGGGTTTGCTGAATCTAAATATTCAATAGCTTTTTGTTGTGCAGTTAGAACTGCTGTATATGCTTTTATCCATTCATCGTGTGGTTTTTTCCAAAACAACATTCTGGTCATATCACCATGATATCCTTCAACTTTTCCTCCAAAATCCATCAGGATTATGCTTGGTTCTTGGAGTTTACAATCAGATTGAGATACATGATGAGGAATACTGCTATGGGTGTTAAAGGCAACGATAGGATTAAAGGCTATTTGTGCGTGGTGTTCACGAAAATAGCGTTCTATATACCAGGCTAACTCTGCTTCGGTACTATCTGAGTTGATTTGGGTTTGTATAAATGAAAAACATTCATCGGTAATCCGAATAGCCCTTTTCAAGGCAATAATTTCTTGTGATGATTTCCAAGTACGAAGCTTTTATGATCAGGTGTGATAATGTGGACTTCTACTTCTGGGTTGGTTTTCGTTACTAATTCAGCTTCTTCACGATACAGATCGAAGGTAAACAAATGCCATTTTTGGGAAGTTACCAACAAATATGCTTCTCTCTCTGTAGGCGACAAGCCACTAAAACCTGTTAGATAACGAATATTTATTGGACTGGTAAGAAAAAGAGCCTGATTATCGTGAAGAAGTTTAGGAGTCAGATCATTCATTTATCTAGTATAACCTATTGATTATGGTGTAGATTTTGGCGTTGTTTTTGTGGTTGGGGTAACTTTTGGAGTGGCAGTTACCTTTTTGGTTGGAGTAGTTGATATTGTCTTTGTTTTTGGTGTTGCTGACGGTGAGGCCGCTTCCATAGTAGGAGTTGGTGACACTGAGCTAGTTGCTGTTGCTGAATCAACTTTTACTGTTAAAATTCGCAAAGCTGAATATCTATCTGCTTCTTTAGGATTCTCCATACCCACGACTGTGACGAACATACCAGTTTCTAATTTAGAGAAACCACCTTTATCGGTTTTACCATTTGCCCAAGCATTATTTTTAGTGGTTGATTCAACGTCGATTTTATACGAGGCATCATCGACACCCTTGAGTGTAAAAGCATTATTTTTTTTATCGATTTCTCCAATAGTTCCGTGAAGTCTGACTGGTAGCTTAGCGGCTTCTATAAAGATGTTTTTGGCTTGGAGAATATCGAGCGTGTCGTCAAAGTCACCAAATACCGTCAAAACATCGTTTTTGGAAATATCATCAGTGGTTAAGGCTGTTCGTTTGGCTTTTAACAGTTGGGCAACTTTTATTGAATCGGTTAATTCAATCTTGTATGCTTTTTGGGCTGCATCAACGGTAATAGAAGAGACAGAAACCTGAGTAACAGTTCCATAAATAGCCCGAGGTGTCGATTTTCGAAGTTCTGCGACTTTCGTAGCTAACCGTTCCTTTAGATCATCTATTTTATTCTGAACTTCTTTACTCACGCCGGTGGCTGATGGAGTTGCTGGTTTGGTAGCTGCAAAAATCATTGCCGGAAAGGCTAAAAATATAATAATTGATAAAACTTTTTTCATATAGTTATTTTTCTGATGTATAATAGACAGTTACTCGTTCTACCGTTTCTTTTCCATTTAGTATACTTGCAACCGAAATATCATTCTTACCTTCCTTTAAAGTGACGGTTGCTTTATATGAAGTTGTATCTTTCGTTTCAACTACTGTTTCATCTTCAGTTGTGCCTATTACTATCACAGCTTGACTGGGTGCTTTGCCACTTACTTCAGTGGTTGAATCATGAAGGATTGTTTCTTTGGTAGGTGAATCGATAGTTAGTTCTTGATTTGATTTAGAAGATTCGGGAGTAGGACTTGCTTCGGTCTTTTTTTCTGTAGTAGCGGAAGCCACATCACCTTTGTTGTTCTTCAGTTGGGTTAATAAACGTGGTCCGATAATAACTCCACCTGTGATTAAAAGACCAATTCCGAAGCCAATTATCGAAGCAAGTATCGCATCTTTATTCATAAAAGTCTGTGTTGCCTAGAATACGGTAATTTGTTATAAAAAGCAATACGATACAAAGGGGGAACTATGGATATTACTTATTTAGGACATTCATCATTCAAACTTCGCGGCAAAAAAGCGATTGTGGTTACCGATCCGTTCAGTCCGAAAGCTATAGGATTAAAATTTCCGAAACTAGAAGCAGATATCGTGACGGTGTCTCATCAACATCCTGACCATAATGCAATTAGCGAAATAGGGGGTACTCCCTTTATTGTTGATGGT
>JBGALL010000054.1:0-11955 GCA_044223895.1 Candidatus Woesebacteria bacterium
AAACCCCCTCACGCGGAGGGGGTTTTTCCAGGTTTCTTCGGTAGTGACTTTTTAGGCTGTTTTACGTACAAGTTTGAATCCAGCGAGTCCCAGGAGTGCTGAGGCTGCCATAATCAATAATCCTTCTGATCCAGCTTTTGGTAAGGCTGACGTGCCTTTTTTGTCATTATTGATACAAATTTGAGCGGTATCTTCGTCAAATCGTCCTTCGCCTCGTACCTGAGCGGTGTTGACTACACAGAAGGTAGATTGTCCGGCAGGGAAACTACCTGAGTCATCAACTTTACCAGTGACGATAATTTGACGAGATTCACCAGCTTTTACATTTTCCAATTTCATGGTTAAGGTACGAGTAGCAGGGTCATAGAGAGCACTTTTGACATCTCCACCTGAAACTCCACCCATAGTCGTTGGATAACTCATATATGGAGGGAATATATCTTTAACCTCAACAGATGAGAAATCTTTACTCGCATTATTTTTGACCGTTAATCGGAAGGTCATATAGGTTCCAGCTGAAGCTGTAGCATCAGAGGTAGAAAGATTTTCTACGTATACTGGACCACCGTTACTATCCGTAACGCCGATTTTTTGGACTTCTTTGTTAATGACTAAGTCATTTGGGTTACAAGGAGTTCCGTATTGAGAACCACCATATTGGGTGACACAATCTCCATCTGCTTTCACAGTGGTTGCGCCCATTACAGCAACCGCGAAAGTTGCTATAGAAAGAGTAAGAATGTTCTTTTTTGTTATCATAAGATACCTTTCCTTTTGATTCTCGAAATAATATCACAATAACACCAGCCTGTCAAGTACTATGGGATTACTTTGAGAGGGTATTATGCCGCACGTCTACGCTCATTGCGTTTTCGATCTTCCTCGACTTGTTTTTTACTCTCTTCTATCAGATGATGAATAGCCATTTCGGCAAGTTTGAATAAGATTTCTCGAGGAGCTGAGCTTTCAAAAAATGATGGTAAAGGTTGGGGAGCGGAAGCGTCTGGTATATGGATCTCACCAGCTAAAGGTTGAGCTTGTGACTCAGGGCTATATGTATGAACGAATTCATTCATATGTACCACCTGAGTGGAGTATACCCCGGAAAAGCCGAAATATCAATACTATGAGTTAGTTTCCTCAAATCACAAAATTTCTTTTGTGAGCTCAGGAAACTGTGTTACGAGAAATTTTTTGAGGACTTCTACTGTAACACAGTAATTTGCAGTGCTGAGAAAGGGGGGGGTAAAGTGGCTAATCTACGCCAAAAAATCCTTGAATGGTCGAAAATGCATCTAGAAACGGTGCTTTGGCGATATTATCCAACACATATTCGATGGCCTTACGAAAGGTCTCGGCTAAATCAACCAGCTCTACAAGAAGGACATTAATATTCCGGAAGTTTCCCTTGAAATCAGGAGTTATAATGAGCGAACTCATCATCCAAATAGTCAATGGTTCAATTGTCTCCTCTTGGATCCTAGGAAGGGCGATAGTCAAACCCAAATACAGGCAGACGTCGATGCATTTTGCACGTAATTCCCAGTAAAACTTCCAGACAGATTCAAATTTTGCTTCCTGAAGCACGTCGGGCAAATCCACCAGTGGTTTGTCCAATAATTCAAGGACGATTTCTTTGGTGATGTTCGTAGAGTTGAAGACTTGGGTCATCAATTCGATTACATCTGCGTAGCGAGCCTTCATTACTATCGCAATGTAATTCAATTCGTTGACTCGACGTTGTTGCTCTTCCGTGGTCGCATTGTCTGCAAGGGGCGTTAGGTTTATCACGATCATTCCTCCGTTTGTAGATGTTGTGAATACAGACTCAAAATTTCGGTTATCTTTGATACGGCTAGCTTATTGTCCTCTGGTGTTTTTGTCGCAACGATACCGGCGAGAGTCAAACCTGCTTCTGTGAAGATACGATTATAAACGACCAGATTCTTCCACACAGTATTGATTTCGTCAGGGCTGATTTGCTTGACCTCAAACGAAACCGTTGGTGGTTCTCGCCATGCTGCGTTCACAGCTTTGACTGCTTTGACATCATCTCGGCGATCTTCCACTGTTTCAACTCGGCCCGCGATGTCCAGTAGGCAGGGACTGGCAATCTCGATCAGAATCAACAGACGACGTTGAATGCCTTCGAACACACTTTGATTAACGATAGGTGATGGCAAGAACTTTTTGTCAACTTTGCCCAACAGAGCTACTTTGAACCCATTGATCGCGCTACGATCATCGACTTCATCTGCTGATCGGATTCGTTTGGCAAGGTCGCGTAGGGCCAAAAGATAGTTCCGTTCGGCTTTGGCAAGTTGGTTATTCAGTACCCGTAATGCGTTATCCAGTTGATCCGAAGTTGCATTCTTATCAACTATTGGTGAAACACGTAAATCTATCACGGTCATTTCCTCCGACGCTTTGAATATATAGATTGTGTACCTGCGTCTTAGTACAGCAGCAAAGAGAGAACCGATCTCTGCTTACTGCTGTACTAAGTAATTCCTTTTTCAGCACTGTCAAAGTACAAATATCCAGTACAAGAGAACTCCATCTCAAATGAAAGAGTTTCCGGCAGTAGATTTCGATGTACGATTTTAGCCTCAAAAAATTGAGTCTAAAACCCTACATTAAATTTCAATTCCTTTTTCTTCTACTAAATCAGCGAAGATTAACAAACGATTGGTAGTGCTTCCAGGAGGTCAACAGGTTTGGAGAATTAACTGACGTTTTCCGGTAACAGGTAAGAGATAAGAGGTATCTTTGGGGGCAACGACCTCACGACTTTTGTAGACATAAGTGTAGCGCTTTCCCTTATAGAAAATGACAATATAATCACCATCATCTAAGTTTTTCAGGTTATAAAAGATAGCATTCAAATCTTTGACAAACCATTCGTAATTGGTTGAATGGGAAAACAAATACACCGCTCCGTCTTGATCAGGAAAGTATGATGTCTTCGCGTGGGCAACACCTTTTTGTAAGGCTGGAGTATATTCTTTTGAATTCAACGGATCGACAGAAGCCACGATATTGGCATTAATTCCGATCTTCGGAACGATAATCGAAAAATCTTTGTTTATAGGGACAATTTCTTTACCATCAGGTCCAATTAACGGTGTGAAGGTAAGTGGTACTGACGGTGGCAGTGATACAGTAGGCTTAACCATCATATCCACCTTGCGTTCAAGCTGTTGGGTAGCATAAGAGGTTTCCAGACGGGCCTGGGGAAGGATTGGCAGAGTTACACCACCTATTGCTACGGTAAGCATTATTGCGCCGATTACTCTGCGGACATTGAAGTTGACTCGTGGTAGAGAGAACGACGTTGCCTTTGGTTGGGCGTCAGACACGGTTTGAATATTTCGTGGCTGTATTTCTGGCTGAATACCTACTGGTGTTTCCCGAATAGGCAACGTTTTGGGAACCACTGGAATGATCTCCTGAGGTTCAGGTTTCGGTTGCACACTAACTACTGGCTCTGCTTTAACATCTTTAACCGGCACATTTTCTTTGGTCTCTATTTCTACGGTGACATGACCATCAAACGGGAAGGCGGGTCGTTGTGGAATAGTTTTCACCGCAGGAGGCCCGAAAAATGTTGGTTTTCGAGGGCTAAAAGGTCGCTTCACCGGAGGTAATGGTGGAAAACGATTCAATGTACGTTGAACAGGTAAAACGGGTTTTAAAGGATGTACAGAAGGTAATTCAGGTACTTTTTTTACGGCTGGTACTATCTCTATACGCTGGCTTGGAAGGTCAGCCTTTTGAGGCTGAATTGGCATCACACCCGTTGCCTCGTTAAGCGAGGGTTCTTTGTAGATATAGATCACGCCAGAACGGGATAACATATTGACGGGTAAGTATAGCAGAAAAACCTATAGTAATCAAGTTCGGTAGGAGATCATGCCGATAATAAATTTGTAAGCAGCATAGATATCTTGGGTACGTTTATCAGCCACTGTACTGGCAGCTTCGGTAAGAATTCCTGGAACATTTTCCATAGGAACTCTATCTTTGGCTTCGTTATTGAAGGTAAGCGGGGAGGTTTTGGAAAGTTTTCGTATCAGGGTAGCAGTATCCTGATCACGGTTGTTTAAAGCATCCAGAAATAACGATAGAGCTGCATTTGTCTGCATATCATAGAGTGGTTTGTTGTCAGCCGTCTTTTGTTTTTTCAGATATTCGATAATCTCTGATTTGAGGTGACCCCAGGTGAGTCGGGAGGTAAAGGCAAGTTCTGGTTCGACCGATCCATCAAAATTTTCTTTGTGTGCTACCGTCACCCCGACAACTCCAGCGTGTCTACCCGAGTGCTCGTAGGCTGCAGCTCTGGCGGTAGAAACATAGGCCTCATCCCAAACATCGGTGACGGGAATTTCTGACATTCCAATTGCTTTCATATCAAACCGAGCTTCTTGTTGGGTAATGTCTCCCTCTATTCCTATATCAGCCATCACCGAAGCCATTCCTCCAGGTGCATTCAGTAAATCAGACATATCTTCTTTTATAAGATTGGCTGTACCCGCCAAAAACGGTTCGAGACCACCAGCGATACTGGCCAAGGTCGCTGCAATAGACTCACCTGAGCGTGCCCAGGTGACATCCTGCCGAAACCTTCGGAGACTTTCACGAAGCTCTTGAGAAAAATCAAAAAGTTCACCGGTCTTATCAGCAAAAAAGTCTGCGTGTTGTTTTTCGTGTAACGATTTATAAATTTCAAATAATGTATACAATTTTTTCCGTTCGTTGGGTGGTAGGAGGGTAGCAATAGCCACATCCAGACGTTGTTTATCTTTGGTTGAGCTATCAACTATAAAGTGTATAGCTGTATCATCCGGCCGTGAGGTGAGCATCAAGGCTAACGGGAAAAGACGAGCAATAGTAGCCGGGATTTTTTGTTTATTCAGTTCAGCCATGTCGTCTAACAGTGAATAAAACTGATCAGTGGTCAATTTGCCAAATCCATAAATTTCTTGAGGAATTTGTGCTAACTTTTCCATATTCTCATTGGATAGATCAGCATTTGGGACGTCTGAATAACTCAAGACAGGTTCAACTCGTAATTTGTACGATAAGAGAGAACTTGGTTCCGCAGATTTGAGCTGATTATAGGTTCTAAGCATCGTTTGACGGGCAAATTTGCGGGCGGGCATACCATTAATATCTGGGTGAAAAAATTTCATACTCGTACTGGTCAAGAGTGGCCCTGTATCTTCTGCCCGGAGGAAATTTAATTGGGCTGTGACTACCGCATGACTAAAGGTAAAAAACAACGATTTAGGGTCTTCGCGTTTTTCCCAACGTTCTTCCGTCGACATAGCGGTATCTTCACTGGTGTGAAGAATAATATCAGCATTTGAGGCTATTTTTTGAAATAATTTGCTCTTTTTACGAAGTGCTGTTGGCTGATAGGCTTCTATTCGTAAGTTCATACAATCTCGTTCTGACAATCTTCCGAATGAGTCAGAAACTTTCCCAGAATCAAGAAACCCAAGCGTTTCTGTCAGGGCATCTATGCTGGGTAATCCTCGGGTATCGAGTGATATTTTCACCGGAATAATTTGGTCATCTTGTTTGTGCATGATGACGACATTGATACCATCTGATTTTTTCCTAATACCAAAGGTTTCTCTTGAATGCCAGGTTTGGGCCATGCCCTGCAAAAACCAGGCTGTTTGTTCTGCTTTGGTAAGGGGTTGTTCCGTGGTTTTGGATCGTTCGTAGAGTTCTTGAAAAAATTTATTCCCAACATTCCCATGGACGCTAAAATCTCCTTCAGCATTGCGAAGATACATATCTTTTTTCAAACGCTCTTCAAAGAAATTAAAGCGAGCTTGTTCTGGATTCCGGAGTGCAAGAATGACCATGATGTCGCCAATTGCATGATCCTGAAAGGTATTTAACTCTGTGCCATAGGTTTGTTCATAATCTTCTTTTAACAGTTTAAATTTACGGTTAAAATCTTTCGCAAAAGCTATGCGTTTTTGCATATCCAAGTAGTATTGAGGATTTAATTTCTGTTTTAGTTGATCAAAGGCTTTCCTGAAGGTAGGAAATGTAGTTGCCGTTCTGGCTCGCTCATCAAGAATATTTTTGAGTATGGTCGGAACATCTGCATCGTTATCAAATCGTCCTTCAACTATCTGTTGAGCTATTGTAGTATCTACATCACGTTGGGCGATAACTGTCTGTGGATTAGCCATAGTCTCGCTCAAATATTGAGCGTGTTCTGGCGCCATGTGACGAACTGAATAGATAGTTTTTTCCGTATCATCTTCTCCAATTACCTTGGAGATCTCGGCAATAATAGGTTCAAAATCCTCAGGAATGGGGGGCTGATTTTCGGTTTGCGTAAGATAATTTTGACTCAAGGATTCAATGACCGATGGCAAGACAACTCCGTGTCCCGGCGAGTTTAATCGTTTGATGGCGTCTTGTATCTGTGGATCGTCTATAGGAGGGCGTTCCATATAGTCCTATAGTATCATTTTGGGGGATGAATTTCAAATTTGAGTGCTCGTTATTTAGGGGCACTCGCACTCGCTTGCCCTTCGATTTCACTCAGGACTGCGCTTATGGTTTTGCACTCGCTTGCCCTTCGATTTCACTCAGGACTGCGCTTATGGTTTTGCACTCGCTTGCCAGACGAGTTTAATGTTTCCTGAGATAGCTTTTTGAGCTAACTTTTCTGCTTCTGCATATTGTCCTTGCTTAATTAATTGTTGAACCGCAGCTTGAATTTTTTTGGTTACATTGGTGTCATAATCACGAATAATCGGTAAGACGACGGGGGAGAGTTCGGTATACATGTCATCCAATTTAAAAATTGCCTTATAGAGTTCATCAAAACTCATTCCGGGTTTGAGCGTGTCCAATACCAGTTGGGCAATTTTTTGGCTGCGTTCTTCGGTCATGGTGCCATCAGAAAGTTTTTGCTTTATCAGTTCTACAACTTTTAACTCTACATCCTGACGTAAGTCATCGGGGGTCATATACCTTAGTATCAGGTGTCGTGCCTCTAGCGTCAAGAGAGAATATTGCTTTATAGATTGATATATTAGTTTATATATAGATATATATGATTTAGGGGTGAGGATTCAAAAATACTTGCATGTCTTCGGGAAGAATTCCTCGTTTCTCATCGGCGACAAATTTGCGTTGAAAACGAGTGATGGCCAGTCGATCTTGTTGGGGATAGTAGAAACTTTCATGAACCATAGGAGCATAGTCCATCTGATCAAGGTATTGTCTCATTCTTTGTGGCATTCGGTGATCTACTCCTGGTATACCCCAGGCCTTAGGATCAGCAACGGTGTACAAAAGTCGTACCGAATCGGGGGTAAGCACATCTCTTCCTTGTCGCACTGCCTGAGCTGAGCCCGATAGATTTCCCCAATATGAATCTGTACCATCAATGGTATCTGCGGCATACAGATAGGGGAGAAGTTCTTCAATAGTTGCTGGAGTCTTGACCATGTCAATATCATTTGATGGTGAAAGATCCTGAAATAATTCTTGTTGAAACGGTTGGTATTCATAAGGAAAATTCTGTTCGAGTTTGGGATCTAATTGGTGATTATTCCAACGGTCAACCTGTTGACGGAGAAAGTGTTTATCACTCAAGACAATGACCAGAGGATCTGTTCCTTCTTTTTTGCGCTGTGAAGCTATCTGACGGAGCTGTTTATCAACAAATCTTTTTTCCATCAGACTTCCTGATTGAAAAATTACTGCGATCTTTCTATCTGGTTGTCCTCTCAGAATATCTGCGCGACAGGCTTCTCCTTGATCGATTAACCATTGATCTCCCTGATATTCGGATAATGATCCTTTGGTGGTTTTGTATAGCTTGGGGACATGGAAAAGTTCTGCATCCGTACGAGGAATATCTAATGAGGTTGCTAATTTATAGGCAGTATATCCATATATCCAGCGCAGATCGGCAATATCACTAGGATTGTTTTGATGGATCTCATCGACGGCTTGTTCTAAAAGAAAGATATCAGATCGCTCTTCTTCGTCCGGTGGAATATGAACGAGGGAAAAGGAATTTTCAGGAAGGTCTTCTTGCTGACAAAAAATATTCAATATCTCATTGTAAGCAGAGGCTCTGACCATAAGATCACCTTGGGAAGAATCTGCGTATATACCAATAGGGATATTCGACAGTATGGCGTCTTTGGTTCGTTGACGAACCCGTTGGGTTTCCTGTTCTGGTAAGTGAATATTTAAATCGATACCAACAGTAGGGTATTGCAGTACGTCTTGAGCAGCCCATTCGTGTCGGGCTATGCCTTCGCTGATAGTGCCATCAATCATGAGGGTATTGTATCACGGGAGCCACAAATGGTATGTCGCTTCGCTCCAACCATATGTGGCAGTAAGCCAATTCTCTCGGAATCGAATTGGCAACTGCCACAAAAAAACCGCCTAGGTTCTGCAAGTAGAACGTTGGCGGATAAATTTGTACAACAATTACTATTGATGTACTACCTAACTATCTCTGAAGAAAAATTATTTTCTGCAAAGAAAATTAGGTAGTTAGTAAAAGTTGTAATGGTTGGTGTCGTTGGTATTGGTTGTAGTTTAAATATTCGGTAGGTAAATTATAGTTTCGGTTAAGAAAAAATAATTAAATATTTAATAACAAGACAATAAGAACTACAGAAACAAAACTTTCGCATTGGGGGAGGAACAATTGTCCTCGTTCCTCCCTTGCGCCCAGAAGATGGCTATTCGACGTTCACCTTGGTTACCGGCGTGGCAGAGTTCGGGTTCCGCTTGATCGTGCAGACGCGCGTGATGTCCGGCTGATGGCGGCGGCTGTTCGAGTTATGCTGGGGGGTGGGTTCGGTCATGGTATGACAACTTTCGTTGAAGTGGAGCATCTTGTCCTCTTTCTTAATAGGTGGCGATAAACATGTTTGATGTCTGATACAACCTGTACTGGTAAAACCAGCCCGATATACGGCCCTATTTCACTTCCATGCTTTACAAACCTCCACACATAACTTATAGAACTGACCACTGGCAATTTGGTGTAGCGTCTCCTTTCCATTTATTTTCCGGGATACATAGTTTAACGAATTAAGCTATCTAGCCCGGAAAATTTCGGCAAGAGATTATTTTGTTTCTTTTGATAAAGTGCGATGCATACCTGACAAGTTTTTATCAGTTGCAAAGTACGTTTATACGCCTCATCAATTTCTGTGTCAACCAGTGATTTCCTATAGGATTTAGATTGGGATCCTTCGCTACTACAAAAAGCGCTCAGGATGACAAAGGAGGTTATGGATCTTCCTTAAATCCGTCATCCTGAGTGCCGTTTTTAAAAAGCTAGTGTCACTTATTTGTCATTCTGAACATAGTGAAGAATCTCCTATAGTGAGATCTTTCATTTCTCTCAGGATGACACTGAAAAAGACAGAAAAAGTAAGGGACTAGTGGTTCAGTTCTCTACGTTGTAAGATAGAACTCTATGAATAAACCATATGAACGAATACTTTTACCAAATGGCGTACGTCTGTTGCTTATCCCCATGAGTGGCATAAATAGTGTGGCAACCAGTGTGATGGTCGGAGTAGGAAGTAGATACGAAACAGCCAATATCAATGGCATTTCTCATTTCCTCGAACACATGGTCTTTAAAGGAACAGAAAAATGGTCTTTAAAGGAACAGAAAAATATCCTACTACTGATGATGTCAACGTTATCGAACGCCAGGGTGGATTACAAAATGCCTATACCGATATTGATATCACCAACTACCACAACAAAGTTCTCTCCAGTGATTGGGAATTAGGATTAGAGATTAACAAAGAACTGGCAATTAAACCACGTCTTGAACAAAAATATGTCGATAAAGAACGCGATGTCATCCTCGAAGAAATGAAACGCTATGATGATGAACCCGCCGCAAAAGTGGAAGAACTCTTCCACACGATGATGTACAAAGGGACCAAACTAGGCATGCGAATCATAGGTGAAGTTGGTTCTTTGAAATCTGTCGCTGCCAAAGAACTTCGTGACTATCATGACGGATTATATACACCAGAAAAAATGGTAGTCGTCCTGGCAGGAGATATAAAAGCTCAGGAAGCGAAAATTAAAAGTAATGTCGAAGAGTGGTTTGGTCAAAGTAAGAAAGTGTCAGAGGAAGATAGCAAGAAAGCGGGACAGATAGAGAAGGTGACAAATACCCAAACTCAACCACAGTACGAAGTTGTGACCCGTCCAGATGCCCAACAAGCCCATTTTGAGATGGGAGTGCGAACCTTCGCTCGTAGTAGTAACGAACGCTATGCTTGGTCGGTGTTTAATTTACTGATGGGGGTATCGTTTACCTCTCGATTATTCCGAGAGATTCGTGAGAAGCGGGGATTGTGTTACCACATTCGTTCCTCCTCCAGTAATTGGGATGATGTTGGTAATTGGTCAATTTATGCAGGTGTAGCTACTGATAAAGTCGAAGAAGCAGTCAGAGAAACACTCCATGAACTAACCAAGGTTGTTCAAGACGGAGTAACCGATGAAGAAGTGGCTATTGCCAAAAAGCGTTTAAAAACTATGGTGGCTTTCCGTGCAGAAGATCCAGAGTTCCAGAATGAATATTATGGAAGACAAGAAGTATTCAATGAGCCAATTATTACCCTTGATGACTATCTGCAAAGAATTGAAGTAGTCACCAAAGATGACATTAATTCCTTGGTTCGTAAATATATCACTGCTCAAACGTTGAATTTAGCAGTCGTATGGAATAAACCGAAGGATGAAACGTTAGCTCGCTTGCTCACTATTTAATCTATGAAGGAAATTCCCTTTAATCTTCGTATGGATGGGGAAGATTATGTGAGACGTTTAGAAAAACTCTTGGAGGCAGGACTGAGTATGTCTGAGGCCAGAAGAGATCTGCATGAATTGGAATCTATGGGTTCTAGTCCGTTGATCGGCCCAGCAGCTCACCAAGTAGCTGAAGAATTAGACAACACGCCAGTAGAGGCAATTGGAAACAAATGGTTAGAAGCTATGAAATCCAGAGTGGTATAATGGATCTATGGCAATTGATTCCAGCGAAATTGGTTTATACATTCATACAATTGGTAAAGATAAAAATACTGTTGAAACCGTCCCTTTTGGTGATTCTCAACTGAAAATTGAGACGACGCCAAAACATGTTGTCACTATCTCAACTCCTTTTGAAAAAGATTGGCTAAAAGTAGTACAACTCGAACCAACAACTGATGCTTGGTACGGCCCCAATGCAACAACTAATGTATCCATATTGGATGCAATGGGACGTCCTTCTCAAATAGGGATTATGGAACAAGATTCCCAAACTATGGCTATTTCTTTGGTGACCTCAGTTTCAAAGAAAGATGATAATTCATATGTCCAGCTATTAGCTCACAATGGTCTTGTTCGCTTAGGACTATTAATTCCTGAAAAAAATATTGTGGTTCCCTCATCTGCAAGAAATCTCATGAGAGAAAATCAGTCAACACTCCTTTGGAAAAAGGTTGCAACCTATGACATGCCATCAATGCCACTGGCTCATACCCAAGAAGTACGTTCTGCAGGGGAGATAGCAATTGCTAAGGAAGTTATCAAAATGAAAAATATGTATAACTTCTATCCCACGAATGCCAGTGTCTAATCTAGAGCAAATGTTTACTTCATGGTACAATATATTTCTTACTGAGTGTTGAAAGGAGAATCATATGATGGAAAAAACTGTTGTACTTATAAAACCTGATGGAATGGAAAAACATGTTATTGGAGAAATTCTTACCAAGTTTGAAAAAGCTGGGTTGAATGTCGCAGCCTTAAAGATGGTTCGTCTCACTCAACCAATTCTTGATACCTGGTATGGTCATCACAAAGATAAACCATTCTTTCCAGAACTTTCGGCATTTATGCTTTCGACACCAATAGTGGCTATGGTCTTAA
>JBGALL010000055.1:0-11789 GCA_044223895.1 Candidatus Woesebacteria bacterium
GTACTTAAACGAGCATAATCTCTATTTTGGTAATGGGCTGCAAAATAATTTTAATGAACCCTTTGCATTTTTACACCATTGATACTATATGAGCAATAAGAAAAATGACGAGATAACACATGCTACGGTACGAATGTACTGTATGGGTACTGGGGATTGTTTCATTGTAAAATTTTTCGCAGGCGACATCGAAAAATTCAAAATGATGATTGATTGTGGTGTTTGGCAGGGGACCAGTGAACGTCTTAAACCTTTCATGGAGAATTTGAAAGACTATGTGCAAGGATCCGTAGATCTATTAGTAGTCACTCATGAGCATGTGGATCACGTTTCAGTATTCGAAACTTGCAAGGAGATTTTCACAAAGGATTTTGAAGTGAAAAAGATTTGGATGGCATGGACCGAAAATGACGACTTAAGTAAGATAAAGAAGTGGAAAACCGAATATGGTCAAAAAAAGAAAGCGCTTGCCATTGCCGCCGAAAAAATTGAAAAATCACTAACTGATCCAAGCAAAAAACAGGAAATATTAAATGCAGGAAAAGGCAATAACATTTTAGCAGCTAAGCAAGGATTTGCAGATACACTAAAAAATTTGGCTGATTTACAAGTGCAAGCTGTGAATGGAAGCTATGTTGGTCTTCTGGAAGGTATGAGGATCGTAAAAAAAGAAATTGCTAACGATAATATTGAATACTACTTTCCTGGTGACATCATTGAAGATGTACCCGCGTTGGCAGGCGTAAAGTTTTATGTATTAGGTCCGCCAAAGGAATGGACTGACATAAAAACAGAAGCTGGCGGGAAAGGAGAAAGCTACTCCCATAATAAGGAACTAAAAGGTATGGACGCTTTTGCTGCCTCGGTTCTGAGTTCAGCCGATAATGTGGATTCCATTTTACCGTTCGATGAACAATACGAAGCCGTCACCGCCTCAACGAAGGATGCTTACGAGGCTGCCGATGAATCATGGAGAAAAATTGATGACGACTGGTTGTTTAGTGCCGGCAGTCTTGCGTTAAGGATTAATAGCATGACGAATAATTTAAGTTTGGCATTGGCAATTGAGTTTGATGAAAGTAAAAGAGTAATGCTATTTCCAGGGGATGCCGAGTATGGAAGTTGGGCGAGTTGGCATGAAATCGAATGGAAAGGTATTGCGCCCGTTACCAAGGGAAATCACTTTACAAAAGATTTATTAGATCGTACAGTGTTTTATAAGATTGCCCATCACATGAGTCATAATGGTACAGCTCAGCGGCTGGGGCTAGAGATGATGAATCATAAAGACCTTGCAGCAATGGCGACCTTAGATTACGAAGTGATTGCTAAGAACTGGAAAAATACTATGCCCAATAGAGCGATGCTGCAGGAATTGCTCAAACGTACTAAGGGGCGTGTAATGATAATGAACGAAAATAACTTGTTTTTTGATTTTGATGAGAAAGAACCACTATCAGATAAGATCAAAGATGCAAGAAAAAAAATGAGTAAAAAGGAACGTGATTTATTTGAAGAGTCATTCAAAGTTCATAAGGATCGATTGTATATTGAATATAATGTGCTGGCTTAAAAATATTGTTTAGAGACCCTATTTTATTCAGGTCCTTGATGTTTACAAAAGAAACTAAAAAGTTGAAATGAAAAATTATTGGTTACATAGGATATCGTATCACGCAGAAGTATCTTATCCATTATTGGACAATAACTTTCTTACAATAGGCTTTTCAGATTTTGCTGATCAATCAATACTTGATAAAATTCAGGCGGGGACTAAATGGGAAACAAGATGGAACCAATTGGAAATCTCGTTTGATGAAATGTGGGGGAGTCGTCCAAGAACGAGACATAACTTATGGAGATTTATCGAAATGAAAAAAGACGACCTTGTTGTTATTCCTAGTTGGGGGACATTTTCGGTATACAAAATTGTCGCTGAAAAGCCTGCTCCTATTGGAAAAATACCGCTAAAAGAATTTCGAGATTGGCAAAAGCGAGAAGTAAAAGTTAAAGATGGACTACTGTATCGCGAAGCAACTGTAATTGACTTGGGTTTCTTTTGGGAGGTTAGACCCATAGCTACAGGAATATCTCGATATGATTATGCAGACTCTGCACTAACCGCAAGAATGAAAATTCGTAGCACAAATGCACTTATTACAGATTTGCAACATAGTGTCCAGAATGCCATCTTAGCTTACGAGCTGAAAAGGCCTATTAATCTACATTCGCAAATTGTTGAAGCAATCATTCCCCAGGTCTTAAAAACTTTGAAAACAGAATTATCTCCAGATAAGTTTGAAACGATCATTAAATGGTATTTTGAACGAATCGGAGCAACAGAGGTCTATATTCCCAGTAAAAATGAAAATGGAAAAGAGGGAGATGCGGATGTGATTGCCATATTTGAGCCTATTAAAACAGTGATATACGTGCAGGCTAAGTTTCATGATGGCGAAACGAGTACTTGGGCGATAGACCAAATTATAGCTTACAAGAACAATAAAGAAAAAAGCAGTGAAGCCATGGACGACGGGTACACACGCATTGGTTGGGTGATTTCGACTTCAGAAAGGTATAGTGACGAGTGTTCAAACATGGCAAAAGAGGATAAGATTCAGCTTGTTGACGGAAGAAAATTTGCGATAATGCTAATTGAAGCAGGTATTATCAATATCAATAAAGCATTCATGTAATATCGTTCAATAAAACTTCTGCATTTTGTCCGATGTAAAAATAGCGATTGGCTTTTCAGGCGGTGGCTTTAGAGCCGCTGGTTTCAATCTTGGAGTGTTAACTTATTTAAATGAGGTCCCGCTAAATGGGCGGCCATTGTTGCAAAATGTTGTTGCGCTATCGACCGTTTCCGGTGGAACAATAACAGGGGCACGCTATGCTATTGGTATTAAGAATGCCGAAAGCCTTGCCGAAATATACTATTCCTTAGATACTTTTTTGTCAAAAGATGACCTTATTAAACTCTGTTTAGAGCGGCTTTCCGAACCACAAGGGTGGGATAACAAAAGGGTAAAAAGCCTCATCAATGCGTTCGCTGATATTTATGACAAACACTTATTTAATTACGAGAAATTCGGTAAACTCCTTTCAAATGATCGTCCAATTCACCTACGGCACATGTCATTTAACGCTACGGAGTTCGCACACGCCTTGCAGTTTAGATTTCAGGTATCCGAAAAAATAGTCAATCCCGAGCCGGGGGAGCCAGACAAAGGAATTATTGGAAACAGTTATTTCAGAGTTGACGAGAAATTTGCTTCCAAAATTAGAATGGCAGATATTTTAGCTGCTTCTTCATGCTTCCCTGCCGCGTTTGAGCCAATAAATTTTCCTACAGATTTCGTTTTTTCTGATAAAAAAAATGCCGCCGACATGCTTCAAAAGCAATCTGGTCTACCGGTCGGACTGATGGACGGAGGTATCGTCGATAATCAGGGTGTTGAATCACTTCTATTGGCTAACGAGCGTATGAAACGAAATCGGAATGCGAAAACAAATTGCCTATCGCCGGACAATTTAATTGATTTAATAATTCTTTCAGACGTTGCAAGTCCATACATGCAGGAATATGTTGCCAGCGTTCAAAAGAAAAAATGGTGGAAGCTGTCAACACCCGCCGATATCATAGTCATTAATTCTGTCCTATTGGTATGTTTTCTTGTAATGTTACGGCATAGCTATATTCAAGGCCAGCTATTTTTTACTGGCCTCTTTTCCGCTTTTACTACTTTGAGTGTTGCTATGTTTATCATCGGAAGGATAATTAAGGACCTACCTAGCACGTTTCAAGTACCAAAAGAATTTGTGCAACCGATGAGCAAATTACTACGATTGAAATTGTACGTGTATGAAAATCTCATTGTCAACCGAAAAAATTCTGTGCTAAAGTTAACTATGGACGTTTTTTTAAAACATGTCCGAAGATTGAACTATAAACGAATTTACGAAGATGTGTATTGGAAAAACAGACGCATAATGAATGCTATTTATGAATTAAGAATTGGGGAAAAAAAGCTATTAGATAAAATCAAATCTGGTGAAATCCAAAAAAAATTACAACCTTCCGTAGCCATTCAACAAGTAGCAAAAGACGCCGCTGGCATGGGGACGACTTTATGGTTTACAAAAGAAGAGTTGGACAACAAAATGCTTGATAAGTTAATTGCTTGTGGACAGTTTACGATGTGTTGGAACTTATTAGAGTACATCGGAAAAATAAAGATTGATACAACAAATACGACTCAAGCCCATCAAGATTTGATAACCTGCGAATCCGAACTTCTGAAGCATTGGGAATTTTTTAATAATGATCCATTCTGGTTAATAAAAGAAAAATACTCGAAGCAAGCGGACGTGGTTAATTCGACTGCCCGTACTCCTTAATGGGTTGACATAGATTGGTTTATTGCCGCCGCGCTTATTAAGCTTAACAAAATCAGTTTAAAGTTATGGAAAAGGTTTACGGTAACAGATCAGATAATACAGAACGATTTTATGTATTGGTAGATTCAATCGAGCCTGATATTGATCAAGGAACACAGTTTAGATTGGATGGGATAATGTCAAATTGGGTAGACGAAAACCTTAATCAAAATACCCTCATGACTGAGGTATATCAAAGTCTGTCGCCGTTCTTTTTTGAAATTCACGATCGCTCTAGGCTTTTTAATTACGACTCTATAGACGAAATTGAAAGAATATGGATGCAAATCGAAGTGCAAGATACCCCTACGGCTTTACCTGTAGACCAATTCTCGTATGATACTATCAACGGAGACGGGAGAAGGCGATACGTTTACCGTAGTGAAATTTTGACTCCAAGCTCATTAGTTAACTTGTTAAGCAGCAAGTTTTCATTGAACGAAATCGAGGAAGCGGATGAAACGCAGATGAATAATGTATTTAAAAGCATTCCTTCCCGTTCAGGCAACTATTTCGTTGGAGTTTACTATGTTGGACAAGGGAATCTATCTGCTATTTGTGATGACTCTGGCATGCCCGTTTTTTATTTCGACGTTGGAGGAGGATGTTATGTCAATCATGCCACGTATATTAACCCGTTGAGAATGTGTTTTACAAACAACCAGCCTATCATTTTGTCCCATTGGGACATGGACCATCTTGAAACAGCAAGAAGAGATATTATTAGCAATGGTACCAAGTCAATGTTTCTCCAATCAGACTGGTTGGTTCCAAATCAACAAATAGGTCCTGGATACACGAAACTTGCGCATACACTAAACTCGGCAAGGCCGTTATTTAAGTGGCCGCTTTCTCTTGTTACCTTAAACTTTCGTTTCGGAAAAATCATTAAGTGTTCAGGGACGGGGAAAAACCATAGCGGTTTAGTGCTTGATTTGTCGCTAACAAATTCAAATGGCACAATGAGTAGCTTTTTATTACCAGCAGATGCATCATATGGAAGCATTCCATACATTAAATCGTGCTATGACGGCCTCATTGCCACGCATCACGGTGCCGAATTTCCGATAAATAATGCTCCAGTTTGTACCGCAAATGGCGTGCATGGAATTTGCTACTCTTATGGACTAAATAATAGTTACAAACATCCTAGACTAAATGCTGAAAACGCGCACACAACAAATGGATGGAACAATCGGAGAGATACGATAGCCGGCAACGTCGCCATAAATCAGTTGAGTGCAATTGCACTGCAACCTCCTTGTAACTGTGGGAACTGCGATCTCTCGATTACTCAATATTTTTAGGTATTAACAATAATCAATTTATGGCAACCGTTCATTTTTTAAATGTTTTAGAAGGAGATTGTAGCATCATTCAACATGATAGTGGAAGAGTATCTGTTATAGATGTAAGCAATGCTTACAATGGGGAAGATACCGAAGAAGAAAAAAAGGTTAAGAAAATAAAAAATACTGTAGTGAAGAATAACAACTATGTGCCTGACGGTAAAATTAATTATCGCATGAAAGAACTACCGGATAACCCAATAGATTATCTGCGGAAGTTGAAGGTCCAGAATATTTTCCGTTTCATCATTACGCATCCCGATATGGATCACCTCGACGGAATAAAAGACCTATTTACAGAGTTTACTGTGGTTAACACATGGGATACCGATAATAATAAAGCACTTGACTTAAAGAACTTTTCGACTCAATACAATCCCGATGACTGGAAGTTTTACACTGATTTACGTGATGGAAAATACGAGAATACTAAGAGACTCACCTACTATTCCGGTAATACAAACTCCTACTATAAAGAGGATAACATCGAAATTCTTAGTCCTACCCCTGAGTTAGTAAAACAAGCGAATGAAGAAGGCGGCGACATTCACGATCTATCATATGTTTTGCTTTTTACTCATCCAAAGGAAGGGGGCGGAACTTGGAAGATTATTTTTGCAGGAGATAGCCACGATAATAGCTGGGAAAACATTCTAAAGCAGCACAAAGAAGATGTGACCAATATCGACGTTCTCTTTGCACCGCATCATGGAAGAGACTCTAACAGAAGTTATGCTTTCTTAGATATTTTAAAACCAAAGTTAACTCTGTTTGGAAATGCGAGCAATGAACATCTCGCATATTCAAGCTATAGAAAAACTCGTATCACGAACAACCAAGCCGGGCATGTGGTCATTAACATAACCAATGAGCGGATATTAGTGTTAGTCGAAAATAAGGCATTTGCCGATAATTATCGGAACAAGAAAAAACGTAAATGGGGAGAGGCTTCTTATTACGATGAATTTGATGCCTATGGATTATTTCAATTTAGTGCAAAATAATAAGGTGACTGCATTGACAGGCAAATCCCGCGATACCTATTAATTGTTTGTGAATAGGTCTCGATTTCTTTTATAAAACTCAGCAATCCTAACTAATTTTGCTAAGTAAAAGTTCGACATTTTCCCTGGCGGGACTACCAGAGAGGGGAACTGCGGTTTATCACCACAGTTCCCCTTATTATTTTCCTCTAAAACCGTTGCCGCGAGGGCAATATAGCCGAACGCCATATTTACTTTTTCGGTTCGACACCCGTCTGTTTTTCGATCGTAGTATATTCCCTCAGGAAAAACCAAAAATTGCAGCAAGTGCCTGTCTGAATAGTCGGCGTAATCCCATGCCAGAGCGAGTTTCAGCGCAAGTCTAAACGCTGCATCTATACATTCCTCAAGGTTCGACACCCTTATTCCTACTTTTGATTTCTCAGTACAACTCGATTATTTAGAAGCACTTATACAAGGTAATACAAATCTGGCTGGCAACCGAAGTAACAAGCAGTGCGTAGAGCCGTTTTACAGTGAAACAGATTTCAATTTGTTCCGGAAATATACAAGTAACCATACCAATATGACAATATTTCCAAACAGCCCAATCAAGAATGCGATCAGTGTAACGACACTGCCTGATAACGGAAACAGTTTTAGTATGCCTATTAGCATCCAAATGTATGTAACCCACTTCTTGTTGCTGCCGGAGTAGACCAATGGCGACAATATCGCTATCATTGAACCCTCCACAAAACTATTAATATCAAACATACTCCCTAGGAATAATACCAGGAACACCTGTTGTATATCGAGTACTAGATCCAACTTATCTTGAACAACAGCAATAGAATAGTAATAATAGAAGCCGATTTTAGATATCATGTATGCCAATGACAAAGTGCAAAGCGCAAGTGCAATGCCACATATTGCAAATTTCCTACCAGGCGAGAATTCCGCAAAAATGATCATAGCAAATAGCGGCATTAACATTGCCTGAACAATAAAAAGGCTGCCTAAAGATAAATAGGCCTCAAGCGGTTTTGTTTTTAAAAGAGTATAAAGCTGCTGTACACTATCAGGGAAAGGGATTAAAGATGACGTGGCATATTCCACAGGAATCAGAGCTAAAGAAATTATGGCAATGTACATTCCGCATCGATAACGGGTAACATAATTGGTTGAGAATAGCCGGTAGATGTATCTGTACAATATGGGTAACGATATAAATATGATAAGATTGAACCCGTTGTACCAACTAAAGTTAATTTCGCTATCCATCAGCCCAAAAGAGTATGCAGGCCAGAATGTGCCGGTTTTGGTTATGGCGAAGGTGAATATGCCGCAAACAATTATACACCCTACAATAAAACCCAAATTGTTTTTAGGAAAATTTGCTATTGCACGTGTGGACACTACGATGTGTGCCACTAACGGAGGAACCAGCATCGCTAGGTAAAAAGCGGTGAATATCCCTCCGCTAAAATCGGACGCCATACATGAAAATCCACAACACATAAGGATGACCAACAAACCAATAATTCGCGCTTGGGGGTATAGCATAGATTTCGATTAATCATTCATACTAATATTATACCAGACGTTTCCATAATGATACAACCATTGGGATATCAAAAATAGACACCAATACCTTAATCAATTTCTATGGCATACACTCAACATCCCCCCTTTCTTCCAAACTCCTCAACAAATGCTGAAGTAAGAATCTGCCCGATAATTGGCAAAATTACTAGCATAAAGTAGTGAAAAGCAGGTTTTTCAATTTCTCTGAGCTTGAATTTACACAAAGAGTAAATAGCGCCGAACAGTAGTGTAAATACGTTTAATGGAAACAAAATAATCCACACAACTATGCCTCCAATAATTTCAGGTCGTAATGCATAAATCAAGAAACAAAGGTTGACCAAAGCGATTATTAAACCGTAATATTGAATAAAGCCCTTAGCTGTTCGAAATGGATTCATAAAAAATAAATAGATTGGTCACGATCTCAATTGTTGGTACCAACATATAGAACTTCTGATATCAAAAAAAGATCAAAAGTGAGACAAAATCATATTATGCTGTTCGATCGATCCTTTAATTTGTCACTCCATTTTTGCAAAAGGAAAATCATCACTCTCCAATATCAGTCCATCGGGTGTTATCTGTGCTTTCGATACTACTCCATTCATCTTTAAAATAACAGTCCCTGTAGTTGTATCTACGAGCAAATCTTCCAGTTTTGTCACGCTTTCGTTTCCTTCCTGAATTTCTGTGTATTCACCTGTATAATGTCCATTTTCATAACCAATATTGTATGCGTGTGAATTCCCGCTAAAGTAATGCTGGACATATAACCCCAAAATACTTTTTTTTAACGGGGATGCAGTATGTACTACTCCGGTATTGCTGTTACTTTTTTGATTTACAGGTTTCGTCTTTTCACCTCCATTGCAGGAGCAAAGTGAAATGACAGCGATAGTTATGTGTTTCCAATTTGGCATAAAACTCGATAATAAAGTTTAAAACTATAACGAACAAAGTCAAAGGTTAAGCACAATACTTGTCGTTCTGCATAAAATAAGCGAATTGTACTCCTTGTTTTGAGAATGTTAGTGTATATACAACTAGACTTTGTGACACATAATTGAAATTACATAGTTAACCGTGATTAATAGTAGCAAGCAGAGTAAGCAAATAAAAAATAGGATTGTAAAAATCTCTTTTACTGACCGTGCAGTATAACTGTATTCATGGCGAAACATTTTTGAAAAAAAGTATCTGCTTGCTATGTTTCCGGTTATTCCACCTAAGATCAAATTTGTGATGAAATTTTGCCAATAAAAATGATATTCAGTAATTAACAGAGGGATTTGAAATACTGATGAATTTGTAAAGGATCCTGTTATAATTCTATTACATAATGCCAATAATATAAAATATATTGATGCGATGAATAATAAGCTTAGAATTAAACGACCTTTTTTATTGGTAGCATTTTCCTGAAAAATATTGGAAGCAATTAATACAGCTGCAAAAGTGAATCCCGCAAAAGCGGATGTAAATGTTATGCTTCTTACACTATAGTACTTAATGTTAATAATGCCTACACTATTCATTATTTGAATTTCTTATGCTTTTTTACAGTACAAACAACATGCAATCGCAACACGACAAATTTAAGTTTTGGACTAAGACTACCCTCTGAAGTAACAATGCTCAGTGTATTTCAGTGACGCAAATGACATGCAATATTTAAAAACACAAATAACAAATTTAAGCCCGGTAATGTGACATTTTAGGTTGACAAACTTAGTTGAAGGTGTTCACAATGTTCTACTAAATATGCGAATGGTGCTACTTATTTTGAGAATGTGTGGTGAATTTCTACAGTTTGTTTTGCTTTAAAAGGGATATTTGTGAATTATGTGGTCGTCTGCAATAGATGTTGGTTTTTTTAGTATTGTATTTTTAGTTGTCTTTTATGAGATTTTTAGTCGTTGATGATGAGGATTTAAGCAGAGAATATATTAAAAATCTCATCTCTGAATTTATGCCAAATGCGAGTGTACTTGTTGCTTCAAGTGTTGTCGAAGCATGGGATGTGTGTGATAAGTATCCACCAACTGCTGTATTCCTTGATATTCAGATGCCTGACCGAAATGGCTTTGAATTCCTAGAACGATTTATTGACCGAACGTTTGAAGTTATTTTTGTTACTGCATACAGCCAGTTCACGATCAAAGCTATTCGAGAGGGTGCATGTGATTATATATTGAAGCCGATAAGAAGAACTGAATTTCGTGAATGCTTTGACAGACTAAATATAAAACTTGATCAAAAAAAAGAAGGCGAAGTGAGTAGGTATGGGTATTCAAATGATTACTTAAACAACTCATTGGTTATAAATTTTAGAGATTCCACCAGATTTATTAAACTAAAGGATATTCTTTATATAAAAGCTAACAACACATATTCAACTATTGTAGTTGAAAATGGTGAGAGGATCGTTACTTCTAGACCTATTAACAGTTTCGAAAAAACATTGCGGGCAGATTTTTTCTATCGAATACACAGGACTTACATGATCAACCTGGAAAAATTGGTTATATCAGAGAATAGATTTGGGCATAAGGCGATTATGGCTAATGGAGACAAACTACAAGTCTCCCGATACAAGTATGCTGACTTGTTAGAGAAAGTAAAGAGTCGAGTATCATCAACTTAATTTTATTTGAATGATTCGATTTCCTCAAATTCTTATACTAATGCTATTCACTGTATCCAGCCATGCACAGGTATTGAGATCCAGAAATTATAATACGGTTGACGGGTTACCACATGCAAATGTATACCGTATTTTCAAGGATAGTAATGGCTTTCTATGGTTCTGTACAGATAGGGGGTTATGTAGTTTCGACGGTTCAACTTTCAAAAAAATAGATGACCCACTTTTGCATACCAGCATATTGAGTATTTTTGAAAAGGAGAACGGAGAAAAGATTGTCACTGCACTGAATCGTGGCATTGTTTCGGTAAAAGCGGGTCAAGTAAAGAAGGTAGGATTTAAACATCAGAACATTTTTTCTCCGCTTCTTGCACATCAAAAGTATGGTGCATATTGGGTAGTGAATGCAGAAAACAAAAGTGAGATTGCCGTCTTTGATAATCTGTCAGGAAAGACAACTACCCTAAGTAAAAACAAGAAACACCCTAAAGTCGTTGCTGTTTGTGAAACTAAAGATGAATTGATTTTTTGTACGACTGACGGGCTGTTTTCAGGTACACACGCCAAGGAGATAGTTCCGTTGCTATCAGGTCTCATTACCGGTCAGGTCAATGCCATTTGCGTTGATAAGGAAGGTGCTTATTGGATAGGAACGACCTCTTCGATAATCAAAGTTAAAGATCAGAAGATCGTTTTTAAGTATAATTTCAGCAATCATAATGTCGTCTCTGCAATATTTTGTGATTCTGAAAATAATATTTGGGTTGCACTTTACGGGAGTGA
>JBGALL010000056.1:0-11846 GCA_044223895.1 Candidatus Woesebacteria bacterium
TTGGAAGATAAGATTCATAAAGTCTTGGTACACAAAGAGCCAGATATTATTATCACTTTTGATCCTACAGGAATTTCTAACCATCCTGATCATAAGCGGTTGTGTATCTCTACAACCTATGCATTTCAAAAATATGCCAAACGTCAGGTACGAGGAGAAAAATTAGGGACACGTGATCCTCGGCGGGCTTTTGTGAGTAATCTTCCCCCAGCTACCAAACCAGAACCGAAGCTATATTATGCCTGTATGCCCCAAAGTGTGGCTACATTTTTGAAACAAGCACAAATTATTCCCGAAGAGTCATTTGGCAAACCATGGATGGGAACCCCTGACAAAGCTATTACTACATGTGTAGATATTTCTGACTATACCGAAAAAAAGGTTGAGTCTCTTTCTAAACATAAAACGCAAATTGCTGATGTTGAACGGTTTGTTTCTATTGATAATCAACCATTGATGTACAAGGAATACTACATCTTGAGGATGCAAGGTGAACAAGAGGTCTTTATGGGAAAGGGTGACGATGTTGCACTAGAATTGTAATAAATTTATGACAAACACCTTATTCATTCATGATTTAAAAATATCTGTAGAGAATAAACAAATTTTAAAAGGAATCTCATTAAAAGTCAGTACCGGGGAAATACATGCTGTCATGGGACCAAATGGAGGTGGTAAGTCTACCTTAGCCTATGCGTTAATGGGTCATCCCGCTTATGAGATTGAAAACAATGCGGTTGAAATGAGAATTAATGATGAAAATTTGATTGATAAAAGCCCAGAGGAACGGGCTAAAATGGGAATATTTCTGGCTTTTCAATCCCCAATGGCAATTCCTGGAGTGACGGTTACCAATTTGTTAAGGACTGCATATCAGGAAATGCATAAAGAAGATGCCCCTCCCAATCAGGCTTCTACAAACCCTTTATTTAACCGACGTTGGCAGGCAAAAGGAATGAGTTTAGCTGAATTTACCAAAAAGATGAAAGAGTATGCTGAAATTCTCCATATGGATGAAAAATTCTTTTCTCGAGGGATTCATGATGGATTTTCTGGTGGTGAAAAGAAAAAATTGGAAATTTTACAAGCCCTGATGTTGTCTCCAAAATTTGCAATTTTTGATGAAATTGATACTGGTCTAGATGTTGATGCATTAAAACTTGTAGCCCAAGGAATCCAACTTCTTAAACAGCAAGGTACTGGTGTGATTGTCATTACTCATTACCAGAGAATACTTCAATACTTAAAACCAGATTTTGTTCATGTGCTTGTAGGTGGAAAAATTGTTGAAAGTGGTACTCAAACATTGGCAAAAATTATTGAAGACGAAGGCTATAAGAAATATATCTCGAAATAATACTACTGCTTGAAGATCATTTTGTATTCTGAGTTATGAAGCAACAAAATCCCATCGATGATACGTATAAATATGGATTTTCTCAACCAGAAAATTATATTTTTAAGTCTAAAAAAGGATTAGATGAGACTGTTGTGTCAGATATTAGTGGTCATAAATCCGAACCTGAGTGGATGACAAAATTTCGTTTGCGTAGTCATCAAATCTTTACGAAAAAACCAATGCCACCATGGGGTGCAGATTTAAGTACTATTAATTTTGATGATATTTTTTACTACATTAAACCGACTCAAAATAAAGCTTCTTCATGGGAGGATTTACCTCCAGAAATTAAAGATACCTATGATCGAATCGGAATACCTGAAGCAGAAAAAAAATTTCTTGCTGGTGTATCTGCTCAGTATGAATCTGAAGTTGTCTACAAAAGTATTCAGTCAACCTTACAAAAACAAGGTGTAGTTTTTTTAGATATGGATTCAGGATTACGAGAATATCCTGATTTGGTGAAACAATATTTTGGTACGATTATCCCTCCAATGGATAATAAATTTGCTGCGTTAAATTCTGCTGTATGGTCAGGTGGATCCTTTGTATATGTACCTAAAGGTGTCCACGTTGAATTGCCACTTCAGGCGTATTTTCGTATCAACGCTGCAAATATGGGACAATTTGAACGCACTTTGATCATTGCCGATGAAGGAAGTTTTGTTCATTATGTCGAAGGATGTACTGCTCCAATTTACACAACTGATTCACTTCATAGTGCTGTGGTAGAAATTATTGTGAAACGAGGAGCCAGAGTCAGGTACACAACAATTCAGAATTGGAGTACCAATGTATACAACCTGGTTACCAAGCGAGCTTTAGTTGAGGAGGAAGGAACGATGGAATGGGTAGATGGTAATTTAGGAAGCAAAATTACTATGAAATATCCAAGTGTCTATCTTATAGGACGAAAAGCTAGAGGAGAAGTCTTATCTATTGCCTATGCGGGGAACGGACAACATCAAGATGCTGGTGGAAAAGCCATTCATGCTGCTCCAGAAACAAGTTCACAAATAATTTCCAAATCAATTAGTAAAGGTGGTGGTAGAACATCATATAGAGGTCTTGTGCGAGTAGATCACGGAGCTACTAATTGCAGAAGCAAAGTAGTTTGTGATGCCTTGCTTCTTGATGAACAATCTCGATCTGATACCTACCCTGATATGCAGATTCATGAGGATAAGGTCTCAATAGAGCACGAAGCTACTGTTTCTAAGATTGGTGATGAACAGCTATTCTACCTACAAAGTAGGGGAATTCCGGAAAATATGGCAGAATCAATGGTTGTGAATGGATTTATAGAACCCATCGTAAAAGAGCTTCCATTAGAATACGCCGTTGAGATGAATAGGTTAATTCAGTTGCAAATGGAAGGCAGTATTGGATAACTATGAAGGAAATTTCCATTAAAAAAAATACATCAGTAATACTCCTTCAAAATCTCGATGAAATTGCAGAGTGTGAGTATCAAATAGATCGTGATGCTGAATTGACTGTCATTGTATATTCTGAAGGAAAGCAATCTTTGGAAGGCAAATCTCATGTTCGTTTGGTTGGCAACAATTCACAAGCAAATATTTATGGGATTTTTTTGAATATTGGCAGCACCAAAGTCATGTTACATACCCTTCAACACCATGAAGCATTGGGTACAACCAGTAATTTGTTGGTTAAAAGTGTATTACTAGGGAAATCCCAATTTTCTTATGACGGGGCAATAAGAGTCGAAAAATCTGGTCAAAAAACTGATGCGTATCAAAGAAATGAAAATTTACTCTTATCTGATGAGGCTCATGCTCAAAGCAAGCCTTCGTTAGAAATTCTAGCCGACGATGTCCGATGTACCCATGGCGCAACAATTGGAGCGGTTGATAAGGAACAATTATTTTACCTCGAGACGAGAGGAATATCTTTATCATCTGGTAAGCAACTTATCGTTGAAGGATTTTTAGAAAACGTCCTTCATAAAATTTCTGACAGTAAAAAAGCAGATAAAGTAAGGAAAACTGTATGGCAGAATTTATCAGGGCAGCTTCAATAAAGGAAATTCCTTCGGGAAGTATGAAAACTATCCAGCTTCGGGGTATAAATATTGCTGTGGCAAATGTTGATGGTGAATTTTTTGCTATTAGTGATACTTGTTCTCATGAAGAATGTTCTCTGGGTGGAGAGGGATTCCTTGATGGGAATGTTGTAATCTGTGGTTGTCATGGCGCACAGTTTGATATTACTAATGGTCATGTACTCTCCCTTCCCGCTACCCAACCTGTTACGTCATATACTGTTAAAATTCAGGAAACTGATATATATATTGAAATATAGTAAAAAGGTGATTCATATCACCGATATAGTTTCTTTTATCAGCTATACTTGAGCCCTATGTTTGAAGTCAATAAAATTCGCAAAGATTTTCCTTTGTTACAAAGGAATATAAATGGTAAACCAATCGTTTACCTTGATTCGGCTGCTACTTCTCTTAAACCACAACCCATGCTTGATGCCATGTGGCAGTATTACACACAATATTCTGCAAATATTCACCGTGGTATATATTCTATTTCGGAAGAAGCTACTGCTGCCTATGACCAGTCGCGAAAAAAAATAGCGAACTTCATTGGGTGTACTAAGGTAGATGAAGTGATCTTTACCAGAGGAACTACCGAATCACTCAATCTTATTGCTTCTACGTATGGGAAACAGCAAATATCATCAGGACATTCTATCGTTACCACGATGTTGGAGCACCACGCAAATTTTATCCCCTGGCAACAGTTAGCCAAAGAAACAAAAGCGAAGTTTGTGGTAATTCCGGTTGATAAAAGTGGCATTATTGAACAACATTTATTGAATAAATATGTTACTCGAACAACAAAAATATTCGCATTTTCTGCAGCTTCAAATGTATTAGGAACTGTCCAAAACGTACCATCAATTGTGTCAGCTGTTCGATCGATCGCTCCTGATTGTTGTATCGTTGTCGATGCTGCTCAGGCAGTACCCCATAGTTCGGTTAATGTTTCTGAATGGGATGCTGATTTCATTGCGTTTTCTGGGCATAAGATGTTTGGCCCTACAGGTATCGGTATCTTGTGGGGTAAGTATTCGTTATTAGAATCTATGCCGCCGTACCAGTATGGTGGAGATATGATTCGTGAGGTATATGTTGATAATTCTACCTTTGCAGCTCCGCCTCAGAAGTTTGAAGCAGGCACTCCAGATATTGGCGAAGCTATTGGATTAGGAGCAGCAATCGATTACATAGAATCCCTCGGTGTAAAAAATATTAGAAATCATGAACATGAAATAGCGGTGTATGCATTGAAAGAAATGAACAAAATTGAGGGTGTTACCATTTACGGTCCAGAGAATCCTGATCAGCGTGGGAGTGTCATTTCCTTTACAATGAAGGGCAGTCATCCTCATGATATAGCTCAGATTTTAAATGAAGACAATATATGTATTCGAGCTGGTCACCACTGCGCTATGCCATTGCATACTTCTTTGGCAATAGCGGCAACTGCACGATTATCTCTGTATGCTTATACTTCTAAACAAGATATTGATACGTTTATTAGTGGATTAAAAAAAGTAAAGAAAATATTTGGGTAAGTACAATGGATATCTATCGCGAATTAATCCTCGACCACTATAAACATCCACGAAATTTTGGACATCTATCAGAAACCGATGCTGCTTCTGAAGCGGGGAATGTTACCTGTGGTGACAAAATTGCGATGGAAATAAAAATTAACAGGACAAACAGTTCGGATGCGATTATCGAAGATATTCGTTTTTTTGGAGAGGGTTGTGCAATCAGTCAAGCAAGTGCCTCGATGCTCACTGAAGATGTGAAGGGTAAATCTGTAAACTATGTAATGAATTTGAAGACTGAACATATAATAGAAATGCTAGGTACAGCCCTTACACCTTCACGGGTTAAATGTGCTCTTCTTTCTCTCGAAGTATTACAAAAGACAATTACATTGTTGCCGTAATTGCAGGAACAAACCGTATAGATTAAACTCTTGACTATGGATCCAGATGACCCAAAAGCAAAGCGAACAATTAGAACTCTGACAATGAAGATTGATAGAGATTTATGCATAGGCGCGGCAACATGTGTTGCTGTAGCGCCCAAGGCATGGGCGCTTGATGATGAAGCCAAAGCAATTATTTTGGATACCTGTGATGCCGAAACTGATGAAACTCTTATTGAAGCTGCCAAAAGTTGTCCGGTAATGGCTATCATTATTACAGATAAAAACGGTAAACAAATATTCCCATAAATACTTTAATAGGTATGACCAATCCTGACCCATTAAAAACTACGCCTTCAGAAAATCCACGAGTTTATAACCTTCGATCATGTCCCTTATGTGGACAAACAATTTTTGGTATGCCTGGTGGGAGAGATGCTCAGTGTGAACAGTGTGGGTTTAAAGATCCTTGCTGTAGTGACTAGTAAGATTTAAAAGAGAAGTGAATGATTCTATAAACTATGCTCGACAAAAGAATTATTCACCTTTACACAAAAGTGTGATACCGTAAATATATGAAGTCTTCTGTAACGTGGAAAATTGGTGGAGAAGCAGGTTTTGGGATTATGTCCTCAGGGACAATGCTCGCAAAAACGTTTTCTCGACAAGGGTATATTACTTTAGGGACTAATGAATATCCTTCGCTGATCAGAGGTGGTCATAATATCATCACCCTGAGAATTTCTTCAAAAGCCTTTCACTCTCTCAATAAAGATATTCATATTATTGCAGCATTGAATAAAGATACTGTTGAGTTTCATAAAAACGAACTTTCAGATAACGGGATTATTGTTTTTGATCCAGCTGACTTTGAATGGAAACTTGAACATTTTTCGAGACCAGTTCAATTGGTACCTATTCCACTTAAGGAGATGGTTCGTCAAAAAAGTGCTGATCCTGTGATGCGAAACACAATTCTTCTCGGGGCTACTGTTGCCTTATTGGGTGGTGAATTTACTAAATTGGAAGAAGTGATTAAAGATCAATTTATAAAAAAAGGTGACAAGGTGGTTTCTTATAATGTTGATTTGGCTAGAACAGGTTATGATCACGTAAAAAATACAGCTGGCTCATGTCAGGAATGTTATTTAGAACCTGCAGAAAAGAAAGAAGATAGTCTTATCTTGAATGCAAGTGAAGCGTTGGGATTAGGGGCTGTAAAAGCAGGAATGAAATTTGCAGCTATATATCCAATGACCCCAATTAATTCGGTAATAAGTTTTTTGGCTGATCACTCAAAACAACTTGGTGTTGTCTATAAACAACCTGAGGATGAGATTGCCGGTATGAATATGGCAATCGGCGCAGCCTATGCAGGTGTTCGTAGTATGGTAGCGACATCTGGTGGGGGATTTGCATTAATGGTAGAAGCTGTATCACTGGCAGGAATTCAGGAAATACCTGTGGTTATAGATTTAGGAATGCGCGTGGGACCTGCCACGGGAATGCCAACCTGGACTGAAGCAGGTGATCTTCGATTTGCAATTCATGCCGGTCATGGAGAATTTCCAAAAATTGTACTTGCACCAGGGACATGTGAAGAATGTTATAGCTTCACAGCCGCTGCGTTTAATTTAGCAGACAAATATCAAACTCCAGTTATTGTTCTCACAGATAAATACCTTAATGAAAGTCAGTGGTGTGTTAAGAAATCTTTATTAGAAGCTCCTTTTGTTATTGATCGAGGGAAAATTATCAATGAATCAGATCTAAAAGAAGGAACACCATTTAAACGATATTATCTCGATGTTCCTGATGGGGTCTCTTCTCGAACCTTTCCAGGAGTTAAAGGTGGTCAATACTATAATAATGCCTATGAACATGATGAAACAGGTCATATGACCGAAGATCCAAAATTGCGATTAGCTATGGCAGCAAAGAGACTTAAAAAATTTGATTCCATGAAGTCTGATATGTTTGGTCCAAATGTATTCGGTGATTCTGATGCAGAATTAACCTTTGTAACCTGGGGGTCGACTACAGGACCAGTATTAGAAGCTATGCATATGCTCCAAGAAAAAGGAAAGAAAGTGAAAGTAATTCAATATACTTGGATGTATCCTTTTCCTGAGCAAAAAACAAAAGAATTATTGTCTGCTAAATCTAGATATATTAATGTAGAACAAAATGCTATGGCTCAGCTTGCGGGACTTATCAGAGAGCATACCAGTATTGAATTAACTGAGCACTTATTAAAAAATGACGGAAGACCTTTTTATCCGGAAGAAATTATAGAAAGGGTTAGTTAATTATGGGTGTAACATCATTTTCTTTTATGACCGGAAAAATGCCCTCATGGTGTCCAGGGTGTGGGGATTTTGGCATTTGGACATCATTAAAAGATGCTTTGGCCAAGCTAAATATCGGTTCTGATGATGGTGTGTGTGTCTATGGAGTTGGTTGTCATGGAAACATGTATGACTGGATGAAAATCAATGGATTCGTTGGACTTCATGGTCGAACTTTACCGGTTGCTCAAGCTATAAAACTTGCAAATCACTCATTACCTGTTGTAGTTATTTCCGGCGATGGAGATGGTTTAGGAGAAGGTGGAAATCACTTTATTCACGCCGCTAAAAGAAATCCTGATGTTACCGTTATTATTCATGATAACCAGGTTTACGGACTTACCACAGGACAAGCATCTCCAGCTGCAAAGCAAGGTTTTGTTACGAAATCAACACCCAATGGGGTAACTGATAATCCTATCAATCCTATGGCTTTAGCACTTACTGCAGGGGCTACCTTTATTGCCCGAGGATTTGCAGGTGATACACCAAGGCTTACTGAATTAATGAAAATGGCTGTTGAACACAAGGGGTTTTCTCTTATTGATGTACTTCAACCCTGTGTCACTTTTGATAAAGTTCATACCTACATGTGGTATAGAGAGCGAGTTTACTATCTCGATGAATCACATGATAAAACCAATAAAGTAAAAGCTTTTGAAAAAGCTCAAGAATGGGGAGATAAAATTCCATTAGGAGTGTTCTATCAAGAAAATCGCCCTACAGCTGAAGAATTAGAAGGGGCTTTAGCAAATGGTCCATTAGTAAAACAACCAGTAGAACCAAACAATTTTAATGATTTACTGAAGGAATTTGTTTAAGTAATTCAACCCCTTGACGGAAATATTAGCACTTGATATAGTGAAGTGCTAAATCATGAATGACATAGAAACACCACCACAAGAATTTTTACTTCCAGTAGTTCCGATTAGAGATGGCATAGTATTCCCAGGAACAGAAATGATTCTAACTTTCGGCCGTCAAAAGTCAGTTGCAGCTATCGAAGCAGCCTTTCAATCCGGAAAGAAAATTGTATTATCGATGCAACGGAATGCTAGTCTCAATGATCCATCTCCAGGAGATATGTACCAACTGGCCACCGTTGGAGAGATTGTCCAGATGATGAGAAACGACGGCGAAGTAAACGCGTTAATTCGAGGTATAACTAAAGTATCTATCGTATCCTACGAGTCTTTAGACCCCTACTATATAGGAAAAGTAGTAGAAGTAACTGATACCGTCGAAGAAGGCGATGAAATTAAAGCTTTAATTAATCATGTTGTAACTGAACTTCGTAAAGCCGTTAATTTAGGAAAATCTCTAGACTTCCTCACCTTCATGAATATAATGTCGGAATTGGCTCATTAGAATTGTCATATCAATTAGCCGGTGTTCTTGATTTGAAGCAGGTGATAGACAAGAATTATTAGAAACGGATTCCACAAAAAAGCGCCTTGAGAAAGAAGCAGCATTTCTCGCCAAAGAAGTAAAAATTTTGGAGTTAGAACGAAATATTGCCAGTAAAACTCAGGAAAAATTTGATAAAAATATCCGTGAACAGGTTCTTCGTGAACGCATAAAGACAATTGAAAAAAGAGCTGGGAGAAGAAGGAGATACGAAAGAATATAAAGATATAGAAGATAAGATCAAAAAAATGAACATGCCCGAAGAAGTTCGTAAAAAAGCTGAAAAAGAGTTGTCACGCCTAAAACAAATGTCCCCTTATAACCCAGAGGCATCATATCTTCGTACCTATTTGGATACCTTGGTTGAACTTCCTTGGGGAATAGAAAGTCCAAGTGTGGTAAATATTCACGATGCAGAAGATGTCTTAAATAAAGACCATTATGGTTTGAAAAAAATTAAAGAACGTATAGTAGAATACCTCGCAGTTATGAAATTGCGACGTCAGCAGGCTGAGTTAATGAAAAAAATGGAAGAATCTACTGAACAAATGAATGGAAAAGAAGAGAAAGAATCCAAAAAACAAAAAAGCTCTAAACAAAAAGAACAAGATATTATTGAGAAGAAAGCAAAAGCTTCTCCAACAATACTTTGTTTTGTAGGTCCTCCTGGAGTTGGTAAAACTTCTATTGGAAAATCGATTGCAAAAGCCTTAGGGAGAAAATTTGTAAAAATGTCTCTTGGAGGTATTCGAGATGAAGCTGAAATTCGTGGTCATCGAAGAACCTACGTAGGTGCTCTGCCAGGACGAATTATTCAGGGAATGAAACAAGCAGGAACACAAAATCCAGTCTTTATGCTCGACGAAATAGATAAAGTGGGAAATGACTTCCGTGGAGATCCCTCTGCTGCTTTATTAGAAGCCTTGGATCCTGAACAAAATTATGCCTTTTCTGACCATTACTTAGATGTTCCTTTTGATTTATCAGAAGTATTTTTTATTACTACTTGTAATATGTTGGATACTATTCCGCCAGCTCTACGAGATCGCTTAGAGGTAATTCGGTTTGCAGGATATACTGAAGACGAAAAATTTCACATAGTTACCGATTATTTAATGGAAAAACAACGAGAAGCTCACGGAGTTCCTAAAGAAGTTGTGACTATCGTTCCTGACACTGTTCATCAGATAATTCGTCGTTATACCCGTGAGGCAGGGGTCCGTGGATTAGAACGTGAGGTAGCTCATCTGTATCGTAAGATTGCCAAGCAGATAGCTGATGCGCCAGATGATCAGAAACTAACCTTTACAGTAAATCCTACCGATCTTCATGGCTATCTTGGACCTTATAAGTTTACTTCACAAATGGCTGAAATCAAAGATGAAATTGGTATGTCTACTGGTATGGCATATACGGAATCTGGTGGGGATATCCTCTTTATAGAGGTAGCCTTGATGCCAGGTAAAGGTAGTTTATTACTTACTGGTCAACTTGGTGATGTGATGAAAGAATCTGGACAGGCAGCGATGTCGTATGTACGCAGCAGATATAAAATGCTCGGATTGGCTGAGAACTTTTTTAGCAAAATAGATATTCATATTCACGTTCCAGAAGGGGCAGTACCTAAAGATGGTCCATCAGCCGGGGCAGCTATAACAACAGCAATTGTTTCTGCACTTACAAAAATTCCAGTGAAGAAAGAATTATCAATGACTGGTGAAGTTACCTTGCGAGGAAGGGTATTAGAAATTGGTGGAGTAAAAGAAAAGGTTTTAGCAGCACATCGAGCAGGAATAAAAGAGGTTATTCTCCCCAAAAATAATCAAAAGGATCTGGATGATATACCTGAGAGCGTTCAGAAAGAGCTTAAATTCCATTTTGTCGAACACATGGACGATGTCTTAGCAGTTGCTCTCAAAAAACCACTTCCTACTTCAAAAGAAGCCAAATAAGATATGGAACATATCTCTATAAGGCAGGCAGTTCCAAATGATTGGCAGATAATTCAGTACCTAAATAATGAAGTATTTGTAGATAATCATAAATATGATGAATTTTTAATTCTGGAATATGCTAATCTTCCTCAAGGGGAAAAATATTTTCAGACTATCTGTAATAATTCTTCGCACTACACCCTCATTGCTGAAGCTGATGGTACTCCAGTAGGGTATATTTCAGGATATGAAAAGAAATTTGATTATCGCACCGTAAAAGTTCTTGAAATAGATAATATGGGAGTTACCTCTGCATATCGTTCCAAGGGAATTGGAGCAAAGCTAATAAAGGAATTAAAAGCTTGGGGTAGATCTAATAAATATCAAACAATGTACGTAACAGCGTATTCTAAAAATCAAAAAGCGATCCATTTTTATGAACAACAGGGGTTTGCGCCGATAGATACTTCTTTAGAAATGAAGATTGATTAGGTTTATTCTTCCATAAAATCGTATACAGCTCTGGAAACTCTGGCAATTGATTGGGTGGCACGTTCTTCATCAGAGACACCTCTGGTAAACACTCCAATGTAGTACATCGAACCAGGAGTCACTACTACTCCGACGTCATGCAAACCAGCTATTGCTGTCCCTATCTTGTGGTATACCCGGGTACTGTTAGGTAACAAAGCCGGAAGACGATCTTCAAAATCCGTATCGTGCATCAGATCGATAGCATCACGGGTTAGATTGGCATTATAGAGTCTCCCGGTAAATA
>JBGALL010000057.1:0-11396 GCA_044223895.1 Candidatus Woesebacteria bacterium
TGTTAACCGACAAAGAGATCGATCAGTTGGGAGTAGTGGATATTTTACTCATTCCAGTTGGTGGGTTTTATACCATAAGTGCAAAACAGGCGAGTGAATTAATTCCAGAAATAGATCCATCGGTGGTTATTCCTATGCATTTTGGTAGACCAGACTTGGACCAAAAAACTTACGGTGAATTAACACCAGTATCAGCCTTTTTGAAATTAATTGGACAAGAGACTGTTGCCCCTCAGTCAAAGTTGTCGATCACCAAAGACAAAATTCCTGAACAGATGCAAGTTGTCGTGTTAGAATAATCACTTACTATAACGATTATAAATGTTATAACCGTTATAATGTTATAACTTTATGAATCCTAGAGTCCCTCCTCATGATGAAACAGTCGAGAAGTCTTTATTAGGAGCTGTATTAATAGATAAAGATGCGCTCATGGCAGTTGCTGAGTTTCTCCGACCTGAACACTTCTATAATGAGCAAAATGGATTTATTTTTCAGTCAATGATTACGTTGTTTGAGGAGCACATGCCTGTTGACGTGGTTACCGTTACCGCCCAACTGAAGAAAGATGGTAAATCAAAAGATTCCGGTGGATCTGCCTATCTCAGTGAGTTATTAACAGTAACGCCTACCAGTGCCCATGCTGAACATTATGGAAACATTATTAAAGAACATTACCTCAAACGTAAACTTATCTCAGCGGCAGCTCATTTGACAGAAGTCGCCTTTAAAGAAGAAGGTGATGCTCAATCGATTCTTGATCAAGCCGAACAGGAAATTTTTTCCATAGCCCAACACAGTGCCAAACGCGATTTTATCGCTATCAAAGATACCTTAACCGAATCATTTGATCGTTTAGATGAACTTCATAAAAATGCTGGAGGTTTCCGTGGAGTCCCTACTGGATTTGCTGATTTAGATTTTAAATTGTCAGGCATGCAAGATTCCAATTTGATTATCTTGGCTGCTCGTCCTGGAACAGGTAAAACTGCTTTGGTCTTGAATATCGCGCAACATATCGGTGTAAAAGAAAAAATGCCTGTAGGAATATTTTCTTTGGAAATGAGTAAAGAAGAATTAGTCGATCGTTTATTAGTATCTCAAGCTGATATCGATTCATGGAGATTGAAAACCGGGAAACTGTCTGATGATGATTTTGCCCATCTGTCAGATGCCATGGGTGAATTAGCTGAAGCACGAATTTATATCGATGATACTCCCGGTATTAATATTTTAGAAATGCGTACCAAAGCACGAAGGCTCCAAGTAGAACATGGGGTTAGACTGATTATCTTTGATTATTTGCAACTTGCCGATGCTGGAAAACGCTATGAGAGTCGGGTACAGGAAGTAGGCGCAATCTCACAAAGTTTAAAAAATCTAGCTCGCGAACTCAAAGTTCCGGTGTTGGCGTGTTCACAATTATCCCGTGCTGTAGAATCTCGAGGTACCCGTGTTCCCGAGTTGTCTGACTTACGTGAGTCAGGATCTATAGAACAAGACGCTGACGTGGTTATGTTTCTCTATCGAGAAGAGGGGGATATGACCCAATGGGGAGATCAGATTCCGACCAAGTTGCGTATTGCGAAGCATCGTAATGGATCCTTGGGTGAGATTGATTTTATGTTCCGAGGCGACCGAATTCGTTTTTATGGAGTCGATAAGAAACAAGTCGACACCATAACGATATAATAGTCGGAGTATGATTAACGATTTTAGAAAGTTTATCCTTCGAGGAAATATCATCGACCTCATGATCGGGTTTACTGTTGGAGCAGCTTTTTCTAGTGTGGCAAAGTCTTTTGTTGAAGACATTCTCATGCCTCCAGTAGGAGTCGTCTTAGGACAAGCAGATTTTTCTAATCTATTTTTGGTTATCAAAAAAGGTCAAACTATAACCCCTCCCTATCAAAGTTTAGCTCAGGCAAAAGCAGCTGGAGCAGTTACTCTTAACTACGGAATATTTCTGAATACGGTAATTTCACTTTTGGTTGTAGGTTTGGCTGTATATATGCTTATTAAATTTATCAATCGGATAAATGATCAGCTAGAAGGATTACCAATACTCAACAAAAGAAAATCTGAAACAGAACAGTCGGAACCAGTAGTTAAAAAATGTCCCTATTGTTTGACTACCATTCCATACAAAGCTACTAAATGTAGTGCCTGTACTGCCGACTTGTCGAAGTCACTTCCGACAAAGTAAACTGATAGCAGAAGTTATTCTGCCATGAAACGAGTTATCAAGAAATCAACACGCAAATCAAGTTTATTTGGTCGTATCTATCATTTTTTTACTCTTCTGTTTGTGCTTGCTATCGTTATTCTAGGATTTTTTATTTATACTCTTACACTGACGAAAGCAGATGTTGCCACCGTCAAAACAGCAACCTATACAATTCAAGCAACCGATGACATAGCAAATCAAATTTCCAAGCAGGTCATACTCCCATTGCAATCAAATTCAGATCCTTGGATAGGGAATGGTGGCCAAACATCTGACACAATCTTAGGAATGAGATTTCATGGAGTTGCTATACCGAAAGGTAGTATTATTCACTCAGCGATAGTAGAGGTAAGTCCATCAGCAGACGCCTGGATTGGTGTTTCGGTCTCCATAAGTGCAGAAAATAATCTTTCTCCGCAACCATATAGTGTCACTAATGGTCCATTTGGGAGATCAGAAACGTCCCAAAAAGCCAATTACAATAAAAATGAGAAATGGTTGAAAGGCCAATATTATTCACTAGATGCAACTGTTCCTGTTGCTGATTTAATACAACATACCGGCACGGATGGAGTAATATCTTTAACCTTCTTAGGAACTGGTTCTCCTTACGGGAGAAAATTTATCCATGCAGCTACTTCAACATCATTCAGTCCACGGTTAACTATTGTTTACCAAACCGAATCTTCCTCTACAGTTCCTGCTTACGTATCAGAACAATCAATTCCTGCACAATTTACTGTCCCCAGTACCATCAGAGCGGTAGATTTTATGAGCGGACAGGAGGGGACGGCCTATCATGATACCGAACCAGAAAATAAAGGGAATTTTTATAGAAATACAGGGGTAGATATCAAACAAATTTCTTCTGAGTCTGTCGTTGGATGGGGGAGAATTGGTGAGTGGTTGCAATATACTATTCGCGTTCCAGAAAGTTCCCAATATACTCTTAGTGTTCGTGGAGGATCTATCTATGATGGAAGAAGCGTGGCGATTACTATAGATGGAACCGCTGTTACTTCAATAAACATACCCAAGATAGCAGATTGGGGGCAATACGCATCGGTAAACTCACAACCATTCTCGATAAGTGCGGGGACACATATTGTCAGAGTAACAATTGGCAACCAGGATTGGGTTGACATAGCATCTTTTACTTTTAACGATAGTGTATCTTCGGCTACGATTACTCCCATTCCATCGAACCCAGTTTCTTCACCGAAACCAACCTCATCAGGTGTTCAACCAACTTCGCAGCCTTTGCCAGGACAACAAACGCTATTCGTTAGTCCAACAGGACAGGATATCAATGATGGATCTCAGACTCGTCCATTAAAAACAATTACCAAGGCCATTAGTGTGGCCAATGGATTGTCGTCACCAGTGAAAATAAAGTTGTTGATTGGTGTTTATCGAGAAGAGCTAATATTCAAAAATCTTAAACGATCAGCAAACGCACCTATTACCATAGAAGGAAGTGGACCTCAGTCTATTATTTCTGGGGCAGAATCTTCTTTGAGTTTGAACTGGTCCAAAGCTACTGACGGATTACGTTTTCCTACTAAGTCTTCTGGACACATTTATCGGGCTGATGTTTCTTCTTGGCCTCGGGCTCCAGAACTTGCAATGAGCGCTGCAAATCAGCGTTTACCCAAAGCTCATGAACCAGATTTTCATGTTACAACACCATGGAAATATCATGAAAATTACTGGAAAGCTGAAGGAGTAGGGAGTAGCTCGACCCAATCATTGAAAGACGATCTTACCGATCCAATTGGGAGTTATCCGGATGCAGGAACTGAAGTAGGAAATCTAAAAACTATCAATGGTTTTGGAGGAAATTTTCTCACTGGAGCACGGATTTTAGTAAAAGATACTTATTCAGGTCATGATGCCTATACAGCCATAGTAACTTCCCATGATCCGTCCTCTGGGGTTATAAACCTCGATCAGTCTTTGATTTATTATGATGGCAAACCACTCATTGGTGCGAACTCAAAATACATTATTGAAGGAAAATCAGAATTTCTCGATGAAGAAGGGGAATGGTACTACGATGCAGGGTCGAAGCGTCTCTATATCTGGCCTGTTGGAGATCAACCACCCCAAACATCGGCTATAGAGTTTGCTATTCGAGAGCGTGGCATAAGTATTACCAATAGTTCCAATCTGGTCTTCAAAAATTTCAATGTTGAAGGTATCAGTTGGGAGTACGGAAAAAGTACGGGACCAGATGCGGCAATCTGGATGAATAATAATCCATCTGATGAAACGAGTAATATTAATTTTGATTCTATCGGCATTCATAATGTTGGAATCGGGATGCGGATAAAACAATCAACGAACAACGGGAAAACCACAAACCACATAACCCTGAAAAATAGTGATATTGGTCCTACAGATGGCTATGGTTTGATGATTTTTGACTATCCACATACGTCTACTACCGATAGTGGAAATCATCATATATATTTACAAAATAATCTTTTTCATGATATGGGTTTTCGCCCATCAAATGGTGGTGTTGGCTTGTTTTTCCAAGAAGCGAAAAATGTCTTATTCGAAAATAATATTGTCCGTCATACTGGCCACAATGGATTAGCAATTCAAGGTGGAGTCCAATCTAATATATTAGTGAGAAACAATATCTTTGAAGATAATTGCTGGGATGGATTAGATTGTGCAGGATTTAAAACTCAGGGTGGCAAGGGGCCGAATAATATTTTAGTGATGAATAATATATCCAGACGGACTCGGGGATTTTCCCCAATTTCTCAAAGTCAGAATAAATGGCAATCTCGAGAGGGAAGTGGGTTCGGTGGGTTTGGGTTCTATGCCGATGTGGTACGAAGTTCTGGTGATACCTATGCCGCCTTGTTCTATAGAAATATTAGCTATGACAACTCTGCGGATGGGATTCATTTTACTCGCAGTAGAGATTTGTACTTAGCTCAAAATCTTATCTATGGGAATACCTTAGGGGTTAATCTTAGTAATACAGCTGTCACAGCTGATGCTTCGTATCATACTGTTATCAAGAATAATCTCATTGCTGTACCTCCAGCTTTCTCTTCCAAGGCAGATGTTGTGGGTGTTTCTGTTGCGTTGAATTCTGCTGATCGGTCTCGATTAACCCTTGATGGGAATTCTTATGGACTACTCGCGAATTCGTTTGCGGTACGTACCAATGATTTAAATGGATCAAATCGTAAGACTTGGAATACCTTGCTACAAGTTCAGCAAGCTGCTCCAGTTTGGGAAGTTCATGGTACTAGCGTGGAGCCTTTTAGTTTTGTACACACTTCTGATCAGACTATTTCATTACAATCGGTCCCCGGTATGAACTCATTGCTGACCAGTGGTATGCCAGCTGAAATAGTTTCGGTAAAGAAAATTTTAGAACAATCGTTAGGAGTGACTATCAACGATTCGATGATTGTCGGAAAACAGTAGGTATCTGTTTTTAAACCTCACTATCCCGCTTTTAGGCGTAATCTTATATAATAGAGGAGTGATTTTGCCGCAGTGGTGGAATTGGTAGACACGCAGGTCTCAAAAACCTGTGACTTTAAACGGTCATGACGGTTCGAGTCCGTCCCGCGGCACTAATGTCAGATACACTTTCCGAAACTTCTATCATACGTAATATCCAAGCGAAAGAACGCTCGTATGTAACATCATTGAAGGAAAAAGATCTACAGGATACAGCGAACCTGTTAGGAGATTTTATCCCTGGACGTACCTGGGAATTATCTGAGGTTCTGTTTGAGTCTGATGATGAATCGGTAACTTTGGAGGCAATTGCTAATCGGCATGCTTCGGAAAAATATGTTCCGGTTGCCGTCCAGGATAGTTCGCGTAAAACGCCAATAGAATCTGCAGAACCACGCTATCTCGTCCAAGATAAACCCTTTGCTATAGGAAGTGTGGGAATGATATTTAAAGCCTATGATCGCAAGCTGGGTAAATTAGTGGCTATTAAAACGATTCAACAGGGGTATTATAGTACCGATGATAAACAGCGACACATTTTAGAACGGGAAGCCAAAGTTATGGCCAATGTCGTCAGTCCTCATATCGTTCGGGTCCACGCCTTTACCGAGATTCCATCCATCCCAAGGACCAGCGATAAAGATGTTCCCGCAATCATAATGGATTATATGGATCCTGAATCGAATTTGGGAACTATTGTTAAAAAAGGAACACTTAGTCCTTCAGATGTTGCCCTCTGTATGCAACAACTTGGTGAAACAGTCGATAGTATGGCTAAACAGGGACTATATCATCGTGATTTAAAACCAACCAATATCTTCTGGAATACAACAGATAAATACGTCACTATAGCTGATTTTGGTTTAGCCAACACTACCGATTTCCGTGAAGAAATGAGTGGGTCCTTGCCCTACATGTCTCCGGAACACTGGGACAATATTCAAAAAGTTGATACTCAGAGTGAAGTTTTTGTTTTAGCTACCATAGCCTATGAGCTATTGACAGGAAAACGACGATTTATTGCTGAAGACAGCGATTTTGATTATATGCATGGAATCGAATTTACCAACGGATTTACTGAACCTAAGTGTATCAAGCAATTGCGCGATAGTTTGGCCTCGTCCCATATTGATGTCGATCGCATAATACACGTGTTTGATAAGGCTCAAAAAAACAAGAAACTTGATCGGTATAATTCTGCGACGATGTTTGCCAATGAACTAGCCGAAGCATTACGACCTCAACAATAATTTACTGGCTATATACCACTATTTGTACCTCTCCTTCTCTAAACACAGTCTTTAAAAAGGTATAACTTTTATATAATTCAGGAAACGAGCCGGCACCATAGCCAAATAAAATTCCCCCAACATGATGAGTATCCAAAAAAGTTTTTACTTCTTCTTCTGTTTCTTGGCCGTAATAAAACTTTCGAATTTCGTTGACGTTTTCAGCATAATTCGGAGTTCCCGCTACCTGGGCATTGATAACTCGAAAGGGGGTCACAGAAGCGATAATTGGGGCAATAGTCTCTCCGGTTATGACCACACTATTTGGGGGTATGTAGCGAGTTAATAGCGGTGCATATTGCCAGGTATTCATAATCGCATCATGAGGAAGTAATCCATACATTTGGGGTTTGGTCAGGAATTTCAGACTTACAGTATAGAGCATGAGGTAATAGATAGCTGAAATACTAACAAAGACAAGAGTAATAATCCCTCCAATTTTTGGATATCGTTGAGTTAGCCACATCAATCCTTGCGTTGCTAATATTGCAAAGGGAATTTGTAAAAAGGTTTGGAGAATTCGATACTGTCCAAAGAGTGTATAGAGATAGGGGATTTGATACAACACAATCGGCAATAACGCCCAAAGGATTAATACAACATGTAATTCCGTCAGTTTTTTCTTCACACAAAGAACTACGAAAAGTACAAATGGTATGCAGACAATTCCTATGGCTTTGGCTATTTCGATTACGGGCGCCCCTCGGGAAGAATCTGCCTATGTGCATGAAATAAGGAATAGATTGTGATCGGGAATGGATAAGCTTATAAAGAGTAAATAACCCCAGGATAGGTCCGAGATAAAAAGCATAATACGGCTGAATAATAATTATTAAGATACTGAGAATTGCAGTGATTACAAAACTTTTCCCGCTCATTTTTATTGAAGGAATATGAAGCAAAAATAGAATAAACAGACCCATGGCCAGGAAATGGTGGGGAGGGAGGAGGAGAAACCGATAAAAGGCATTGAAATAATTGGCTGCATCATCAGTAGGATTTATTGGCATCGGTTCGAGTCCTGCAACGTTTTGAATGTGCCAGATTCCCGTCGATGTAAAGACCAACAGGGTAGCTATTAATTGTTGAAGAGAATTTCGGGAGAAAATTTTGCGGATTAGCAAAAAAACAGTAGAAATCATAAACAATACTGTTAAAATACGAGCTAATACATACATTTGATATTGATCTACTTGGATAATTCGGGCCACCTGTCCCAAAATCATAAAAAAAGGATGGTTTAGTACTGCTTTGGTAGGTAGGTACGAATAGGGATTGTGATAGAGTATTTGATGATCATCCAATCCGCGTCTGATCAGGGTGACATAGATAAAATAATCTTCTAAGTGAGAATAAAAGTATCCATACATTATCTTTTGAAGTTAGGCATACACCGTTACATCCGATGATTTTAATTGTCTTCCTGAGCGATTTTATGAACGCGAAGATCTGAAAAACTAGGATCTTTCACTCAAAATTGGGGATCAAGATGACAAAAAGATAGACAGGTTAGCTTTGATCGCCCCATTCCTGCATAGTTTTAAATATTTCGCTGAGGGATAAGCCTTTTTTTGTTAGTGAATATTCCACATGAAGCGGGATTTCGGCATAAATTTTCTTATGAATAAAGCCTTCATTTTCAAGCGAATTTAAACGTTCAGAAAGAGTTTTTGAACTTATGCCATCCAATATAGTTTGTAATTCACCAAATCGTTTTTTGCCATCAAACAGGTTATGGAGGATAAGCATTGTCCATTTACTCCCTATAAGTTTGAGCGTTTTGGCGACGCCACATTCTTTTTCCGGAAGACGATTATCTGTTTTCATACTTTCTTTTTTGTAACTACTTTACATTATAAAGTATGATTGGTATTATTGCAACATATATACACATTCGAGGAATGGGAGTAATTACAGAACTTCTACAATTCGATATTTAAGGAGGACTCATGTCTTATAACACTCTAGCGTCAGAACAATCTTTACAAGCTACTGTAGCTGCATTAAAAACAAATAACATTGAGTCGTTTGTTGTTGATAGTGGTGAAGCAGCCAAACAAAAAGTAAAAGAATTGCTACCTCAGGGGGCAGAAGTGATGACAATGACCTCAGTTACCTTAGATTCAGCGGGAATAAGTCAGGAAATCAATGAATCGGGTACATATAATTCGGTCAAATCCGAGCTTATGAAGCTTGATCGTGCTACTGACAGTTTGAAAATGCAAAAGTTAGGATCTGCTCCAGAATGGGCAATTGGAAGTGTGCATGCCGTTACTGAAGAAGGTCATGTGATGATTGCTTCTAACACCGGTAGCCAATTACCTGCCTATGCTTATGGGTCTGGTCATGTTATCTGGGTAGTAGGTACCCAAAAAATTGTAAAAAATATGGAAGATGGCTTAAAGCGAATTTATGAATACGTTCTTCCCTTGGAATCAGAACGTGCCAAAAAAGCCTATGGAGTTCCAGGAAGTTATGTTAGTAAGCTGCTTGTCATCAACAAAGAACTTATGCCAGGTCGAGTAACAATTATTTTCGTCAAAGAACAATTGGGATTTTAAACAGCCTGCCAATAGGTATCATGTCTGTCGTGGCCCATATCTGAAATAAGCCTAAAGCCTGCCTCTTCTGGATTATCGCCTAGAGTTTTTCGATTGGTGGCCACGAGGAAAAATATACCACCGGGTTTTAATAGTTTTCTGGTAAGGGTGAATAGATTTGGCTCATGTTGGAAATCAGCTAAAAGATCATAGATAGAAATACCTATGACAGCATCAAATTTGCCAAAATTTCTAGGGTCTTTTGCATAGTCTAGATAATCAGTATTTTTTTGTATACTGTAGTGGTTTTCAAAAGAGGGCTGACCTACTAGAGGAAATCCTACTTGTTCTAACGCTACTTGTTGCTGATACCAGTCATGTTTGATATCAGTGATTTCTAGTCCTAGGTGATGAAAATCTGGAGGAAAACCTTTAGGAAATACTTTTCTACGGAAATAATCATAGGTCTGAACCATCATCCCTGCCGAACCAGCACCTGGTTCCAACACAGTTCTTAATGACTCTAACATCCCCGGATGAGCCTGCTGCCATCGTTCTAATCCATAGAACCATTCATGACCAGTGACGGTAGTTTCCATTTCAGTAAAGTTAACCATTGAACCTCCCATGTATCCATCGTTTTCACCGATACCAAGATACTGGAGCCATAGACGATGATTATCATCGTCATTACTAAAGGGATTATTTCTTAAATGGTAATATTCTTCTTTTGGACTCATAACTGTATCAAATTATATCAATTTTGATGTGGTATAGTAAGTGAATGAAATTTAATTCTTATTCTCAACCCCTAACTGATTTATCTGTAGAACTTCTGGTAGTTCCCATTTTTCAAGGAGATGGGGGAGCAGTTATTCCTGACGAAATAAAGGCTATTGATCAAACTTGGAATGGTGTTATTAAAAGTCATGCACAGCGTGAAGAATTCCTTGGGAAAAAGAATACCTCACTGGTTGTTCAAATTGATAAACAAATTCAAACAGTACTATTGGTAGGGCTCGGGAAACAGGATGCTGTCAGTATTGAAAGCATGGTTAATTTTGGTGCTATAGCTACTCGAACAGCAAAAAAGTTAAAGACCACCTCTATTGCTGTATTTCTTCCTGATTCGATTTCTCCTGCAGCAGTTGTAATTGGAAGCGTACTCGGAAATTATGCTTTCACAACCCATAAACATAAAACCCTAGAAACGGATACAAAATCTATTGAATCAGTTACTGTTATTTCCAAAAAACCTTCATTGGAACAAGAAATTTCTACTGCAGAAACTATTGCTTCGGCAGTTACTTTCTCAAGAGATTTAGTAAACCTTTCTCCTTCAGAAACAACGCCCGCGCATCTTGCTGAGGTTGCCGAAAAAATTGCCAAAGAGAACAAAGATATTACTGCTAAAGTAATCTCTAAACCAGAGATGCAAAAATTAGGCATGGGAGCCTTATTGGGAATTGCTCGTGGATCGGTCCAAGAACCGAAATTTATTCATCTCACTTACAACGGCGGAGGTAAAAAGGTAATTACCCTGGTTGGTAAGGGAATTACTTTTGATACCGGTGGATTATCACTCAAGCCAGCACAGGGTATGGAAACTATGAAACTAGATATGTCTGGAGGGGCATTGGTTTTGGCGGTTTTTTCAGTGTTATCTAAATTACACCCATCATTAACGGTGCATGGATTAATCTCAGCAACGGAGAATATGCCCGGCCCCGAAGCTATCAAACCAGGCGATGTCGTCAGTGCTATGAATGGAAAAACAATAGAAGTATTGAACACCGATGCGGAGGGTAGAGTAGTTTTGGCTGATGCCATGTCGTATGCTGATGCCAA
>JBGALL010000058.1:0-11270 GCA_044223895.1 Candidatus Woesebacteria bacterium
TGGCTGCGGAGAAATCGGCAAACACATCAGAAAAATCTGGATAGAGTTTTTTCAGTAAATCTTCTTTGGTAATGATGCCGATGAGATGTTTATGAGTATCAACGATGGGAAGGGCGTTGACACGATTCTGGAAGAGAATCTTCCAGAGATTCTTCAATGAGGACTTTGGGGTAACGGTAACTACCGTATGGGTCATGACTTCATGTACTTTCATAAACCCTCCTTCGTCAACGAGTTAATCATGAAACAGAGAAGAGTGTCAACCAGACAAATAGATTATTAGAACAGCCTAAATAAAATTTTCAGACGATTGTCTTGCATTTGTCTGAAGTATGACTGAGGATTTTATAAGTGTTAACGCATGAGTGTGTTAGAGAATCAAAGTATCAGAGTGTCAAGGTTTCGCCATGTATCTTTAACCATTTGATTTGCTGTTTATAAGAAGGGTTATACTTTCGTACTATAGTCCAAAAATCTTCAGAATGATTTTTTTCAATAGTGTGAGATAACTCGTGAATAACTACATAATTAATAACCAGTATTGGTGACATTATTAAGCGCCAACAAAATTGTAAACGATTATCATGAGTACAAGAACCCCATTTGGATGACGTATCGGAAAAGGTTAAACTTTTATATGATACATTCATCGTTGCAGCGTTAGCTTTCAGCCTATCGGTAATAATTTCTTTTGCCCGGGCAACAAACCATTTTTCTAATTCAGTCTTAATTCTAAACTGCAGAAATTCTGGGAAAAAAAGTTTATCTCCTTGTACATGAATTTCTGAATATTTTCCTATTGTTAAAACAACTTTATTCCCTAGGTAGAGAAATTCTTCTCCTTGCTGATACTGTTTTTTCACAATTTTTGGTCTACTAACAATTTTTTTTTGGTGTTTATCTATCCAGTCTTGTTTATCATCAATAAAAGAATGAATAGCCCCCATCGACATAAACACAGGAGCATGAACAACTACAGAACCATCAGGATTGATCTTGATACTTATCGAACGTCGCATTGAACGGATGATTTGAATTGATGAATCATGAGGCATAGGAAGGGTTTCAGTATACCTCTATCAGGAATGATCAAACAACCCTAGATTATTTTTCTTTCTAGGAATTGGGGGTAAGTATTCAGTCAAAGGTCTTCAGAGATTAATGAATTGATGAAGACTGATTTCGTTTGCGGCGAAAAACTTTCATATCTAAGATAGTTCTTCGAAGTAATGCCTGAGCATTGGCTCGTTCTTGGCCTTTTTCAACTTTTTGTAGAATCTCTTTAGCTGACTTTTCTGCTCGTTTGATCTCTTCTTCATTTAACTCATCAGAATGTACTGCTCGTGATACTAAGATAATAACTTTATCCTTAAGTACTTGCATAAATCCCCCACCAATCGCCAAAAAATATTCCTCTTTACCAGAAACTATTTTTATTTCTCCCTCGACAATTGATGTAAATAAGGGCATATGTCGAGCCAAGATACCGATTCTACCCGCAGCCGTGGGCGCAGAAACTAAATCAACCTGTTCGGCAAAAGCTTTGCGCTCTGGAGTGTATATTTCAAGAAGAAACTGCATAAATTATCTTGTCATACAGACATTCTTATTTAACCTCGTCAATTCCTCCTACCATGTAGAAGGCTTGTTCTGGCTTATCATCATGTTTCCCATCAAGAATTTCTTTAAACCCTCGAACTGTTTCTTCACGAGTGACATATTTTCCTGGTTTAGCGGTAAAGGCTTCGGCCACGAACATTGGTTGGGTTAAGAAGCGTTGGATTTTGCGTGCTCGAGCAACGACTAGTTTATCTTCAGCACTTAACTCTTCCATACCCAAAATAGCAATAATATCCTGTAAGTCCTTGTATCGTTGTAAGACACGTTGTACTCCACGAGCCACATCATAGTGCTCTTGTCCAACAATAGCTGGTTCAAGAATACGTGAATTGGAGGCAAGTGGATCAACAGCTGGGAACAAACCTTGTTCAGCAATAGATCGTTCCAACGAAATGGTACTATCTAAGTGAGCAAAGGTAGCTACAGGTGCCGGATCAGTGTAATCATCAGCAGGAACGAATACTGCTTGTACAGAGGTAATCGATCCTTTTTTGGTAGAGGTAATACGTTCTTGTAAAGCTCCCATTTCTGAAGCTAAGGTTGGTTGGTAGCCTACGGCAGATGGAATACGTCCCAACAAAGCAGAAACTTCAGATCCTGCTTGAGCAAAACGGAAAACGTTATCGATGAACAATAAGGTATCTTGACCTTCTTGATCACGGAAATATTCAGCCATAGTTAATGCAGATAAGGCAACACGAAGACGAGCTCCGGGGGGTTCGTTCATCTGTCCAAAGACCATTGCAGTTTTGGCGATAACTCCGGAATCTTTCATTTCTCTCCATAAATCATTACCTTCACGAGTACGTTCTCCAACACCAGCGAACACAGAGACTCCACCGTGGACTTCAGCAACGTTATGAATAAGTTCCTGAATAGTAACAGTCTTTCCTACCCCAGCACCTCCGAAAATGGCCACTTTTCCACCCTTTACGAACGGGGCAATAAGGTCGATAACTTTAATACCTGTTTCTAATACTTCTTGTTCTGTACTTTGTTCGGTCAGAGGGGGTCCAGCTCGATGGATTGGATATTTTTCAGTTTTACCAATAGCTTTTCCACCATCAACTGGATCACCAATAACATTGAAAATTCTCCCTAAAGTTTCATCCCCTACAGGTACTGCAATTGCTTTTCCGGTTGCAGTTACGGTCGTGCCACGGACTAATCCATCAGTTGAACTCATAGCTATAGTTCGAACACGATGTCCGCCTAAATGACTGGCAACTTCTAGTACCAAACGACGGTCTTCTATAGTTGTTTCTAAAGCATCGTAAATTTCTGGAAGATATCCAGAAAATTCCACGTCAACAACTCCAGCGATAATTTGAATAATTGTGCCTACCATTTTGTTTGTATTTTTTTCTGTTGCCATATATCCCCTTTCGTCTTTTTATTCACTAACAATTGCTGCTCGGGCGGTAACCAAATCAGCGATTTCATTGGTAATTTTCTCTTGTCGAGCTTTGTTGTAGACAAGAGTCAATTCTGAAATAAATGATTTGGCATTATCAGTAGCGTTTCGCATCGCTACCATTCGAGCTGCGTGTTCGCTTGCTTCAGCCTGTAAGACTGCATCTCTAATTTGATTTTCAACATAGCTCGGAAGTAATGATTCAAACACTTCTTCTGGACTAGGTTCAATCTCAAATGTACCTTGAATGGTTGGTTGTTCCTGTTCTGTTCCATCTATCGTTAATGGCAAAATTGGTTTTGCTCTCGGGACTTGTTTAAGAATAGATTGAAATTGATTATAAACAATATCTACTCCGTCAATTTGACCTTTCAAAAATTCTTGCGTTAACAGATCACTGATTGCTGAAACTTTTGAACTAAACATTCCCCCTTCAGAGAAATCAGCAAAAACTGTTCCCCCCATTGATCCAACAAATCCTGCTCCTTTCAAACCAGTAGTAACCCATAAATGAGGTTTCACGGTTTGATAGTGGTTCATCATGAATCGGAATAACCCAGAATTAAGGCCTCCACATAGACCTTTATTGGTTGAAATTAACAATACCAGCCGTTTGCCGGTTATCGTTTTTGGTTTCATCAATAAAGGATGACTACTCGAATCAACCTTACTTCCTAACATCATGACCATCTCACGAATTTTTTCTGCGTATAATTTTCCAGCCTCGGCACTCGCAATAGCTTTCTTCATCTTGGAAGCCGAAACAAGCTCCATTGCCTTGGTAATCTGAGCAATGTTTTTTGCTGACTTGATACGACCCTTGATAAGACGAAGATTTTGCATGTATGTGTGTCGATCTGAAAGGAGTGAAGAATCTCATTTCCGGAGATCCTTCGGGTGCCCCTCAGGATGACGTCATATTAACTCTGGAACATTTTTTTAAAGTCCTCAACCGCTTTCGTCAGTTCTTTGAGAATTTCATCTGTCATTTGCTTTTCTTTCTTCAATTTTTCTAAGGTTTTCTTGTACTGTCCGTCTAAATATTCCAAAAATTCTTTTTCAAATTGTTGAATTTTAGCAACCGGAATTGTATCTAAATTTCCACTTGTTCCAGCCCATATAATAGCGATTTGTCGTTCAACGGCCATGGGAACGTTCTGACCTTGTTTTAATAGTTCCGTCATCCGAGCTCCTCGATCGATTTGTTTCTTGGTTGCTTCATCGAGATCAGACGCAAATTGCGCAAAGGCTGCTAAAGATCGATATTGGGCTAAATCCAAACGGAGGTTTCCAGCAACTTTTTTCATGGCTTTGTTTTGTGCAGCTCCACCAACGCGGGAAACAGAGAGTCCAACGTTCACAGCGGGTCGTTGCCCCGCATAGAACAAATCAGATTCCAAAAAGATTTGTCCGTCAGTGATTGAAATAACGTTGGTAGGAATATAGGCCGAAACATCGTTTGCTTGAGTCTCAATAATTGGTAGTGCGGTAATTGATCCCCCACCATTTTCTTTATTTACCCGACAGGCACGTTCTAATAACCGACTGTGAAGATAAAAAACATCTCCAGGATAGGCTTCGCGGCCTGAAGGTCGTTTCAAAACTAGAGAAATTTGTCGATAGGCGTAGGCATGTTTTGTTAAATCATCATAAATAATTAATACATCTTTTCCTTTAGACATGAAATACTCTGCAATAGCTACACCAGCGTAAGGAGCCAGATATTGATAAGCGGCTGGGTCATTGGCGGTGGCGGAAACAATAATCGTATTGGTCATAGCATTTTGTTTGCCTAAAGCAGTTACTAACTGAGCAATACGTGCAGTTTTTTGACCAATTGCTACATAAATTGAGATAACCCCTTCGTCTTTTTGATTGATAATGGTGTCCACAGCAATGGTTGTTTTTCCGGTATTTCTGTCGCCAATAATTAATTGTCGTTGACCACGACCAATAGCCGTCATGGCATCGATTGCTTTTATACCTGTTTGCAAGGGAACATTGACTGGTTCTCGAGTTACAACACCTGGCGCAACACGTTCTAAGGGATAACGAACTTTTGAAGTAATTGGAGCCTCACCATCAACAGCTTCACCAATAGGATTAACAACTCTCCCCAATAATTCATCACCGACAGGAATAGATAGTAAGTTTCCGGTTGTACGGACTTCCATACCTTCGATAATTCTGGTGAAATCACCAAGGACAATAGCTCCTACGGTGTGTTCTTCTAAGTTGATAGCAACTCCAGATACACCATTAGCAAATTCAATTAATTCAAGATAAGCAACATTTGGCAATCCACTTATTTTTGCGACTCCATCAGAAATAGAGATAACTCGACCGATGTGTTCAGCTTCTGTTTTTGGAGTATATTTTTCAAGTTTTTGTAAGAGTGATTTGTCAATTATGTCTGCCATATTTTTAGTTTTTAACTTTTCAATATATTTACTAACTGATCTAATTCTCGTGCAACGGTGCCATCAAAAACCCAGTCACCCACTTCTATACGTAAACCACCGTATACATTTGGGTCTGTGTGGTAGGCAATTTCTAAATCACCAAATTTTTGATTCAGCAATTTTTCAATTGATTGCTTTTCATCTTTTGACAATGATTCTTGACTGGTTACTGTTGCATTCATATTAGTTCACCGCTTTCACTGATTTTTCTAATGCTTTTAACTGCGTAGCAATAACTTTTTTGTGATCAGCATCAGAAAGAACTTCTGGAAGAAGTTTCTGGACCATAAGAGCAGCAAGATCCACTGCCTGACGACGCATATCTTCTTCTAGTGCTTTAGCTTTCGCTTCAGCTTGAGTTTTACTCTTGGCCACAATAGTTTGTGCTTCTTTGTGAGCTTCTGCCAATACAGTTTTTTTCTGTTCTTCAGCTTGCTTCTTGGCTTCTTCTAAGAGAGCTCTGGCTTCTTTTTTAGCATCAGAAACTAACTTCTCTTGTTTCTCTTTGCCTTTTTCTTCTTCGTGCTGAAGTCTTTTGGCTGTATCTAATCCGTCATCTATCTCTTTTTTCCGTTTATCGATCATCGCTAAAACGGGTTTGTAGAGAAACTTTTGAAGCACGAAAAAGATAATTCCAAAATTAACTATTTGTGCTAAAAGTAATAACGGTTCAATTCCTAATTCTTTCATGATGATCACCTCCAATTTGTGATGTTCACAGTTCTGCCCCGTACCATCAGTACAGGGCGTGCATTTATACGAATTTAATAATTAACGCGACGACGAGTGCGTAAATAGCGATAGCTTCTGCGAAAGCCATGCCCAAAATCATGTTGGTTTGGACCTGTCCTGCAGATTCTGGGTTGCGCCCTATAGCTTCAAGACCTTTTCCTGCGAGCAAACCGATAGCCAGAGCTGGACCAAATCCGCCAATAGCAATCGTCAATCCCATTGCTAACAATTTCATTGAATTTACATCCATGAGTACGATTCACCTCCGTTCCAAAAAATATATTCTATCCTTCTACATGAGCATCATGTGCATGGTTTCCCTGCATATGTTCTCCATGAGCGACAGCAATACTAGTAAACACAGTAGTCAACATTGCGAACACTAATCCTTGGATGACGCCTACAAATAATTCCAATCCATAAAATGGAATAGGCAAGAAGAAGGCACATAAGAACGCCATAATAGTCAAGAGAACTTCACCGGCAAAAACGTTACCAAATAATCGGAAAGCAAATGACAAAATCTTAGAAATATCAGATAAGGCTTCGAGAATACCCACAAAGAAGAAAATTGGACTACGAATATCTAAAAATCGTTTTGCATATGCACCACCGGCGAGGGTAAATCCAAAATATTGTATTGCGAAAAAGGCAACAATCCCTAAAGCGAGTGTGGTGTTTAAGTCTGCAGTGGGACCTCGGAGCAATGGAACCATTTTTGCTTCGGCATGTTCGGCTGCTGGAGATTCGGTCGTATGTTCTTCAGTTCCGGCAGTTGTTTCTTGTTCTTGGGTGGTACCAACCTCAACATGTTCTGCAGGTGCATCGACAGCAACTACAGATCGAACAATTTTCTGAGCTGATTCCATTCCTTTTTCAAAAAACCCTACCGTTCCCACTCCAGGAAGGAGTCCAAACCAGTTGGATAAAACAATAAATAAAAATAATGACGTAGCTAAAGGAGCAAATTTTTCTCCATGTTTACCGCCCAATTTGCGGAAGAAGGAATAAGCACCACCTACAATAAGTTCTGCAGCTAATTGCCCACGACCAGGTCGCTTTTTGAGGTTACTACCGACATATCCTGCAAGTAAGAACAAAATAGCCATAACCACCCAGGTTGCCAGCAGAGAATTACTAATTGGGAAACCTCCGACTGAAAATACCGTTTCTGCTGCAATCGATATGTGTGGTTGTGCCATAATTATTTTGGATTGTAATCTCCTCGCATGATTTTTTGAATCATCCTTAGAAATCCAACTATTGAAATAATAAATCCAATAATGATCCCTATAAGAGTCGCCGTAGGTTTTGAACCATATTTAGTATCTATTTGTACGCCTATTAAAGCCCCAATAACAATCGGAATCGCAACTGTTAGACCAATATTTCCGAATGTTCCCAAATAAAACCAAACACTATATGCACTCTTTTTTGGTTCTTTTTTCTCTCTTGGTGATTTTATAAACCCTTCATTTTGTAATGAAAGATCAAACTGTTTATTTTCTTTGGTCTCCATGAGGAAAAAAAGATCGTTCAGAAACTGAACGCAAAGGAATTGTACTAGACAACTTATTGATTTTTCAACTCTAGAAAAAATACGAAAATTGAGGTATAATTAGCACTTTTTTGATTACAAATACCAGGAAAAAATTATAATGTTGTACCATTGATACGACAAAGATAGGTTGTTTTGAAGGAAGATAAGTAATAGAAGATTAATTTCTCTGAATGGCTGCTCGTTGTGCGCACCACATGACATATTCTTCTTCTCGAGAATGAGATGTGTCATTGGGTATATCCCATATTTGGGCATTAATTGACTTGACATGTCGACCGGTATTTTGAACTGCAATCCGAGCAAGTGGCAACAATCCATCTACCTCAAACTTCTTTACCACAATATTTTCAGGAAAGGCTGCTCGGAAGAGTTTTTCATTGGCTCGGAGGCCATTTGAGATAAATCCACCGTAGGTTACAACTGGTGGGAAGGGCTTTGTTCCCCGAACATCATCAATCTTTTTTCGGAGGGCAAAGAATACCCCTTCACAAATAGCTAAGACCGCCTGCTGTTTTTGGTGTTCTGTTAAGTTACCTAAATCTGTAGGCTCGAGCATCACCAATCCTTCATCTGTTCTCATCCATAAACCTCCATGATCTTGATTATCACTGGTATCATCTGGGTCATAATAAAATTCTGTACAACGGACATTGTTGTCTAAACATTCCTCAAGGACCGCATTCACATGTCCAAAATCTATTGTCCCTTTGGCAGTAGGATACATATATTTCATCCATAATAAGTTGACACCCCCTGCCACCCGTTGGGTGGTGTAATGTTCCTTCGCTGATGACGAAAGCTTTACAAACTCCAGTTCGGCACTCATGAGCTTAGCTACTGTATCACAGGCAACAATCACGGCATCGTGCGGGTAAATTCCTCGGCGTCGTTGTTCTCCCATCAGATCTGCTTCTGCAACCCAATCATTAATAATTGCGGCTACGTTGTTCTCAAAGGTAGCTACCATAGGTTCATCATTTATAAATAGTTGCCTTGGAGTTACTCCTAAATCTGACAAAAAGGCGTGGACTTTGTCGATATTATTTTTATCCAAAAATGCTGGGGAACCTAAGCCTTTCGCATCGGCAATCGGAAAACCACTAGAAACCACACCAGGTCGGAATAAATCGGTTACATGGCCAAGCATGGAATTAAACTGCACATCTTCAAAAGAAACACTATCAGTATGGAACAGCTCAGCAAGAAGTTCCTCTTGTTGTTTCACTGTCAACAATTTCATAATACTCAAAATTCTCAGTTCCTTAGGATCTTTGGTTGTATTATGTTCCGACATAATTGTCGTTATACTTTCAGGAATTGTCGTCAGATGAGCAGAGGGGCCATCAAGAAGCATTACTGATTCACCCTTATAGGTTATGACTAAACTATTAGTAAACCCTGTTTCGGCTAGTACTATTGGGGCATGTTTTCCTCCTTGAAGAGTTTCTTTTACATCTGCAACAGTTTCCGTTATGTAAGTACCAAGCTCGTTTAATTTTTGACTGGATACATAACGAAAAGGAGGGTATCCGGGAATTTCTAGGACTTGAGAATAAGAAGACCAATCTTTCCAGATGTTCGACATAGCAACAGACAAATCCCCTTCGCCAAAATAGGCAGCACCAATTTTTAGTCCAGTTGAGCCGACATCTATCACGATAACTTTTAATGGTGTTTCTCCCAAGAGGTTATTCTCTGATGAAGTTGGGTTGGGCTGTTCTGGACTAGCTTCTCTAGGATTAATTTCCAAAGTATTAACTAGTGCTAATAAATCTTGTTGCGGGGTACTTAGTTCTGATAAGTCTCGATCTATATCGGGAGATTTCGTAATCAAACCTCGTACAACAAGAGGAATCTCTGTCATACATCGCTAGTTATACTCTTCTGTATAACAATTTGCAAATACTCAGCAAAATCATTGTTCACTGACAATAATTTTTTTAGCATCATCAACTAAAAGCGCCATTTGTTCTTCCTTTTGATCTAATTTTCCTGAAATAAGTAAGATGGTATCAGCTTGCCATAAAGATACATTCTTGGCATAGGTTTTCGGAAAGACAACACATTCAACACTACCTCCAGTATCTTCTATCTTTACGAAGGCCATTTCCTGATTATTGGCTTTGGTAAAAATCTTTTTTACTGTTCGGGCCATGCCACAGACAGTGACTCGTTGCCCCACTAATTCCTCTGACAAGGTTGCTATAGGGACAGCTTTGAGTTGTTCTAATTTAGCCATAACTTTGGATAATGGATGAGAAGAGAAATAAAAGCCCAGGAGTTCTTTCTCATAGGCCAATAGCTCCTGGTGAGGGAGGTCGGGTACATCGGGAAGTTCGTTGAGAGAAGAAATTTCATTGGCTACCTCTTCATCATCAAATAAACCAACCTGACCTTGAGCCTGGGCTTTTTTGGTTCGCTGGCTTTGCTCCATCAATGTTTGAACTGCAGCCAATAATCTTCCTCGAGGGCCAAAAGCGTCCATAGCTCCTGCTTTTATCAAACTTTCTAAGGTCTTTTTATTAGCTTTGCCAGTATCAATTCTTCGGATAAGATCGGAAAGAGATTTAAAAGGTCCATCTGCATTTCTGGCCTTGATAATAACCTCTATGGCAGCGCTTCCAACATTTTTTACTGCGGATAAGCCAAAACGGACTTTGTTATTTTGAATACTAAATTCTGTTTCTGAATTATTTATATCTGGCAATAAGATTGGAATAAACATCTTTCGACATTCTTCGACGATCATTGATATTTTTTCATCCCGAGTATCACCAGTATTAGCTCTTGATTCAGCAGTTAAAACTGCAGTCATAAATTCTACTGTGTAATTTGCTTTGAGATAGGCAGTCTGATAAGCAATCATGGCATAACAAGCAGCGTGGGCTTTATTGAATCCATAGCCAGCGAAAGGCTCAATCAAAGCGAATATATCTTCAGCCTTTTTTTGTGACAAGCCATTTTGTACACATCCTTCAATAAACTTTTCTCGCTGTTTTTTCATTTCTGAAGCAATTTTTTTACCAACAGCTTTTCGTAACTTATCTGCTCCTTCCCAGGTGTACCCTGCTAAGGCAATAGAGGTTAATAACACATCATCCTGATAACAAATAATTCCATACGATGTTTTGAGGACTTCTTCTAAACGAGGGTCTGGATAGGTAATTTTGGATGGATCGTGCTTTCTGGCGATAAATTCTGGGATAGTTGCCATTGGTCCTGGTCGATACAAAGCAACCATGGCCATAAGATCGAAGATAGTGGTTGGCTTTAACTCTCTGATATATCGCCGCATTCCAGCAGATTCAAGCTGAAAAATACCGGTCGTTTCCCCATCTGCTAATACTTTAAAAGCATTTTTATCTTCTAAAGAAATTTTTGAAAGATCAACAACTTAATTTCGAGTTTCTTTAATAAATCGTAAGGTTTCCGCTAAAATTGTTAAATTCCTAAGTCCCAGAAAGTCCATTTTCAATAATCC
>JBGALL010000059.1:0-11226 GCA_044223895.1 Candidatus Woesebacteria bacterium
AATTCAACTGCATAAAAAGGAAACGACAGTAACAAAGGTATTATTACTTTCAAACGTTTCATCATAGTAGTTGTTGAAGTTTTGTGGATAGTTTGTACTGATACTTTCTTCCTCCAGGCGTTATAGAGATACTCTTTTACCCATGAATTTTGTTCTATAAAGTTTTCATATAGCCTGTTTTTTGATACCAATGGTATTAGTTGAAGTACTTCATGAGCACTATAAAGATCCTGTTCCTTTGAGGGAACTTGTAGGTGGCTGGTATCCACTAACATATTGGGACAAACCTTATCTTTTGTTTGCGTATCACCTACTTTTCTACGTTTTCCTAACAGTTCTAGAATACCCAGTATCAGGATTCTCGTACTCCATAGTGTTTTTGGACGTATAACAATGAATAGATCTATATCGTCATCATCAGCTGCGTTTTTCATGGAGACACTTCCACTTAGACCTATAAATTCGATAGTAGGAATTATACTTAATATAGATGCAACTCCAGACGCAATGGCAATTTTCTTTTGAGAGATAATTGCCCGCTGCTTTCGCTGTTGAATCTTCCTTGGAGATTTTTGTAAAAGAAAATAGGTACCATCTGTATATACAGAATTAATTACAGTAGTAATTTGCTTCTGACGAATATGATCAGTATTTGATATTAACCAATGAAATAGTTCTTCTTTAGTCAATGGATAATCAAAAAGGTCAGCATAAGCTAAGGTTGCTATGACAGCTCGCGGTGGTGTCCAATTCATGAGCTAAGTTACGGGGCAGTTGTACTTAAACCATAGGTTGAAAGTACTTGTTGAAATCCTTTAGACATAGTACTTAATGCTTCACTTGGGGCAATATTTTGATCAACGCTATTGATAGCATCTTCCATATATTTAATCATTCTGTCGTTAATACCATTATCATGAGTTTGAGATGCTAACGGAAATGATCGAGCAGTAGGGGCTTGTTTAATGTAGGCACCAATAAACGGATCGTTACTAACACTATTCCCTAATTCAACCAGGGCGTAAGGTTCACCAAAAAGTCGTTCTTTGGAAGCCTCGGTATACATTTTTATCGCCGCTTCTTTACTAGTTAGGTATTGAAGGAATGCCGCTGCCTGCTTCGAATGTTTACTTTTACTCGACAATCCTTCTACCCAATATGAAGCCCAACTAATTGTATTGCCAGGTAATTGAGGAACTGGCTCAACATGAAAACGTAAGCTTGGATTTAAAGCTTTGATATCAAAGGCTCTCCAAGAAGGAGCAAAAATCATTGCTACTCTTCCATTTGCAAATGCAGAAATAGAATTATCTAATAAATTATTCCAGGTATACATAGGATCAGATGGTGTAGCAAATTTTTTATAGAAAACCAGAGCCTCTTCAGATTCTCGTCCTGTTGGGTCGGTAAGTTTACCACCGTTTTGTAAAATCATCAGCGATAGAATATCACTAAAGTTATCAATATTATTTGTAGTTCCCAAGGCTATTGCAGAAGTAACTATTTGGTCACCGTTTTTAACGGTTAGTTTAGGAACAAGGGCAAGTAAATCTTCGTATGTTTGCGGCGGCGTCACACCAGCAGCGGTAAATAAATCTTCATTTATGTATAACCCCATCCCATCGGTTTCTAAAGGAATTCCCCACAGAGTAGACCCAGCCAAAAGATCCTGGGAAGCTACTTTATAATACTGAGAAGTAAACTGACTTGGGCTCATGACATCGGCAGGAACAGGTTGAATTTCATTTTTTAACATCGGCACCCAGGTAGCATGAAATCTAAAGATATCAGGACCTTCTCCTCTATCAATTGCTGACTGCACGCGTTCCCTATATTGTCGGTAGTTTTGTTGTACATACTGTACTTTGATTTTAGGATTCTTTGCTTCAAAATCAGCAATTATTGGGGCTATGAGTGCCTGATTTTCCCACAATCCCCAGTACTGAAGGGTTACTTCTTTATTATCATTCAAATATGACAATCCAAAACGAACTCCGAAAGCAAGTCCTCCAAGTAACAATAAAAATATAAGAATAAATAAAATTTTTCTTCCGAATCCCCCGGTTCTTGCAGGTATTGGAGGCGGAGTACCTGCTGATATTGGAGGTGCAGGAGGAGTTTCTGGCATTAACCCCTGAGGCATAAATGAACCGTCAGCACCTGCTGGCGGAATAATAATATTATCCTGAGGTAACATGTCGTTATTAAATGGTGGCAATCCTGCTTCTGCAGGAGGCGGTTGTGGCATACTAGGCATTGGCATTCCCGGCACCGGTTCAGCAGCAGGTACAGGTTGGGGATCAGTAATTACCACAGTTTGTTGATATGGCATCGCCGGTATTGGTTCTGGTGACATCGGTTGTACGGCTGGAGCTGGAGCTGGAGCTGGAGCTGGAGCTGGAGCTGGAGCTGGAGCTGGAGCTGGAGCTGGAGCTGGAGCTGGAGCTGGAGCTGGAGCTGGATTGTAGGGTTCAATATCAGGAATCACAAACGAACCGGCCGGCTCAGGTGGCGGTGGTGTAGGTTCATTTGGTATAGTACCAGGTAACGTTGAATTTGTATCAGCCATAGAAAAAATTCTCTATAATCATAATACCATGCCACAAAAAGACAACAAGCCACGATCTTTATATCACCACGGAAAAAAGCTTGTTTTTCATGGAAGTCTGGCTACAATTATCATTTCTTCACTAATTGTAATAATTCTTGTTAGTTATCTCTTCTTTCTAGATAAACAGTATGAAGGAAAGGTATATCCTGGTGTTTTTATTGGAAATACTGATGTAAGTGGCAAGACACAAAACGCCATAATTGCCGATTGGGAAACCCGAAATAGACCTTACAAGGAAGCACAATTTGAATTCAAATTAGATGACAAAATAGCCACAATTTCGGGATCCAATATAAATTTGGGGTACGATAGTGCCTTAGTAGCTCGCCAAGCTTATCTGGTAGGAAGATCTGGTACAGTTTTTTCTAATATTTTTGCTAAACTGTTTCGAGGAAAAACGTTGATTACCCCCTATTTTCGTTGGGATAAGAACGTTCTAGCCGATACACTAGAACCTTTTAAAGATGATGTTGATGTTGCCCCACAAGATGCATTGTTCCAATTTGATAACGGGAAAGTGACCACCTTTAAACCTGCACAACCAGGAAAAAGATTAAACGTTAGTTTAGTAGAATCTCAACTTGAAGCTCTTTTCCCCGAAATCCCTACCTCTTCAAAAAAATTATTCACTTTAACTCTTAATGTTGATCATATCGAACCTAATATCACCACAGCTAAAGCAAATAATTATGGCATTAAGGAACGAATTGGACATGGGTATTCAGAATTTCAAGGCTCAATCCCGGGAAGAATTAAAAATGTTGAGCTTGCAGCCTCAAAAATGCATGGTGTTCTCATAGCCCCTGGAGAAATTATTTCTTATAACAAGATAATTGGAGATATTTCGGCAGCAACTGGCTGGGCTGCTGCATATATTATTAAAGATGGGCGAACAGTATTGGGCGACGGCGGAGGTGTTTGCCAAGGATCTACAACCCTTTTCCGAGCCGCTATGGATGCAGGACTCCCAATCTTAGAACGTTCTGCACACGCGTATCGGGTGCATTACTATGAAGAAGGTGGATTTAAACCTGGTATAGATGCTACTGTATTTGCCCCATCAGTTGATTTAAAAATTAAAAATGATACCCCTGGATATATCCTTATTCAATCCACAATTGATTTACAGAAGTTAACCTTAGCTATTGATATATATGGGACAAGTGATGGAAGAAAAGGCCAGGTCCTCGATCATCAAATCCTTAGTCAATCTCCACCTCCTCCAGCGTTATATCAGGACGATCCAACTTTGCCAAAAGGAGTTACCAAACAAGTAGATTGGTCAGCTCCTGGAGCGAAGACAGTATTTACTTACAAAGTTACCCGCGGAAATGAAGTAATAACGAACCAGCAATTTGTTTCTAACTTCCGCCCCTGGCAAGCTGTCTACTTAGTAGGAACGATGTAAATTATGAAAGTAGTATTAGTTGGAGGATGTTTTGATGTTCTCCATTTTGGTCATATTGAATTCTTAAAACACGCGAAAGAACAAGGAACGTTTCTAGTGGTAGCCTTAGAATCTGATGAAAATGTTAAACGAAGAAAAGGAGATTTACGCCCTATTCATACTCAAGAACAAAGAAAAGGGATGTTACAAGCATTATCATTTGTTGATGAAGTAATCATGTTACCAACAATGACCCATGATAATGAATATCAACAACTTGTACAATCAATTAAACCTTCAGTTATCGCTGTTACAGAAGGAGATCCATATATTACCCATAAACGAAAGCAGGCAGAGGTCATAGGAGCAAGCGTTGTAGAAATTCCCAAAGTTCACACTCCATCAACTTCTCAATTAGCTAAATTAATTGGTTTAGAATAATCACTACTCAGTGTAGCCTTCAAATTGGATTAAGTTCTCTCGAGCAGGTCCTGTGGTAGCAGCCACGATTGGATATCCAGTCCTTTTTTGAATGAATGCCAAAAATTGTTTTGCTTCTAGAGGTAAATCTTCAAAGGATGTTGCTGTTCGAGTCACTTCTCCGTCCCAACCAGGTAACTCTACATATTGTGGAATTACATTGTTTTGATACATCAACCCAGGTTGATAGGGAATAACATTTCCTTTTCTGTCAGTATAGTGAGTACAAACTTTAATTTTTTCACCTTTACGGGCAATATCTAAATGAGTACCTGCTAATACTTCAATTCCAGAAATTCTGCAGTTATACATCAGCATTGGCAAATCCAAGTTAAGGATATCCCTAGGTCGACCCGTTGTAGTTCCATATTCATGAGCTGTTTCACGTATAAAAGCAGCTCTCTTTTCATCTTCAGATGGATCTGCAGGAAGATCTACTAAGTCTTTTGGCAATGATATTTCTGTGGGCATATGACGTTCACCAACGCTGGAAGTATAGGGAATTTTAAACACCCCAACTCTATCTTGTATTTGATGTGGCAACCAATATCCGGTGCCACCTATAATCCCATGGGCTGAGGTATCGGATGCTGTTACATCAGGTCTTGTACCCAGCCATGCATGCAAACCTGTGGATTGTGCCCCTTCAAAAAGAATACCTCGATGTGAATCTGTGTATGCCTCTTGATGTAAAACATAAGTATTTTTTACCAATCCACGTTTTTTTATCCAAGTTCGGGATTCTTCAAGTCTGTCTAAGAATTCTTTTTTATTTCCGACAGTTCTTTTTTGGGCCGTTTTGTTTTGAAGAGTTTCTCTATAATCAGGCACTTCTATATCTTGTAGGCTCATTCCAAAAGCTTCAAATTCTATAGTGTATCTGTCGTACTGTGCCCCTAGTATTTTCCTCCAGTCATTTCTCATTAAATCAGATATGTTTAGTCCCAGACGATCATAATGATGAGCATAGGCTGGACCTATTCCTCTCCCAGTACCGCCCTGAGCTTTTTTTTGTTTTGTTCGATTTAATACTTCTTCAGCTCTTTCTAAATCAGTGACTAAAATTGCATCCGGAGAGAGATATAACTTTTCTCGTAAATCTCCAACTTTAGATTCAATCATCTCTATTTCAGTCTGGAGATCTTCCGGATGAATAACCATCCCCCGATCCATAATACCTACAACCTCCGGATATAAAACACCTGAAGGAACTTGATGCAAAGCAATCTTTATATCTCCTTTTTCTAATGAATGACCAGCATTATTTCCCCCCTGATATCGGACAACATAGGCATAGCTTACCTGACTTAACAAATCTTCTAATTTATTATCAACAATTCTTCCTTTGCCTTCATCTCCAAGAGCAACTCCGATAACAATAATGGTATTTTCTCTCGCCATTGATTCGAATAAACGTTCTACACCTAGTGGAAATCCTATTGTTAACTCTGCGTCAACACCGTAAATGCTTTCTAAGTCTTCGGCGATGTTTGAGGAGGGGTTATGAAGTCGTTCTTGTTGGTCTATAGCTAATTCTATGCTATTTTTCCCCATAATTTTTTTTGTAGTAAACCCTTCCTTTTTATATACATTTCCATAGATCTGATCAAGAGTGTAAAATACCCTCATGAAAATATTGGCTATAGAAACATCGTTCGATGAGACAGCAGCAGCTGTAGTTGAGAATGGAACAAATGCACTCTCCTCAATAGTATCTTCATCTGTACTATTACATAAACAATTTGGTGGTGTGTTACCAGAATTAGCTGCTCGGAAACAATTAGATTTTATTCTCCCGGCTATTACGGAAGCACTCATCCATGCTTTTCCTCAACCAATGGACACCTTTTCCTTGAAAGAATGCATTGAAACAAACATTGACGCTATTGCCGTAACTGACGGTCCTGGGCTTATTGGCTCACTGCTGATCGGTGTAGAGGCAGCCAAGACACTTGCCTACATCGCACATAAACCTATTATTCCTGTGAATCATGTCTATGCCCATATATTTGCCAATTTTGTTTCTTTGGAGACTCTCCCATCCTTTCCTGCAATAGCTCTGGTAGTTTCAGGAGGTCATACGGAATTATTTTCCATGGAATCACCGACTAATATGACGTGGATTGCAGGAACTATTGATGATGCTGCAGGTGAAGCCTTTGATAAAACAGCGAGACTCTTAGGGTTTGAAAATAAGGGAGGAGTAGCCATTGAAGCGGCAGCTAATCAGTATATTCAAGCAAATTCAGGATTTAGCATATCCTTACCTAGACCATTATTACATGATGATACCTTAAATTTTTCTTTCAGCGGTTTAAAAACAGCAGTACTTAAGGAATGGAAAAAATATCCTGAACATTCTCACCAAGAAATTTCTGCTTTTTCCTATGAAATTCAGGAATCAATAACTGATGTTCTTGTAAAAAAAACCCTAAAAGCAGCCGAAAAATATAGCGCACTTTCTCTATTCGTTTCTGGAGGTGTCGCGGCCAATCAACGACTTCGCGATAAATTTTTAACTTCTCTACAACATATAAATTATTCCCATATGCAGGTGTTTTTCCCCTCCAAAAATCTATGTACGGATAATGCAGTTAGCATTGGTGCTGCAGCATTTTTCCTTAATAATGTTCAAGATTGGCGTGTTATTACGGCGATCCCTAATTTAACTATAGAAAAATAATTTTTTGATTTTGTTTCGAATATAGTTGTATAATAAGAATATTCTAAAAGCATTTGAGTCTGACTAGTCACCAGATAAGCTTTCTTCTGAACCCAAGTAAGAAGAACGGGATCGCCCGTAATAGCAAAAAGAGAACAAAATAAGGTGGTACCATGGTTCGAATTCGCTCACCACGAGCGTGCAACCGTCCTTAATTTCCGCTAAAACGGAAGGAGAGGACTTTTTTTATGGACAAATCATACCAACCAAAAGAACATGAAGAGAAAATCTATGCAGCTTGGGAACAAGCAGGATCATTTTTGCCGAACACAAATTCCAAGGCTGAACCTTTTTCAATAGTCCTCCCTCCTCCAAATGCCAATGCAGATCTCCATGTGGGGCACGCAATGTACGTTGTTGAAGATATAATGACTCGTTTTCACCGGATGAAAGGCTATAAAACAGAATGGTTGCCAGGCGCAGATCATGCAGGATTTGAAACACAGTTCGTTTATGAAAAGCATCTCAGTAAACAGGGAAAAAGTCGTTTTGATTTTGATAGGGAGACCCTCTATAAAAATATTTGGGACTTCGTTCACGCTAACCGAGGAACGATGGAAACCCAATTGAGGAGGTTAGGATTTTCCTTGGATTGGAGTCGATTAACATTCACCTTAGATCCTAAAATTGTCGCTATCGTCTATCAAACGTTCAAAAAACTATACGATGAAGAATTAGTTTATAGAGGAATGAGATTGGTTAATTATTGCACCAAAGACGGAACAGGCTTTTCTGACTTAGAAGTAAAGCACGTCGAGCAAACGGATCCTTTGTATTACATGAAATATGGGCCTTTTGTATTAGCTACAGTCCGCCCAGAAACTAAGTTTGGAGACACCGCAGTGGCTGTTAATCCCAACGATAAACGCTATAAACAGTGGATTGGCAAAGATATTGAATTTGATGGTTTATTAGGCAAAATCACCTTACGAGTTATTGGTGATGAAGCAATTGATCCAGCATTTGGAACAGGAGTTGCCAAAGTAACTCCACTTCATGACATGACGGATTATGAAATATGGAAACGTCACAAAGATGAAATGCCAGAACCTCAAGTAGTTATTGGATTTAATGGCAGACTCACTGAAATTGCTGGTCCCTATGCAGGAATGAAAGTAAAAGCAGCCAGGTTAAAAATCGTTGAAGATATGCAAGCAAAAGGATTAATCGAAAAAATTGATCACAATTACCTGCATACAGTTTCTACCTGTTACAAATGTGGCACGGTTCTCGAACCTCTCCCCTTATCTCAGTGGTTTGTAAAAGTTAAACCATTAACTGATAAAGCAGTCGACTCAATCAAAAAAAAGAAGGTACAATTTGTTCCCAAGCGTTTTGAAAAACAGGCCATCAAATGGTTAACTGATTTTCATGATTGGAATATCTCTCGACAAATTGTCTGGGGAATCCGTATTCCAGCCTGGAAATGTTTAGATTGTAAAACAGATTCCTGGACAGTCACCAACGGAGAAGTTCCTGAAAAATGTTCTCAGTGCAATGGTACTCATTTAGAACAAGATAGTGATACCTTCGATACCTGGTTTTCATCCGGGCAATGGCCATTCGCAACTCTTGAAGCCAATCATCCTGATGATTTTAAAACTTTTTATCCTACCTCGGTTATGGAAACCGGCTACGACATTTTGCCTTGGTGGGTATGCCGAATGTTAATGTTAGGAATCTATGCCAGAGGAGATGTTCCTTTCAGGACGGTTTACTTGCATGGATTAGTGCGTGATGGGAAGGGTCAAAAAATGAGTAAAAGCAAAGGAAATGTGATTAATCCCTTAGTAATGGTTGATCAATACGGAGCAGATGCACTCCGAATGGCGTTGATTTTCGGAACTGCTGCTGGAAATGATCTTTCGTTGGCAGAGGACAAAATTCGAGGGATGCGTAATTTTGCTAACAAATTATGGAATATTGCTCGCTTTTTGGATATGAATATGAAAAATGCTCAAGAGAAAGGAATTAATATTCCGTTCTATGATGAAATTTTGCACAAATCTTTGGGAAATAATGAAGACAAACAAATTATTACCCAACTTAACATGTTGATCACCCGGGTAACAAAATATATAGAAAAATATCGCTTTTCTGATGCTGCTCAAGAAGTCTATGACTTTTCCTGGCATCGAATTGCAGATCAATATTTGGAGTTTAATAAGGAACGATTTATCGCCGGTGATCCCCAAGCATTGGCGGTGTTCCGGCATGTCGTTTTAAATTTACTAAAGCTCATCCATCCTTTTATGCCTTTCGTTACTGAAGCGATATGGGGACAACTTCCTAAGGATTCTGATGGATTACTGATTACTTCAGAGTGGCCGCACAAAGGAAAATAGTTAAAGATTTTTTAACTTACTAAGTATTTGCAGATTGTTTTGATGGATACCTTGGTGGTCTGCTAAAATATCTGCGACATTAAGTTGTTTTTCTGGATGAATCGCAAAGCCGACATCTGTAAAAGTTACAAACCCCTGATTAAATAATTCAGTTATTATTCTTGCTCCAGAAATTCTATATCCATCGATAACTACGTTTTGGGTTGGAGTTTGGAAGCCTTGTTTGGCGTATTCACATAATAAACATAGAATAATTTGCGCTCTATGTTTCAAATCTTTTTCATCTTGAGGAAGAACACAGACTAACGTTGTGAGATCAGTGTCTAATTCTTCTAAAGCTCTATCTGGTGAATTTCCTGGAGCAAAACCATGACCATGCTCATGCGTTTCATATATTTCTAATAGTCGAGCATTCACTTCTTCTTCAGTTATAGTCACATTTGAACGTTTTGCTACTTCTATAATCAGTGGGACTGCTTTAAAGGAACCTACTATATAAATAATCGATTTGTTCGTCAGCCATTCTGCTGTGGATAATGAAGGAATATCAGAACCACTGGTAGCAATTTGCCAACCAACATAACTATGAGGTCTCTCACGTTGTTCTCCATGAATTTCTGATAATTTTTCCCAATTGGAAATTTGTCGAGCCTTAAGTTTTTGTCTATCCGGAGAAGGAAATATTAGTCTCAAGGTGGGTTCGGGAATCCAACCATCTTCATCTTCCTGAGGATACATGTCGGTATAGTAGGTACTTTCAGTAACAATCCAGGTTGGCATTCCACGATCATAGAGACGTTGCGAATATTCATCAATTTTTTCTATTAAGGCGACTCGTTTGGCAAATGACGTTTCAAAGGGTAATTTGTCGGCAAAAATTTTGAGTATTTCTACCGTTTCAGGACAATGAGAGAAATACACATCATATTTTGTTTCACTCACAATTGATTGAATTTTTTGTCGCAAGTTCTGTACTTGTTCTTCCCCATCTTTACACTGGATCCACGAATGGGCATTTCTCCCCTGCTGCTTATCTCTCATCATAGTTATGAAAAGTTTATTTATTGGTTCCGTCAGGGTAAACATTATTTCTGTTGCCTGATAGAGATCACTATTTATTCCAAATTGGTTTTCGACACGAGACAGAATTTCGCTATTAATTTTTAAGAATTGATCTGATCTCTGGTGAAGTTTCTCTAAATCTAGTTGCCCATCCTCTCGTAATAAGGGGAATTCATTCCCATTAGGATCGATATCATACGTACGATAGATATTTCTTAACCCTACAAAAAAATCATGGGGCGCTATTTGATCAGGGGTTATTTCATAATCCTGGACAGCTTCTTGTAACAAGCTCATAGAAGAGGGATAAATCTACTTATTCTTCTTTTTTAAAGGTTTTAGTGACATCGCTATAATCAACTTCTTCCATATGCTCAGGTTTTTCGGTCTTACTCTTTATAAATTCATAAATAGGCGGAAGTAAGGAAATTCCTATGATACCAAAAATAGCGATATGAAAATTCTTCTGAACAATTGGCAGACTTCCTAAAAAGTAGCCACCAATAATAAATAATGATACCCAAAAGATACCACCAACAATGTTGTACAAAATAAAGGTTTGATAATCCATCTTCCCTATTCCTGCCACGAAAGGAGCAAAAGTTCTGACGATGGGAAT
>JBGALL010000060.1:0-10662 GCA_044223895.1 Candidatus Woesebacteria bacterium
ATATGTATGCATATAATAATGAAAAATGGGTCTAATGTCAAAATATACCCCTTGATTTATTTGCATATTTGTGGTAATGTCCGAAACAGATTGTTTTTACAATCCGAAGAAAATAGTTGCATCCGTAGCCAATCGGCATGTATGAAAATACTTGAATTCGTGCACCTATGAGGATAGCCCTCCTCTTCTTCGAAAGTAAAGGAAAAATGAACATTGTTAGCAAAAAATTGAGCCGCTTTATCGAGTGGTTCAAAATGATTATCCTCTCAATCTTCTTCGGGAAATTCCCGAAGATGGTGTATGAGCAAAAAATCTCATACTCATACAAACATGCTGTAGATGATAAAATATCACCAACACATTCATGTGTTGGTTATGCACTAATGTGCATTACTTTGATACTTGTCGCAATCTTCAGCACATATCAATCGATAGATGTGTATCAAGCACATAACAAGTGGTCATATCTTTTCATTTTTAATTGCCTATTAGCTATATCGTCTATGATATTGTTCTATTGGGCATTCAAAAATATTCAAGAAATTTCTAAGGGAGTGAAGTCTCGAATGAAATTGATGGATGAAGTCCTTGATGTGCTCGGGGTAAAAGACCCTGACGAAAATAAATTTGGCAGGTATGATTTCGTGATGTGGCTCAATGAAATGAGACCATACTACGAAATGGGAGAAAAAAAGGGAGAAAAGTGGCAGTTAGTCTTTAGTTTCTTTTCTCTCGTCTGGCCGAATCACTCGAAAGAGGATCGATTCTATATAACAACAGAACTAGGTACAGGCCATGTACACACATCATGGTCACACAAGGTAAGGGTGATTAGAATTAACCATGATATAAGTGTTTACAACCTGAAAAGAATCCTAGTATATCGCAAGGGTCTCATTGAGAGACCTGCAGATTCCATTATTCAGTTGAATCCCCAATTTGATCTTTGTAACCATGACGTATTTGAGTTTTCGGATATGTCACCCGAATCTGTATCAATGAATAGACTTAGGGTCAGGGAGAGATCAGTTGATGGTGAAGGTACATCATTCGATAACGAACTTACCTTCGATAAAGAAGATCGTTCGGGAATCATTAACAAAAACGATTATTTGGTGTTCTTCTCAAGACGCTAGTCATCGTTTTCACAAAGCCCTCGGTTTACCGGGGGCTTTTCTTTATTTATAAAACTTCAATAAAATATCTTTTATACACTTCAAAACAAAATCAATATCACTTTTTTTAGTAGTATTACCAAAAGAAAATCTAATTACACTATTTGTATCTTTTACTCCAATAGCTTTCATAACATAAGATTCATTTTCATCTCTTAAACAAGCACTCTTTGTTGAACACATTATTCCTTTTGCATCTAGTCTAAAAACAAACATTTCATTATCTATATTTGGAATTAATATATTTAAAATATGAGGTGAACAAAGTTTTATATCACCATTAATCTTTATTTCAATTCCTAGTTCTTTATTTATTTTATTTAAACCTTGAATAAAATAATTTTTAATTTCATTTATTTTTTCAAACTCTATTTCCCTATTATTTATTCCTTTATTTAAAGCAAAAGAAAAACCACAAATTCCAGGTAAGTTTTCTGTACCAGGTCTCAAACCTTGCTCTTGATTACCTCCATACATTATTGGACCAACTTCTATTCCCCTCTTTTTATACAACATACCAATACCTCTCGGACCATATATCTTATGTCCATCCAGTGTAAGCATATCTACACCTAGTTTTTCCATATTTATTTCTTTATATAAAGGAGCTTGGCAAGCATCAGTGTGAAAATATGGATAAAAAGTATTATTCTCTTTTCTTTTGTGTCTAATTATTTTAGCTATTTCGTTTATAGGTTGTATGCTACCAATTTCATTATTTGTCATCATTACTGAAACCAAAATAGTATTTTTATTGATCTTTTCTTTTATAAAATCAATATCGACAATGCCATTTTTATCTACTGGAATAATATTAACTTCAATTCCAGATTGTCTGAGCGATAAAGCAGTTTCTATTACAGAAGAATGTTCAATGCTAGATATGAGTATATTTTTACCTTTTATACTTTCCCCAAAAGCTTTTATACTTCCAAGTATTGCAATATTATTTGCTTCAGTACCTGAAGATGTAAATATTATTTCATCACTATGAGCTTTTATGTCTTTTGCAATACTTTGTTTTGCTTTTTCTATTTCATTTTTAGCATTTAAGCCATAACCATATAATGAAGATGGGTTTGCATATATTTCACTACTATATTTTTCCATAATACCAATAACACCCTTATCTATAGGGGTTAAAGAGGCATAATCAAGGTAAATAGCCTTGTTTTTCTTATTATTTAGTATTTTATTAATTAAATTAAACATATATATAAACTATTATTAAAAAGGATACCAGAAATGTGCCCCCTAGCCAAATCCCTATTTTTTTGATACATTGTCAAGGCTAAATTCGAAACTAAAATATGGCAAAATCTCCAAATCAAAATCTAATAAAAAAACCACCCGTAGTAGTAGTTCTAGGTCACGTTGACCATGGAAAGTCTACGCTTCTTGATTATATTAGAAAAGCAAATGTTGTTTCTGGTGAAGCTGGAGGTATTACTCAACACCTTGGTGCTTATGAAGTTGAAAGAATACTTGAAAATGGAGAGAAGTCTAGCATTACATTTTTAGATACACCAGGTCACGAAGCTTTTTCTGGAATTCGTGAAAGAGGAGCAAAATCTGCTGATATAGCTATACTTGTAGTTTCTGCTGAAGATGGAGTAAAAACACAAACTCTTGAAGCTCTAAAATCAATATTAAAACAAGATATACCATATATCGTTGCTATAAATAAAATAGACAAACCAGGAGCAAATGTTGAAAAAACAAAACAATCACTAGCTGAAAATGAAGTTTATGTGGAAGGTTACGGTGGAAGTATTCCTGTTGTTCCGATATCAGCTCTTACAGGTAAAGGAATTCCTGAACTTTTAGATATGATTAGTTTAATATCAGATCTTGATAATAAAAAATCTGATACAGAAAAACTTGCTTCAGGAATAGTTATAGAAGCACAACTAGATAATAAGAAAGGCATAGGCGCTACACTACTTATTCAAGATGGAAGCTTGAGATCTGGTATGTATGTAGTATCAGGTAAATCTATGTCCCCTGTTAGAATATTTGAAGATTTTAGAGGTAAATCAATAAAACAAGCTCGTTTTTCAAGTCCAGTAAAAGTAATTGGTTTTGACTCAATACCTAAGGTTGGCAGTGAATTTAAAAGTTTTGAAACAAAAAAGGAAGCTGAAGCATGTGTAATAGAAAATTCTAAATTAGAAATAATAAATAAAAATAATATTCCTGAAAAAAAGGATGGAAATGCTATTTACGTTCCATTCATAATAAAAGCTGATGCAACAGGAAGTCTTGAAGCTGTTAAAAATGAAATAGCTAAGATAAAAAATGAAAAAGTAAAAATAAAAATAGTCTCAGAGAGTATAGGAAATATAAATGAAAATGATGTAAAGACAGCTTTAGGTGATCCAAAAATAATTATACTTAGCTTCAACACAAAACCAGATAGTAAAGCAAGCGGAATAATAGAAAGATCAAATATAAAGGTAAAGAGCTTTGATATTATATATAACCTTATTGAATTTATAAAAAATACAATAACCGAAAATGTACCGAAAGAATATATAGAACAATCAACTGGTACTGCAAAGGTTTTGGCTTTATTTAGTAAAGTAAAAGATAAACAAATACTTGGAGCAAAAGTACAAGAAGGAAGTATACTAATAGGATCAGAGGTAAAAATTATTCGTAGAGAGGTTGAAATTGGCAGAGGTAGAATACGTGAATTACAAGAAAAGAAGTTAAAAACCGATGAAGTTGCAACAGGACATGAATTTGGTACTCTTGTTGAATCAAAGATAGAAATAGCTCTTGGTGATAAAATTCAAGGCTTTAAAATAGTAGAAAAACAATAAAATGAGTGAAATTAGAGATCAAAAATTAAAACAAGCCATAAAGGAAGTCGCTGCCGAATTTATGTCACGCGAATCAAATCGTCTATCAATGATTACAATCACTGATGTTAGTCTTTCTGATAGAGGAAAAACTGCAAAAATATTCTTTACCGTACTTCCTATTGAAAAAGAAAAACCTGCTCTAGACTTTGCAAAGAGAATGAGAGCTGATTTTAGAGAATATTTTAAAGATAAAGTTAGAATGCGTGCTATTCCCTTTTTTGATTTTGAAATAGATAAAGGTGAAAAGAATAGACAGAAGATAGACGAATTGAGTAGGAATAGTTAGAATACGTATATGGCGTAGTGGCGAAGTTGGTCAACGCGACAGTCTGCAAAACTGTTATGCGCCGGTTCGATCCCGGCCTACGCCTCACTTATTTACTAGTGTTTACCTTCAGCTTTTTTTGCTTGTTCTTGAACTTTAACAGCAGCTTCACGTGCACGTATTGCATCATTTGTTCTATCTATCTTTGTCTTAGCACTTGATATGCTACCATGTAGAGTTGTAAGCTCAGTCTCATGTCTTAATAATTCTTGTTTAAGATGTGTAACCTCTCTTTCTTTATCCTTAATTCTTGACTCTGCATTACGTAATTCATTTTGATGCATTTGTAAGTCTCTTTTCAATTGTTCGATTTGTGAATCAGACATAATATATATAAATTTACAACTATAATATTTATATGATAGCATACTAGTGAAGGTATGTAATGCCCGGGTGGTGAAATTATATAGAATCACATCATACAAAAACTATTAAATATTCGTCTGATTCTGGTCTACTCCTAAATAATTTATTATTAATAAATCAATACTTCAAACAAGAAAAAGTGGAAAATTGAAGACTTAATAAATGCAGTTAAAAACTCATTTAGTTATAGACAGGTAATAAAAAAGCTTGGACTTATTGAAGCTGGTGGAAATTATGTACAAGTAAAGAAATACATCCTAATTCATAAAATTAATACTGATCATTTTAAGGGTAAAGCATGGAATAAAGGACTTAAAGGTAGATACTTTCCACAAGTTAAAACATCTGATATCTTAGTAAAAGATAGCTATTTTCAAAGCTTCAAATTAAAGTTAAGATTATTTAGAGAAGGTATAAAAAATAAAGTCTGCGAAGAGTGTGGTTGGGCAAAACAATCAAAAGATGGTAGAATCCCTCTTGAACTAGATCATATAAATGGAGATAAGTATGATAATAGGATTGAAAATTTGAGAATACTTTGTCCAAACTGTCATAGTCTTAAACCTACTCATCGTGGTAAGAATAAAAAGAAGAAAATACGCCCGGGTGGTGAAACTGGTATACACGCAACACTTAAAATGTTGTGAGCAAAACTCGTGTGGGTTCGATTCCCACCCCGGGCACCAAAAATTAATTGAATATAGTTGGAATCGAAAGCTGTAATGATAGATATGGATTATTTATCCATTTTCTGTTAGATTATGTCTTGTTGGTGGATATATGTTTATAGCTGTTTTTGTAAAGAATAATATGCGCTTATAGCTGTTTTGGTAGACAAAGAGCGAAATGTGATTAGAATTAAGATTGAAAAATAAATATGCGCTTATAGCTCAGCTGGTAGAGCAGATCCCTCTTAAGGATAAGGTCGTAGGTTCGATCCCTACTAAGCGCACAATACACTATGTTGTTTTACATAGGATGGTGTATTATATTAGTTATAAATGCCGAGGTGGCGAAATTGGCAGACGCACTTGCCTTAGGAGCAAGCGGGGTAACCCATGGAGGTTCAAGTCCTCTCCTCGGCACATTTGAGAGCAATAAAAAGACCGAACTTATGTTCGGCCTTTTTATTTATTTAGTAACTGTAATCGATGTTGTGGATTGATTCTTTGAGAGTGAATTATCTATTGCTGTAGCCCCAATCGTATGTATTCCTGTACTTGCTTTTGTATAGGTCCAACTATAGGAACAAGAGGTCACCAAAGTACAAGATTTTAATATCACTCCATCAACAGATATATTGATATTTGATATGCTATTTGTATCACTGGCACTTACTTGAATATTTATTTTACTACTGCCTTTTTTGGGTAATACTGTTCCTTGTGTAGGATTAGTAATACTTACAACAGGTGGAGTATTATCAACTGCAGGAATAGTGTAACTTGCACTAGCTGATGAACTATATGAACTAGCTCCAGTATTTATTGCTGTTTCTGTAAATGAATTTACTGAAGCAAGAGTAGAAACATTTGATGTAATTACAAATGATTGAGTATTTTGAGCACCTGGAGATAAAGATACATTAAATGATGAAGGGGTTTGACTCAAAGCTGTGGGTAAATTAGGACTTATTGTAAATAATGAAGCAGGACATGAAATATCATCGTTATTTATAAGTTTTACTTGATAAGTTAGAGACTGTCCTGCACTTCCATTTTGATTACTTGGAGTTATTGTTAGACTTGGATTCTTATGTGCACAAGTAGCAGTTCCACTTGAATTAATAAAGTTTGCAATTGTATCTGCCCTATCAGATAAAACTCTCACACTGTTTGAAACACTAGTATTTCCCAAAACAGAATTTGTACCTGGATATGTCATATTTGGATTTGAAAAATACGCTACTCTTGGAGAACCACAATTTGGATAAGCCATGATTGTTCTGAATTGACATCCAGGATCTACATAACCATGACCATAAGCATATGGGTATGAACTAGAGTCAGTTGCTGGATCATGCAATAGACCCATGTTATGACCAATTTCATGAGCTAAACTAAAATTTGAAGACGCGCATGTTCTCTTTACTACAGTATAGCCAAGTGAGACATTTGAGTTTACCCAACCCATACCACAATAAGCAGTACTTTCAACAAACATAGTAACTAGATCAGCTTTATAAGTATTTCTTAATTGACTTACTACTTGTGCTCCATTTGTTCCATAAGTAATATCATTCAACATTCCAACAAAATCTCCTGTTTCATTATATGAAATCTGATCAACGTGAACTAAGTTTAATCTTATTGGTAAACCACTATTTGCATAGGCTTGATTTGTTACATCAATTGCTGATTGAGCCTGTGATTGCATATATGCACCTGTTGCTGCAGCTGATTGATTGCTATATAGAACTAATACATCAATACTACTTCCAGTATCTCCTAAGGCAGTTGAACTTGTTTGATTTACAGTATTTGAAGATATATCTCCTTTAATATCACTAGAATTTGCATTTATTGAACTTGGTTCATCAGCAATATTGCTAAAATCATTTTCTCTAACTGAATACAAATTTTCTCCAACTGGTTCTATACTGTAACTTGATTTCTTTTTTGAATTTTGTTCAGAAAAGCTGATTAATCCTGATAAATAACCATTTGTAACCGATAAAATCACTTGACCATCTGGTGCTCCTCTTACTTTACCTCTCCATGTAAAATTATTTGCACCTCTTTCAATAATTCTAGCTTTATCAACGGTTATAACTTGTCCATCAAAAAGATCTATTGTTATTGTTGGTGAATTTTGTGAAGATCTATTATTGATTATGTCAATTTTTCCTTCAGAAATTTTATATCTCTTTATTGTCTTATCTTGCTGTTGTCTATTTATTGCTCTAACTGTTTCAGTTGCCAAATCCTTCTTTGTTGTTGAAGCAAATAGATCTGAAGCATTGTTTTTATTTAAATCAGTTATAACATCACCGACACTTGAAACTTGATAATTACTTGAGACTACAAAAGCATTTGCAGTAAATACTGATACAAATATAAATAGCGACCACATTAATAAATTCGCTTGAGGATAGTTATGCAAATCTTTATACCATTTATACTTGCTACAAAGTTTGCTGTGATATTTTTTTGTCATTTCATTTTTCTTAATTTTAATTTTATTTAATTCTAACATATAGAAGATTTTCTAAGTATTATTTTATGCACACATTAATTTATTATTCTTGACATATGTCAAAAAGGATGCTAATTTTTCAATAGAAAACAGCACCTGTATTCGTATGCGTGTGCAAACGTAAATATAGGAAAATAATTCAAACAAAGTTGAAAAATGAGTACCCCGCAAGAAGACCTGAACGATAACCAAAATTCAGAAAACCAAGGAGAAAGCAAACTTGGAAATTGGTTTTACTTAAACCGAGGAGTAGTTTGTTTCGTATCTGTTTTGATTCTTGTTCTTGTTGGACTCCTTGTATGTATGAAAATCAATGATTACAAGGATGAAATCCGAGAACTTGAATTTAGTAAGAAACAGACAGCAAAAAATGCAAGTGATGAGATACAACGTGAAAGGAGGAAAGCGGAGGAATATAGAAAAATACTGGATCAGATGAGGAGTAATGAATCTAATGATGCATCAGTAAAAAAAAATAATGAAGGACCAAATGATTTTACTGGTCCAAATACAAACTCAAAAAATGGTGTAATCGGACTCTCTGGCGGACAAAGTGGGTCTATGACCGTTTTTGTAAATGGTGGAAACATGAACGTTTGATTTTTCAGGGATGAGGTGGACGGGTTCGATCCCAACGATTGTGACCAATATGGTGGGGTCATCTGAAGTCGGTTCAGTCACCCAACACAAAATCGGTCCATACGAAGATGTGGTTTTTGAAAAGACTACTACTGATATACACGCAACCGTGTGGGTCAGTGGTAGAGTATTTCACGACTATCTTGCGGCCTATAATGTAGGCACCGCAAACAGCCCAATCTGGGTTGAACCCACGAGTAGTGATAAGGTTACTGGTGTCAGGATCAAGTCTCTTGGCCCTGAGTTGACTGTGAGATTCACAGTCATGAAAAAGCCCTAGTATACTAGGGTACAAAATTGAGCAGTCTGACAAACTGCTCTTTTCTTTTTTTAAAAAAATACGGCTTATTTTATAGATATTATAGCTAAACTAACCTTGACAATACTGTATTTTCATGTATAATACACGTAGATAACGTTACCAAGTAGAATTCTCTGCGTGTGCAGATAATGAAGCTTGGAGTTGAAAACTTGGAAATTTATGGATGAAATAAGAACATTAATACTACTGTTACCTGCAGTGGTATTTGTAGCAGCAGGACTGCTGTGCTACAAAATGAATGAGAAGTACAGTCGCACATTGATGTGTGTGACTGGAATACTCATCATTGTCGGTTTGGTGACTCTTATGCGGGGTCACTTCTTCTTCGGCATCATCCCCTTCATTGCAGGGGTGATGATGCTTGCTGGGATTAAAACCCCGACATCAAAGGATGAGAAAAAGAATATCTTCCTTCTCACCTTTTTCGGTAACCCCACAACCTCAATCAGCGAAGGTCTCACGATGGTTCTGAACCTTCATTGGTTTGACATTGTGGGGGTAATCGAGATCGAAGTTGTGAATTTCGAGGAGACAGTTGATGTCCCTCAGGAAATCCGATGTAATGACGACGTGACAATCGGCGGAAAGGTCACGATCGGCTTCATTGTTGATTTGAAGAGTGATGAGGAAAGAACAGCTGGTGAAAAAGTTCTCTCTTACGTCAAAGCAGGTCAAAAAAAGGGAGTGATGGATATCATTAAGGGATCTGTAATTCAGTCCCTTAAAACAATTGCTGCTGGGAAAGACTCCAAGTATATGGAGACTAACCCAGATGAGGTCAGTAGAGACGTTAGGAAAATACTTGAAAGGGGTGTGTCCAGATACAGCGACTCCGAGGATACCATCACTCTCTCCGACCTTGGAGTTGATGTTCGAAAACTCTCTGGCTCACTCGTTGCACCCCAAGCGGTGCGCGATGCCAGAAATGGCAAGGCAATTGAAAAGGCACAACAAGATGCTCAACTCGCAGATACAGAGACAATGAATAAGCGGGTTCGGGAAAGAATGCAGTCAATGGGCATTGTCTTTGGCACTGACGGAAAACCAGTGGGTGATATAACTACTATAACTGGCAAAATACCATTCGCTGATTTTTTTGCTATAGTCAGAGCTCAACTCATCGAAGAGACCGCCATAAGTGATGGTAAGTACCAGGTCATCAAAAACCCAGGTGGGGTTAATGTTGTTGATGCTGATACGAGCGGAAAAGCCAGTAAAAAAGGAGGTGGTGTAGTATGAAGGCCAAATCCTTTGCTATCGTGGGATTAATTCTAGGTCTCGGAATATACCTAATATTCCACTTCTCCTCGGATAAAGAGGAGCAGAAAGAAGGGGTAACGGAACTCTCCCCCACCACCTCCACCACCAATTTCCTAGCTTCGGCTGGAAAGTGGTACGGGATCGAGATTGATCCCTTCGGTGGGCCATTTGATATCAAGCCTTCGGGCGATAATATCACTTGGTTTGCCAAAGTAGTAATGGTTGGTGACTTCACCAACTCAATCACCATGCACCCAAATGGTCGAAAGATCAATTGGGGGAATGGTGTAACGAACGTCTGGGTGATGTCACCCAACGACGTGAGTTTCCTCGTAAGGAAACAAGTGCGATAGGCTCACTATAATCAACCTAACGAAAGGGCGGACCACAAGTCCGCCCTTTGTTCTATATATTTGTTTAAACTAGAGAAATGGATCGTTTAAACCTAGTGTGAAAGCAATGAATCTAATTATTCCATAGACAGATACCATGATAAACATTCCAACAACACTC
>JBGALL010000061.1:0-10165 GCA_044223895.1 Candidatus Woesebacteria bacterium
GTCACTGGTCTTCCCAAAGGATTATCTACTCAGAGTTGTACTACCTGGAATGGATTCGGAAGATTACATATTGCTAGTTGTTTCATCCGTGGAATTCCTCAAGCGAAAGGGTTAAGTATGATTACTATTACAGCCAAAGATAGCCATGGTCATATAGTGAACAAACAACTTCCCTTGGTAGTAAATAAATAATTATTTCCTGTTCTTCAGTCGAATCCAGAGAAATATTCCCATAAACAAAAGAATTATCCCGAAGCCAATGCTTACTATTTGGAACCCACTGAGTAATTGGTGTGACCTAGGGATAGAAGAGGTAGTTTTTTGTTCACTCGCTCCGGGCGAACGTTCCAAACAATCACAGAGAGAGAGGTTTTGAGGATCTTTACCACTTACACAAATCTTGTTTGAACCACAGGAATCTCCAGGATGGATACACCCCAGATATGACCCTGTTGCACAGATATTTGCCTGAGCATTACTACGTATTTCAGCAATTTGCTGTTCTCGTTGATTAACATACGATCCGATAACAGATAAGGAAATTATTATAAATGCGATGACAGGTAGAAGAGGACTAAATAATAAAAAATTATTCGACAATGATTCTGGTTGATCTGTTTGTAAGAGATTTTTTGAATTTCTTAAATATTCTTCTGGTGAAAGATCAGGTATGGGTGAAGAAGGATTCACCCGAATAGGTTTATCAGAGGTAATATTTTTTTCTGGATCAATGAGAAATTGTTGGTCCATAGCAAGGTCTAATTACGATAATCGTACACTATTTAAAAAAACATTGCTGCTAGCCCACTAAACAAAAAAATGAGAATGATCGGTATTTTTTTATAAAACAGTAGACTGATGATGCCAAAAAGAAATATCGACTTGTAAGTAATTTGAGTAGTAGGACCGATAATTTGAAAGGCAGTTGTCAGCAAGAGAAGGAACAAGACTGGTTTACCCCGTACATAAACTTATTTAAAAATTCTGGAGACAGATAACTCATTCCAATAATTACCAGACTCGAAAGTGCAATGCAGGGGACTAAGGCACCAAAAACCGCGATAATAGCTCCAAGTATTCCTGACACAGAAAATCCTATTTGCCAGGCCATTTGTACTGCATCACTTCCAGGAATACTTGCAGATATAGCAACAGCTCTCTGGTAGGTTTCTGGAGATACTAGTTCTGGTACTACTAACTTTTCTGTTAGCCCATAAGAGGCTGGTCCGCTGGTAGTGAACAAATTTATTTTGAAAAACACCACAAATAATTTCCACAGCATAAAAACATTGTCTACTATATATCTTTCAACAGGTGCGTCAAGTGTGCCGGTACTTTATAAGGTGATGATTTCGCCCTCCAACTTTTCTATGAAGTAGGTATCGTGAGAAATATAGAGAATTCCACCTTCGAACGAGAGGAGTGATTTTTCAAGTTCTTCTATAGAGGGTAAATCCAGATGATTGGTTGGTTCATCAAGGATAAGCAAATTTGGTTTGGTAGCAAACATTTTTATGAGTTGGAATCTGGCTTTTTGTCCTCCAGAGAGAGCTGCTATTTTTTGCTTCCCATCGATCATCGGCTCAAATAAATATTGGGCTAGGGTGCTTTTTAACTGCGTGTCACTTAAAGGTACGTTGGCATCTTCAAAGGCGGAGATGATAGCCTCATTTAAACTCATTTCTAGATACCTGTTATGTATCTCTTGTTCATATTCACCAATTCGCAAGCTTGTACCTACCGTTATGTTTCCGTCAAATATGTGTGCATCAGCCTTTTCTTCTTTGGCTGCAGACAAAATTGTTTGAACCAGGGTACTCTTCCCAGCACCATTGAGTCCCTTTATAAACACACGATCATTCTTTCTGAGATTGAAGCTTATTCCCGAAAAAAGTGGTCTATCGTAACCTAAGGAAAGTGCTTTTACTGACAGGAGATGGTCAATTCGTTCTTTTCCTGACTGAATAGTAATATTTATATTCTTTTCTTTAAATTTCTGATATGAGTCTAATACCTCTTCACTTAATCCCTCAGTAGATTCTTGATCGATCCAGAACGAAGGTTTGACTGTTTCTGCTTTTATTTTTTCGTAGTCACGTACCCAATGGTCATAGCGAATTTTCCATTCCTTACTCTTTGCTCGCATTTGCAGTCCCCACTCAACTCGCTTCTTGGCTTCTTTAAGCTTATTTAATTGTTCGGCGTATTGTTTTACTGAATTGGTAGTATTCGTCGTATTTTGAGAGATGTAGGAATCATAATTTCCAGTAAAGATATGCAATTTTTTATCTTTTAATTCAATAATTTTGGTTACCTGTTTCAACACATCTCGATCATGTGTTACCACCATGATCGTTTTTGTTTCCTCTTTCATCCAGGATATAAATTGTTCCTTACCTTGATAATCCATGTGATTCGTTGGTTCATCAATTAAATACAAATCAGAACCCGAGTACATTAACCTAGCTAATTCTACATAGCGCTTCTCACCACCCGACAAGGAAACTAAGGGAAGATGCGCTTCCTCTTGGGTAATTTGGAAATCAGCTAAGGTATTAAAAATCATGTCTTTAATATAGAAATATCCCTTATTCGTAAATCGCTCCAAAGCATCAGAATAGAGATGAAGATCAGTCATAAGACCATTTTCAAAATCGTGTAATATTTTTTCATCGTCGTAATACCCAGGGACACTGCGCAAAATGTAGGTCAATGCTGATTGTTCTATATCGGTAATATGTTCCTGTTTCGTAAGGGTAAATCGAAGATTTTTTTTGGCTTTTAATATTCCCCCAAAATCATGATCTTCACCAGCGAGTATTTTTAAGATCGTCGTTTTCCCAAAACCATTCCTACCGATAAGGGCGATTTTTTCGCCTTCATCAATCGTAAAGGTTAGATCATGAAAGAGATCTTTTGGTCCGATAGATTTAGATAAATTGGTAATTTCTACGAGCATACGTCTGAATATTATACCAATTCCTATTTCCCAGGACTGGTGTAATACATATTGACGAGCTATGGCTGATAACCTAGTCTTAAGGTATAGGTAGGTGTCTGGATGAGATTCTCTGACAATCCAATTGTATTTACGCTGGGGCTAATTATTTTTCTCTTCTTTTATGCTGCAATGTTTGGATCATTTATTTTTTATCCATTGTGGTCGTTTAGTTATCTCAAAAAACGAACTTCAACATTGTTTCTGGTTAAATGTATAGCTTTATTTGCATTGGCAATAATCAATGCCTTTGCCTATATGTATATGTCAGCAATAATCTACAAATTTACTCAAGGTTCTGATGCTGCTGTAATTTTTATCATGGCAATTACTCCATTTGCAGTAAGTTTTCCCATTTTTGCTGTACTTTTTGCGAATGAAACAACGAGTCTGATGAAAAAGCTTTTGTTGAGTATTGGGGTCTATATAGCGATGTATGCTATTCTTTTTCTGGAAAATCTACTTATTGGATTTTCAATCATTCATACTATCTTATTTATTATCATTGGTGGGTATCTTATAAAGAGAAATAATTAACCCTGCTTCTAAGCTCTCCTTAAGGAATCATCGCTATACTTCTAATAATGAAGGGAGGTGAGATGAATGAAAAAAACCTTAGTAATCACAGCACTAACGTTAACGGTAATTGGTACGGGAGCCTTAGCAGCTACCAAAACCTTTGCCCAAACAACTACAACTACGAATCCAATGTCTACTCTTGTTCAAAAAATAGCGGATAAATTCGGACTAAGTAAAACCGATGTACAAGCCGTCTTTGATCAGGATAGAACAGACAGAGAAGTAGAAATGGAAACCAAATATGAACAACAATTAGCTCAATATGTCAGCGATGGAAAAATTACTGAAGCTCAGAAACAACTCATCCTTGCCAAACATAAAGAGCTAGAGGCATCACGTCAAACAGAACGACAAAGTTTTGAAGGTATGACGGATGAACAACGTCAAACAGCTATGGAAGCAAATCGCTCCAAGATGGAAGCGGAGAGAACTGCTTTAGAACAATGGGCTACTCAAAACGGGATCGATGTCAGTTATCTGATGGGTTTGGGGAAACATGGAGGTCGTGGTTTCGGAATGGGACCAGGTCCAGATTCAGCCACAGCCCCAGCGTCGACACAGTAGTTGAATACTGTCAGAATCACTTCTGTGCACGGAAGTGATTCTGAGCATGTCAGTATCTATATTCGATATACTGTAGAGACGATGAGTCAACGAAAACTATCAAAGGGAGCGCTACTCCGGGAGATAATTAGCTTCGGGTATAAGGAAGCCAAATCATGTATTTTTGCAGGGTTATTCTTCATACTGTTATTTTTCTCCCAATTCATACCTTTTTTTGGAATACTTCGATATGATCGAATTTTTTTGGGATCATTGTTAATTCAAGTTCTTCTTTTTTTCAGCAAAATTGAAAGTTTCGATGAGATAAAAGTCATCTTCCTGTTTCATGTATTGGGTCTCTGTTTGGAATTATTTAAAACTTCTCCTGGTGTTGCTGCATGGAGTTATCCTGATGAAGGCATTTTACGAATTATGAATGTCCCTCTCTACAGTGGATTCATGTATGCATCTGTGGCGAGTTATATGTCACAAGCCTGGAAAAATCTGGAACTGAAATTACAACAATACCCTTCCTATTTCATTACTATACCGTTAGCCATAGCAATTTATGGTAATTTTTTTAGTAATCACTTCTTTCCAGATATTCGAATAATCCTTATTCCTTTAATACTTCTCGTGTTTCTAAAAACTAAGGTCGTTTTTGTGGCCTTAGAAAAAAAACGAGTGATGCCTTTAAACCTCGCCTTTATTTTGATTGGTGCAGCGATTTGGATTGCTGAAAATATCTCTACTTACCTAGGTGCCTGGAAGTATCCAGATCAATTACAAACTTGGCACATTGTCCATCCAGATAAAATATCTTCCTGGTTTTTATTTACTATTGTCAGTTTCCTTATCGTCGCTGATTTGAAACATTATAAGCATAAAAATAGTAATCATCGATAGTTAATGAAATCTAGTCATGATAAAATTTTGAAAAGGAGAACCAATTATGAAAACTATGACCTGTAAACAACTTGGTGGTCCATGCGATACACCCTTCACGGGAAATGATGCCAATGAAATTATCAAAGCTGCTGACAAACATCTATCTGAGATGGTAAGTGGTGGAGATGAAGCTCATAAACCCGCTCGAGAGGCCATGGATGCTCGCTGGAAAGACCCAGCAGGCGGGATGGAGTGGTATCAAAAAGTCCAAGCTGATTTTACCGCTCTTCCTGAAGAGTAACTATCAAAAACACCCTCACAATCTCTTCTTTCGAAAAAATGACCTTTACGGTCGGAGGGTGTTTAGGAACAATGAATGGTGAAATTTACTTTATGGGAGTGAAATAGAGCTTTAGCGAACAAGTATTACCTGTATTATCGGTTTTTCGATACTGGTCGTCGGTATCGATAGCACTGACTACACCGATGACGGTATTCGTGTAATATCCGTCCGCAGAAAGCATTAATATTGGTCCTCCGCTTCTTCCACGACAGATTATTCCAAGTGCTCCATCTGTTTGTGCAACCCACTGACCATCTTGAAATCCCGTAATGACGTACACAGTTAATAGTCCTGTATCTTCACGGGGAATGGCAATCAGATCACCGATTTGAATAGAATGATTTGTCCCTAGTACCAATGGTTCAAGTATCCCGTTGTCGATAAACTGTTGAAGCGTTCTGGATGCTCCTGGGGAAAGCTGGTAGCTATAGAATTGATCAACTGTTCCCGCAGTTGGAGAGAATTTTTCACCATTGAGAATTCCGTAGAAGTTGGCTCCGGGTACGCCGATGTAGGTGCAGCCAGATTTTGTCATCTCGGCTACATGCTGGATAGTTCCCAGTTTCAAATTTCCATTATCGGAATATAAAAAGGAAATTCCCTCGACGACTTTCTCTCCTTGAACTGACCAAGTTTTAACGGTGCTGGAACGAAAATATGCCCCACCATTGAGGTCATAAATATATTCATCGAACTTTGGCTTGGTACAGTCTGCTTCCGCATTTGCAGATGGCGCACAACCCGTAACTATCAGTGCAATCACGACCACGATTATCCATTCGATCTTGAATCGCATTTCATATCCTTTGTATTCACCTAATTTAATGTGCCTGAACGATAAAGAAACTCCGAACACTGCTTATGTGCTGTTCATACCTTTAGCGAGATTCAATTATAGCAGAAGTGAAGAATTATTATTATGGGATATATTTTGGTCTATGGTGACATGCGTTCATTGGGAATATTTAACGCATTCCGAAGTAGCAAAAGACAACAAAGACACTGAATAAAATACACCCTTCTTTTCGAGAGATATCTTGTTTGGAGAGACTAAAATAATAGAATAAACCTATACCAACTATCAGCAAGAGAAACTCATAGAGATAACTTTGCACCGGGTAGGTATCCCCACGAATAAGTAACGAAAATATCCCAAATAAAATATCCCAAATAAGAGGGTGTTGGCTGCAGCTGAACCCATATAATCACCAAAGGCAATATCTTTCTTTTTTTGAATTACCGATCGAATGGCCAAGGAAAGTTCAGGAAGATTGGTTCCTAATGAGATTCCAATCAGACTGATATAAAACGAGGATACTTGAAAGATGCGAGCTATTTGCATCGTTGTGTTTACAATAATGTGACTAGATATAAAAACGAGAATAATACCGATAGCGATATGGAGAACAATTTTACCAAGATGGAGATTCTTGGGTATCTTGGGTTTAGTAATTTTTTTAGAGTGAGGGTGGTTTTTAAAAAGTAGTATTAGAGAACTGTATAAACCAATCATGATAATTGCTTCTAGGTTCGATAAGCTACCATCAAGAACAAAAAAAGACGGGGCCGCGATAATACCCATAGATACGAGAAGTTTTACTTTTTCAAATCCATGGGATATACGTACACCATTTCCCAAAATTGCTAATACGGGGATAACAAAGAAAAAAATAACTGGTATGCCTCCCAGTAAATTCCCTACAAAGATTTCTGGACGTTGTTCTATAACTGAGGTTAAGCCAACGGCTATTTCGGGAATGGAGGTTAATATTCCTAAGAGAAAAAAAGAGATAAGGAAACGAGATATATGAACGCCCCTAGAGAGAGTATCGACTGCAGAGATTATCAAGCCTGCTCCCATCCAGATAGTTACAAAGGAACAGAGAAACAGGGTAAGTGAAACAATCATTAGTTCCAGTATGACATATTGCGTTGCCTTTTATAAATAAATAGACTGAATACAGTAACTCAGCAGTTTTATGAATAAAAAAAATTTCTCTTTCATATTATTGCTAGGTACTTTTTTGATCTCTACTCTGATTACCGTTATTTCTGGACAGAATAATGTCCAAAATAATGGTCAAGTAAGAGCGACAGGGTGTGGGTATGCAATCTGTCCAACCCCTATCCCAACCGCTGTATTAAGTTGCGTCGTAAATAGAATTACTATTCCCAATTCACAATCACGTTGTATTGATACACTTCACTCCTATCGCTGTAGCAATGGTACTGCTACATTGGACGCGACCTGCCAATCTACGGCTCATTGTGTGCCTACTACTGACGGTCTATCTACTGGATGTTTACCAAATTCATCTCCCACGGTAGGAGCCAGTTGTCTGGTAAATGGAATAACTATTCCTGACAGACAATCACGCTGTATTGATACGTTACATTCTGCGCGTTGTACCAATGGAACTCCAAGTTTAGATGCTACCTGTGCATCCACGGCTCATTGTGTATTGACCAGTGATGGATTATCGACTGGTTGTGTAGGGAATTAATACCGAAAAGTTCGTCTATTCATACTTCACTTCCAAAGGTAATTTGACTGGTAAAGAAAACGGAAGAGAGACCTCAGTTCCCGGTATAACATTTTGATCTCCCAGGTCTCCACTTTTACAAACATCCTTATCTTTGAGTGACGAATGGAGTCTGGTAGCAATCACTTTTTCTGACTTGTCTATAGAATAGTAGCGTTTATTATTTTCCAAAAGCATTTGCCAATGTCCGTTTGCTGTATTCAGAGCTTCGGAACTCGGCGTTCCAGCAGGAAGAGTGGTTACATAGTATGGTATTCCCGAACAATTATTCGAAGTGAACAAGAGATCAACAGTTTTTTCAGTGGTTCCGGTGGCTACTTGAAGATCGATAAATCTACTCAGATTCGGTACAAACACGCGTTGTAATTCTGGATTCGGATTAAAGGCATACACCCCTAACTGAATTCCATTTCCATCAAATACCAGCAAAGACTTTGATACAACAGTGGATGTCGCGGGAAGTTGATTGACAATCGTTGGTTGTTTTTCGCTTGCCTTTACAGCGTTATTTACCAAACGAGTTTCTATAAATGTATAAAAAATAGGGGTAGCTGCTAACAGAAGTATGAAGAAGCCAGCTACAAAAATATATCTTTTCATAGATCTCCTCCTGGAAAAAAATATAAACCGAGCCAAAATATCTTGTCAAGATTACTAATTACAAAAAACTGTATACTTTATCCATGGTGTTTGATAAAAAAAAGATTACTACTTCGTGGTTTTTTTCCGCTCCTCCCTGGTGGTGTATGTTTTTCGGAATTTATGTGAAGGGTGATGCCTTAGTCTTAGTTCCAATGTTAATTGCTCTAGGCATTGTAGTATTGTTATCTTTCAAACTCGGAATTGTGTTGCTCTGTGTCTATATGGTGGTACGTGCATTGGGAGAGATGATGTACTGGTTGTTTCAACAATTTGGTCCGAAGACCTATCGACCACATGATTTTGGCTATGTAAATTTAAATAACGATGCCATTTATATCATCTACCAACTTCGATCATTGGCCAATATACTCATCGGTATCGGAATCCTTTCTTATCTTCAGATGAACTGAGTTGAAGTAATGTGATATAGTTAACCCCTGATTTATGAAAATTGTCACCTTTTATCCAAACACCGCTGATAATCTGCATTGTTTACAGGCAGTGGTAAAAAGTATTCTCTCTTATTACTTTCCAGAACAAACCTTTACTGATGAGCTGATTGACCAAAAAACTCTACAGCAGGGATGGTGGACCTGGTTACCGCCAGTGGCTGAATGGCTTGATGATCTGGGTTTAGAGGTAGAGTTATATTCTCCTTTTGATTATGGCAGATTAGCCGAAGAAGGAATTGAGTATATAAAAGAATTCAAAAAAGAAGCTTTCGAGGCAGAAGAAAGAAGTGGCTCGTATAAAAATATTTCCGAAATTCAACAATCTACCAAGAAAATTGTCCACAGAAAGCTCTGGAAAAATGAACTATTATCTAGCAATCGTTTAGCGCAACTCTTAGCCTCTAAATCTAGTTTGGCGATCGGGAAAACCTTATATGAATGGGTAGAAGGAATAGCCAATCCTACAACAATGACGAGTCACTATGTTTTGTTAATCAAAGAATACGATCTTGCTAAATGGCGAGTTCATGATCCAGGCTTGCCAGGGAAACCTGATAGAAAGATTGCTAAAACTCTCAACGGGACACCCATCTTCGGAGATATCTTGGTGATCCATGGGCTTAAATCAAGCCTAAAGTGAAAAAGGAGTGAAATGATACCCTTTGGTTTCGTTTATTTTCTTCTTTTACATTTATATTCACTGGTACTTCATTTCCTTCTGACATAATCGAGATATATCATACACATCCTCATAGTTTCTAGCTTTAGTACTTTTCTACTACCATTACTCCCGTTGACAAGCTAAGCTCATCAGATATAAGCATATCAAGTTTTTGCATGGACGAAGTGAAATGCTGATTCAAAGCATGCCGAGGTTTAGATATCCAGAATGTTATATAACCGTTCCCTTAACGGATGTTACCAAAGCAATTCTTCCTGGTCCTTATACACCGCTCAATTGGGGAATAGCTAAGTTGGAACAAGCAATCATCCAACAACGAATAACGTTGTTACAATAATCTTCTATTTCTGACAGGATACCACCCTAGTATGAGCGACCAGATCATGAATACCTTGAGGTTGGATGGCCTTGTAATCGCAGTAATTGTATCGTTTGCTGGTAGGAAGGACAATAAAACTCATATGTAGTTTCTTTCTTGACAGTCTGCATGCAGAT
>JBGALL010000062.1:0-10035 GCA_044223895.1 Candidatus Woesebacteria bacterium
GGCCCCCGGTATAGTGAATTCACCCTTAAACATGATCAAATTATATCAAATTTAACCTCTTAACGAGGGTAAAGAGCGTTTTACTATTTCAATGAAGCTTTTTTTTAGAAGACAACTTTGGAAGAAAAATATGGCTATGTTATCTATCCCAAGGTAAAACCTACCAACAAAATAAACTTGAATATAAATTGTTATTTCATGTTAAACGACGAAAACTTACAGTGTGAGATTGTTCATATCTACCGGGTAAATCCGTTCTACAAATCTGCAATTCACTCAAACTATCTAATTCAGTTCTTGTAAAACCATCAAGAATATATGGAGCGCTAGTTGGGGTTGGTTTATCCCAAGAGATAAACCCCCATGTAGACCATGGTTCCCCACAAACTCCGTCGTCAGTTTCACCTATCAATAGATACTCTCTTACGCTTGGAGTGGCGCGAATAGACTGACTCCAATCTTCATCAGGAGGCATCCATGAACAAATTACTAAATCAGGATTATATTTTGTTAGTGCTTCCTGATAATCCAGCTTTTCAACAATTGGATTTGTTGCGTAATAGTCTACTGACTGTATTTTATATGCATCACCGGCGAACTTATTCAATAAAGTTCCGAGTCTTCCATTTCCTGCTCCTATATCGAGTATATTCATTTTCCTACCTAAGTTTATTTTAAAATCAGTCGATCTATTTCTTAGGTATTCGGCCAGTGCGTGCGTATATTCTGTTGTCAAAATCTCATAAATATATGGTTGTTTTCCAAAAAATAATTTCCATTCAGTGTTTAAAGCATTTCCATCTTCATCAGAAAAAGCTGCTGTTACTGTTTTTATAGTGGGTAGATAATTGTTATCGTTGAAAATTTTTTCTCTTGTAGTTTGCTGCCACAGTTCAAATTCCTCAGTACTTATGAATTCTTGACTATCCATATGGTAGTATTTTTATAAAAAACTGGGTCGCAATCTGCTAATAGAGTTGCCGACCAGTTCATGCAATGTTTTTTAACAAATGACCACTAACTCGCGTGGTAAACAACAATAAAGAATAGTAGCGAAATCACATTTTTGAAATTCTTTCATTATACGAAGAAAGTCTACCATGGAAGTAGAAATAATACTAACAATATAGATTGTACCTTAGTACTTATTTCTTTGTTGAAGATGATTGGGCTGGCGGAAACAGACGCTATTCGAACTTTTTGGCAGTCTTCAGAAGAGCAATTTTATATTCCGAATTACCATGCTGGCATTTGTTAACTACGTAAACAACTATACTATGTCTTCGGTTTTGACATCTCCCGCACGCTTGTAATAGCCAAAGAAAGTACCACTTGGAGTAACTTTGGATTTATAAAGTTTGAAGGCAGCAGGGATTGTACCTTTTTCAAACAATCGTTTTCCTGTCCCAATTGTAAGGGGAAATATTTTTAGCCAAAGTTCATCTACCAAATCACTCTTCATTAATGATTGAATAAGATTGCTACTTCCGTACACTTGTAAGTCAGGACCTGTTGATTTCTTTAGCTCTTTTAAGGCATTAATATCTTTTAACACTTCTGTGTTTTCCCAGGTCGGATTTTCTAAGGTTTTGGACATTACATATTTTGGGATTTTGTTTATTTGTGGCCAGCCTTCTGTTTCTGTAACATGGTACGGCCAAAATCCCGAAAAGATTTCATATGTTTTTCGTCCCAGAAGTAATCCAGCGGTTTCTTTCATTTGTTCTCCCATTTCTTTCCCACCATCTTCATCAAAGTAGGGGCCCATCCATCCGCCAAATTTGAAACCCTCTGCAGTATCTTCTTTAGAGCCACCTGGAGCTTGCATAACACCGTCAAGCGTAATAAATTCAACAACAATAATCTTTCTCATAAAACAATTCTAGCACGTTGAATTATTTAGTAAAATTAGTTCGAATCAAAATCTGCAGAAGTATAGTTGTATACAGTTGATTGAGGCTAGAGTTAATTGCTGCCGAGCTAGGATTCGAACCTAGAGTCGCGCTGATCCAAAGTCAGGCGTGTTACCATTACACCACTCGGCAAAAAACGGTACGTAGGAAATTATATCATATTCAAGCTGGAATGAGAGGGATTTAAAGAAAAAACGGGTTCAAATAGTTATTTTACTCTAATATATATACGTTTATTGAGCGGCGAAAGGGAGTCGAACCCTCTACCTTCTCCTTGGCAAGGAGACATTCTACCGGTGAACTACCGCCGCGCTACAATTTCGTATATGCATTTTACTAAACTTTTCGAGAATTTACCAATCACAAGAATAATCTCTCCAGTCTGTAGTATTGTATTTAGCTCAACAGATCCATATAGTTATTCTGTAGGGGGAATTTATGATCAGAAAACTTGCCTGGGGTTATGCCTTCTTTTTTTTCTTAGTAGTGCTTTCTGGACACCTCCCTGGTCTTACCGATTCTCATGGCCTACTATTTGGAATGTTCATGATCGACCCCATCGATGACGTCCTCCATAGTATCTCTGGTATTTGGGCAGCCTTCGGTGCCTGGAAATCCGAAAAAGAAGCTCGCCGCTATTTCCAATGGTTTGGAATCTATTACACTACCGATGCTTTCTTGGGATTTTTCACTGGCTACAGTATTCTCGATCTCTTGATGGGTAATTTCGGTGCAAACATGGGATATTCAATGGCGAACATGCATCACAATCTGCTGGTGAATCTGCCCCACTTTATCATTGGTCCTGGTGCCTTGTTAATTGGATTTTTAGTAAAAGATACTGTTAAAAAAGTCTCAGTTGTCAAAACTTCCAAAAAAACCCTTTCTCGAAAAAAGAAATGAAATCCAGATCCACATCGAGACTAAAGAAGGTCACTGTACTAGGTGGAATCGTGTGTCTAGTATTAGTAACTATCGGTATTCTTGTACACGTATACTATCGACAACAGTGTGTACCAATTCAAACCCCTCAGTTCATTCAACATAGTCAGATCTATACTCCAGCCTTTGAGGAACTTTCTACTAAGATTCGGAATTCTTATCCTACGTACAAAAGAGTAGAGGATAATTCCTTTCTTTCCTTACCAGAATGGTATATCGTCTATAGCGCTCATGAGTTTGCTGACTTCATAAAAGAGAATAACCCAAGTAAATTTCCCTACTTACAATCGATAGTTAATTTTTGGCAATACTACTGCTCTATATATGCCTATACAACGCCACGATATCCAGTAAATGCTGATGGCTATGATATGGCCCTACAAATAATAGGGACCAGCTATACCTTCGATTACCTCATCAAAGGTTTGTATGAGACAACCATAGGAAAAATTAGTGAACTATTTGGAGATAAGACCGTTGAAGATCACTTCTATTATGAGGTTGAAAACGAATATGCTCACTTTCTCCATCTGACTCCCTTTTATGAATTTCCCTATAAAGATAAATATGTAGATTTATGGAAATTGCCACTTTTTGGACCCAACATGATCAGGAAAATAGAAAGAAAGCACTACTTAAGTTCACAATATGCCTTTAAAGCAGGGTATGGATATTTGATACTCAAAGGTACTCGGAGTGTCTACGCACCCGAAATTCCCGAAATACTGGCAATAGTAAAAGACCTCCCTGACGATGTCACCACCATAGACCCACAAATTCAATTCAAAGAAGATCTTGGAAACAACACAAAACTGGTACTTCTACCACGGTATGAGCCATTTACCGAAATAGTGAAAAAGTTTTCTACACACAATATCCAATTATTAGAGCTTGCCGGGAACAGAACTATCTTAGTATCTGCTCTAACCCAACCGGGATCAGATAAAGAATACACACCACCAGGACTGATTTTTAGTATACCGATAGCGACAAATCCATCTGAGAAACGTATGATTATGGTAATTCCTGTCTCATCATTAGTAGGACTGTTACCAGAATTAGAACACAGAGGGATAAAAACAGAACATATTTATGACTACTAAACGAAAATCACAACAAACTGCCCGAGCCACACTCCTCGTAGGGTTACTCTGTATAGCCCTAGTTATTGTCATACTCTATTCCGTAAAAGAAGTGCACTATTATTCCAAAGACCCAGTTGGTCCAAAAGATTGCCCACCGATCAATCCAGAATTACACGCGACCCAACCAACAATCTCTATGGAAGAGCAGTCACAGTTTGATTGGCAAATTCGTGGTGGATACATCAATGATGCCAGCTGTCTCAACAAAACTCCTATCTACGGTATCATAAACATTCATTCAGAAGCAGATATACAAAAGGCATTTCTCTTTGCTAAAAAACACTCCCTAAAAATAACCCCAGCCGGAGTCAAACATAGTATGGGAGGGCAAGCCTTCACTCAGTACGGATTGATTCTGAATATGAAAGAGTTCAAACAGATTGCCCTCAATGAAGAGAAAAAAACCATTACTGTTCAAAGTGGAGCAACGTGGCATGATATACAATCAATTATTCATCCTAAATATGCAATTAAATCTATGCAATCTACAGATATCTTTACTGTTGGCGGTTCTGTTTCAGTCAACGCACATGGTATGGATCATACCGTCGGTTCAATTGCAGAGACTATCAAATCATTACGCATATTGAACCCAAAAGGGGAAATAGAAACGGTAAGCAGAGAAACGAATTCTGAATATTTTCGACACATTGTAGGGGGATATGGATTGTTTGGAATTATTGTAGATGCTGAATTAGAAATTACTGACAATGTCATGTATGACTACAAAGAAACCTTGATTCCTTATACTCAATTTCCAGATTATTTCCGACAAACAATTCAAGCAAACCCTGCGGTACAACTGATGTATGGGCACCTTTCAACCGCACCAAATTCACTACTCAAAGAAATGATTATCTATAGCTATACAAAAACAGATGAGTACAAGGGTGAAATTCCACCACTCACAGAAGTTTCAAGCGTGGCCTTCCGGAGATTCGTTCTAAACTTATCCAAAATGGGTACACTTCCGATGAATCTCAAATGGTGGGCAGAAAAACATATCGAACCCAAATTGACTAGTTGTCATGTCAATCGTAATCAAGGACTTTCTGATGGGGAATCGTGTTTTGTCTCCCGAAACGAACCTATGCATGATAGTGTAAAGTACTTGCAAAACGACTTTAAAGAACAAACTGATATTTTGCAAGAATATTACATACCTCGTAGTCAGTTTATCCCTTATATCGACAACCTTAGAGAAATATTTATCAAACAACAGGCAAATGTTCTCAACGTCTCAATTCGGGTTGTCCATAAAGAAGATATTGCCTTAAATTATGCACCAGAAGATATGTTTGCAGTAGTTCTATATATTAATCAGTCAACAGATCTTCAAGGAAATGAAAAAATGCGAGTATTAACCCAATCTCTAATTGATCTTACCACTAAGGCAGGGGGAAGATTCTTTCTTCCATACCAACTGCATTACACCTCCGAACAACTCACGAAAGCCTATCCAGAAATCTTGGAATTCTTTAGGACTAAGAAGCAATACGATCCAGAAGAAATATTCACTAATACCTTCTACGAGAAGTACAAAGACACAATCTAAAGAAAATCTTCATTCAAATATCTCTGTGTGCCGAGAACTGGAATCGAACCAGTATGGCGTGTTTTTCAGACACGTGCCTTGACCGACTTGGCTATCTCGGCGAAACTATACCTCGTATTATCTGAAAAAAACGGCTGAATGACAATATGCAGCCTAAATCAAGGGGTTGGGGTAGGTAAACCCTCCAAAAGATTACTTTGGGTACTGGACTGTCGGAAGAAGAACACCCAAACATACAACTGCTCTAAGAAGTTTCTCAAAGGTTCAGGAATTACAAACCACCAGGCTGGAGGATTTGGAATTATTACTGGAGTTGGCGTCGGTGTGCCAGATGTCATAGTTGGTGTAGGAGAGTTACCTGCAACAGGCGTTGAGGTAGGACGTGTCATAGTCGTCGGCGTATTGGAAGGCCGAATAGTGGGTGATGGTGTATTTGATGGTTTTGTGGTTGGTGATACAGTTCCACATCCTTGATACATAGGACTGCCTGCTGAAACCCAAGCATCATATTGGGTTATCTCGGAAGAAGTGAGCGGAACAACAACCTGAGTACAGATATCTGCATTTGGAGTTCCTTTACAACCATTTGGCCAATAAAGTTGTCCATTATTACTCGTAACACGATTCCAACAAACAACACTTCCGGTTGGTGTAGCAGTTACTCGTGGAGTCAACGTAGCGGTAACCGTAACACGTGGGGTTGGAGTTCGAGTTAACGTCGGAGTAGGTGATTTCGTAGGAGTTGCGGTTGCAGCACGAGTTGGTGTGTTAGTTGCAGCAGTTGTTACCGTAGGATTAGTTGATGGAACGGTAGTAGGGGAACCAAAGGTATAAGAAATTCCATTGTAGCCTAAATTATTAGATGCTAAATCAACGAAATAGGTTTTGGCCGTATCAACAGTAACCGCGGCCGTTTGTTGGGTAGCCGTTGCTGATTTAAAAGGAATAGTTACCAAATCAAATGTGCCCATGCCTGGACTTGCACTATTGTTAGGATCTAATCCTAATAAGATTTGGATTGTACCAGTTGAATTAGCATTAGCCATCGATGTTTTAGAATCAATAAAGGTTAATACAGAGCTTTTTGTCATTTCACCAGCGAGTTGAAGCTTTGTCTTATCAAATGTTAAATCAATTTCGGCAAAGCCAACGCCAATAGCACTGGTAGCATTTAGTGTTAATGGAGTAACTCCATTTTGAACTGCTCCGGTTGAAAATGATAAAGCTATAGGAGCGACATCAGCATTCGATCGTGATTGCTGAAATTTTTGAGCTGCACCCGAAGTAAATGCAATAATAACTCCTGCAACAAAGAAGAATATTAATAAAAGTATAAGTCCAACTGGTGATGATTTCTTAGATACTGCCATACACCTATTTATTAAGAGTAAGGAATATTTTTATCCCCGTCAAGCCTCTGCATTAATTTAGAATACGAATTTGCTCAGGTGAACTCACAATAATTTCAGGGTCCTTAGCTTCTGGCCAATATAAAGTCACAATTCCTCGGACTTCAATTTCTTTCCCTAAAAGAGTTTGTGGATCATAGGTAAATTTAGACAAATATTTAGCAAATATTCTAACTAATAAATTTACATCATGATGATCGGTAAAGCCTAGATAGAGCGCTTTAGGGAGATGATTCACAACTGATTTGATAACTCCCTTAAAAACAGCAAACTCTCCTATATGCTTTGAAGCTTGAGTATATGAAAGAGTAGAAGGATACGTAGCCCCCAAAACATCAGTCGTTGTCTGCTTACTGGCTATTTGAGGAGTATTTTTGACTTCTGCAGTAGGATTACCACTGGTAAGTGCCATAATCCCTCCGTCATTCAATTTAACCAGTATTTGATCATTATTAACCACGGTAATCGGCCAAGTACCATCATTATAGTCATTGTTATATTCATAAAATCCTGGAGGATAGGACCGTGTGTCACCATAAGAGAACAAACCATTACTGCAATACCGAGAACTAGATACTGGACAACTAACACCACAACTCAAATTCGTTGTGCACCCAGGATAATAGCAGAAATTTGTTTGATTACATTGTCGCCAGATCACATAGGGCATTACCGTGGTTTGTATTGGGTTAGAAAAGGTTGCACCTAAACTACTTACACGATTAGTAATTTTATATGCCTCATTTACCAGCCAATGACTATGAAATAATACATCCCCACCCATTGAAATTGGCATCATTTCATCTGTCTGAATATCCTCAAAATGCACAAAGCGAACATCGCCTGCCTGATAGCCACTTACTGTGGTGGAATCCAAAACCATTTCTCCCATATTGGCATCTTCTCGACCATCACACGTTGGACACGTGAGACCATTTCGCCAAATGATATAAGCAACTTCTTGACCATCAACCACTCGAATCACAGGCATTGGCCCAATTTCTAAATACCCACCATCACCCTGACCACCATTCCCAACATTAGCAATAAAAGCCTGGGACCCATCACTTAGTTTTAAGGCATATAGCGCTTGTTGATCCGGCTTGGAAAGAAAATTTGCTCGAATTTGAGCATTGGTAGTCGGAAATGGACTCCAGGTCCAAATAGTATCCCAATCAAGTCGGTATCTGACAAAGACAACACCATGCGATTCGGCTATCACAGGCCAACTGTATTCAAATTGGGCACCACTACTGTTTGGATTCCCAGATTGATAGGTTCTACCTGTTGGTTTAACTCGCCAAACTCGTTGTCCAGTTGCAGAATTTACAGCGTGAACATATAAATCTTGTGAATTTACGATAACTAAAGAACGAGAAGGAGATATAGCAGCAGTAGTAACGAGTGGGGAACCTGCAGAGTATACCCAATTTTGAGACATAGTAGCAGTAGAAATAGCATATAATGAACCACTCAGTGATGGAGCATAGATAACTCCATTTGATATCAAAACTGCCTGCTTAAACGAACCTGATCCGGTAAAACTTGAAGAAATAGCCCCTGTTTGAGCATTTAGTTTATAAATATGACCATCTGATGAGGGAACAAATAAAAATTCTGAATCATAGGCTGGAGTACCCGTTAAGGTGCCAATTGAACCTCTGGTCCAAATAACTGCTCCTGTAGCTTTATTTATAGCGTTCACCTGATTTCCTGCAATCATATAGACTCTACCGCCGCCAGTAATTGGCTGTACTTGCTCTACGACTGCCAAATGACTAGATTGCTTTTTTCCGTCGGATCCAGCACCGTTCCACTCCCACATAAATTTCCACGGTGGAAAGGAATCGAAAGTTATGATGAGTTCGTTGACCATCGTGACCATATTGGGTCCCATTCGCGAAGATATTGAAGGGGTGTCGGTTGACTGGTTGGAGCTGCTAGCTAAAACTTGCTTGCCATAATGGGTTAACCAGACAGTATAATCAGCTCCATCCACTTTACCACTATTATTAAAATCTCCAATACTAGCTCCACCAGTTATCAGCTGTCCATAATGAGTTAACCAGATAACATAATCTGATCCGTTTACCTTACCATCACCATTGGCATCGGCAATATATAGTTGGGCAAATATTTTTTGCGTTCGAATTAGAAAAAGTAAACAGAAAATCAGAAATACAAATTTCTTCACATACATTTTATGGGCTATAATGAGTCAACCACGTAGTAAAATCAAGTCCATCCACTTTACCGCTGTTATTAAAATCCCCCACGGACGCTCCACTCACAAGTTGCCCGTAATGGGTTAGCCAGATCACATAATCTGATCCATTTACTTTGCCATCACCATTGGCATCTCCAAGTTTTCCAGATGGAGCAACGGTAACCGAAGGCTGTCCAGAGATAATTTTCATTGCTATATCCTTGGACAGATTCGAAACAGAAACAATGAGGTTACCGTTAGTTACGGTAATATCTGAACCCTGACTGACCTGTCCAGTGTAGGTATCCCATGTTTCCACACGATATGTTCCATTAGTTATTCCCGGTACAGTAAAAGAACCGGATAGTGCGGAAGTATTAACCGCTTGGTCCCAACGGGCATTATTTTTATTCTGTACCCAGGCATATACTTCTGAATTATTCTGTGCGCGCATTGCCAGTACTCTTATGGATGTATTCGTTGTTGAGACAGATTGAGATGTCAATTTAACATCATCGGTTGATAGATAACTGAAGCGTTTTCCTGCATAATCAACACCTTTAAAATAATTTCCGACAATTTTGGCTTCAGCATATTTGGTAGATATAAAAGAACTTGATTGTTGATCAAAAAACCAGTCTAATCCAGAATTACCTATGGGTGAAAATAAACCTGCCCATCTGCTCGCATGAGCTGCTTTCGGTTGTGGATTAGCTTCGTTCCACGTAGAGGTACTGGTATCTAGTTCTCCCCATATGTATGGTTTTTGATTTCCCGACCAGGAGGATCCATCACCAATTCCTAACCCACAAGTAGAACCATTTGCTGTCCGCAGACACTGGGCAAACCTATAGACAAAGTTTGC
>JBGALL010000063.1:0-9904 GCA_044223895.1 Candidatus Woesebacteria bacterium
ACCCAGAGATACCCGTGAGACGCTTTCAAACTACTCTGAAAAGCTTTTAGACACCTACACAGCTATGTTTGCCAACTCCACCTTTCTTTCCTATGCCATGTATACCTTTCTCGTCCAACCAGTAACTAAAGGATTTTTCTGGTTAATAGGCCCTGAAAATATTTTTCCAGATCGAAAGTGGATGATGATTACTATTCCCTTTGTCCTGTACGGTATCATGAGATACATGCAGCTCATTTATGAAGGAAAAGGAGAATCTCCAGAAAAGATCATGACCTCTGATAAGCCCCTGGTTATTACTATTCTAGGATGGGGTTTAACGCTTCTGATAGTTATTTACGGTGTTGGTGGATAGAAGAAGTGCCCAAATTAACTCAACAGATCTATTTATATCGTTATAATAGCAATCCCAGTATTACTCTACCTTGGTAGCGTATTCACCTGAAATCCACCCATCAAGAGTTTCTGTAAAGGTGATTTTGTACCAGAGCACTCCACTTACTGTTTTGTTATCCAGAACCGCATATTGTTCCCCTGGTTTTACCCTGCCAATTTCTGCAGCCCCAGTGGATGCGTCTTGTCTGACCCGCAAAAAGCCGGTTGGAGTGTCTTTAATTTTTACTTTTTTAGCAGGGGTCGTACTAGCTACTTTAGTCGTTGTTGGGGTTGGTGTAGGGCTAAGTTTTTTCGTAGGAGTGGGAGTTACTCCTTTTGTGGGAGTAATATTCTTGGCGACTGTAGGGGTCGGACCCTTACTCGGTGTAGGTAACAGTTCCGCCGTTGGTGACGCAATCAATTCATCTGGTGTGTCCGCTAACATTTGTCCTGGTGACAAGGCCAGAGACAAAGAAGCAGTTAATTTATATCCTACTGTTATTTTTATTTTTATTGTTCGCGAATCAAATCCTGGAGAAGAAACCAACAATGTATGATCACCTTGAGGTAATTCTGTCAACGTTACTGGAGTTATTCCCTTTGACTCATCATCTATTACTACTTTTGCCCCGTCCGGCACTGAAGTTACAGTTAATTCACCTTTACTACTACCTATTTTTTCTAGCCATAGAGTTTCTCCGGCAGACGTTAATTCAGATTCTGATAGATCACGGTTTACATAGGTAAGGACATTTTGTCCAACTTTTACATTCCCCTGCCAGGAAGATAGATTTTTGTCTGTCCCCTCAGGAACAATTCTTAAGGCATATTCTCCCGCATTAATTTTTTGTTCGAAGGGTGTTTTCCCAATATCTCTGTTCTCTAATAAGACTTTTGATGCAGCATTGGTGGTTATTTTTAATACTCCTTGTTTGGGAGAACGACTAACAAAAATAAACCGCACCACCAATAAGATTAAGAATAAGCTACTTCCAATGATAATAAGTACGAGCAGTTTCCGAGACATGATATCACCTATACTACCACGCAGTACTCCTCTGGACAAACATGTATTACAATAGACTGAATGACAATTTTACAAACCCTCATTCTTTCCCTAGTTGAAGGAATAACTGAATTTTTACCAGTATCGTCTACCGGCCATCTAATTCTAGCTTCTCAGTTACTTCAGATACCACAGTCAACTTTCCTAGAGACTTTCGAAATTATTATTCAGTTTGGAGCTATTTTGGCTGTTTTAACAATATATATTCAAAAACTTCTCAATAAGAAATACTTATGGAAAAATCTTTTTTTTGCTTTCTTACCTGCAGGAGCCTTAGGTTTTATTTTATATAAACTAATAAAAGGGTTTTTGCTGAAAAATCCCTGGATTACTGTTGCATCACTAATAATAGGTGGAGTTTTTCTAATTTTGTTTGAAAAATTCTTTTCACACAAGTCCAACACATCACTTGAGAAGCTATCTATTCCGCAGTCAATACTTATTGGAATAGGCCAGTCATTGGCTATAATCCCAGGAGTCTCCCGTGCAGCTGCAAGTATCGTCAGCGGTATGCTGGTCGGACTCCCTCGAGAAGATGCGGTGGAATTTTCATTTTTATTGGCTGTTCCGACCATTGCTGCCGCTAGCGTTTTAGATCTACTAAAATCTTCCCTAACATTTCAAGGTAATCAAGTTATGCTGTTAATTCTGGGGTCTTTCGCATCTTGTATTGTTGCGCTGTTAACAATAAAGATATTTATAAACTACGTAAAAACACATTCCTTCGTTCCATTCGGAATATATAGGATTGTGATTGGTATACTCTTTTTAATTCTTTCTAGTCATCTATGAGTCAACATTCTTCTATAGAACTAACTCAAAAGGAAATAAAAGAGGATTATAAAACACTAACCTACTTGGTAGAAGATTATCAAGTAAAAATTAACCTCGCGTATAAAAATATTAACAAGTTTCAAGAGAAATTCTCCTTAAAAGCTTACGAACAGGCAGTTATCTACTTACAAAGTGTTATAGCCTCATTAGAATCCCTTCATCAGCAAATTTCTCACACTCAGGCAGAATTCACCTATCTACAATACATAACCCACTATGAACAACTACGAAGTTTACTTCCTATTATCGCTGGTGCAATAACTTCTTTAGATAGTCAGTCCCCTTCTTTTTTTTCATCAACCCATTCTCTTGCGGGCAGATTTACCAATCAAATTATTCAATCTCTCAATGATTATGGACGAGATCAACATGCCAGTGGACGTGAATATGAAAAATTATTTATCAAAGAGTATATAGATGCACCGCTAAAATACCCTTTTCATGCCTATACCACGACAAGTGGTATGGCTGCCCTTACAACGATAATAGCTTATATTTTGGAATCAACCCACACGAACAGACCCATTATAGTTGGTAAATCCTGCTATTTTGAAGAAAAGAGTCTCTTAAAAACGTTTTTCTCTGATCGAATTATTGAAGTTGATGAAGGAAATATTAGTGATTTTCTTAAGATTATTAAAAAATATAATCCAGTTGCAATATTCTTAGACTCGTTATCAAATTCATCAACTTTACTGCAACCAGATATAGTTACCTTAATGAGTCAGTTCAAAAAAGAATCTAAAGAAATTTGTTATTTAGTAATCGATAACACTGCGTTATCAGTTACCTTCCAACCCTTTAGTAGTCAATTCTTTTCTAGCAAGAATATGCAAATAATTGTTTGGGAAAGTTTAATAAAACATGCCCAATTTGGATTCGATAAAGTAAATGGAGGGATTATTTATACCAATATCTCAAATGGTATAGAATTATATGCATATAGAGATCATTTAGGAACTAATTTGGGTGACATTCAAGCGATAATGATACCTACTCCAAATCGGAAATTTCTTGAACAACGGCTTTTTAGACACGAACGTAATGCTAAGATACTTATTGAAAAAATATACAAAACTTTAGAAAAGAAATCTTGTAAAATTGAATCTGTTCTTTCTCCTACACTTTCTGCACATCCAAGCTTTCAATCCTCACGTCAGAAGCCATTTCATGCAGCATTTATTACACTGCGCTTCCAAACTAAATACTCAACCCTATCTGCCTATAAAGCATATATGAAAAAAGTATTTTCTTTGGCTACTGAGCGAAAAGTCACTATTATTGGTGGGACAAGTTTCGGATTCTGTACTACAAGGATATATATTCCAGCATCACGTCCCGGCCAAGGCGTTCCTTTTGTGAGAATTGCAGTCGGAACAGAACCATATGATGAGATTATGAAAGTAGCTTCGATTTTTAGCGATGCTCTGTAACAATTATTGTACTGTTCTATGGAGAAGGCGATGTGTCGTTAGCATCAAACGTAATTCTTTAATTCTTTTTGCTCCAGTAAGGGCTTTTTTTTGAAGTTGAGAATCTCCATTTACTACATCCCATTTGTCTGAGATTAATTCACCAAATTCTTTTTCAGTTATCTGCAATTCTTCTATGAGATCTATATTGTTAGGTCGTATAACTTGGGTACGCTTAATAAGTTTTTTTTTCATATAACAAAAAGAACGCACACAAACCTCACGAAATTCGTGAGGTTTGTCGCAGTGAAAAATTTATTATACAGACAATTTATCGTATTCTACTTTGGAGATAAATCGTGTTAATGATCTTCCATCAGATGTTTTTCCTCGAACTGCATAACGAACTTGTCCTCGACTCTGATACTCTTTCTTTTCGGTTACTTCTGTTTCCACTGATTTACGGGTTTTTACATCATAAAACTTCATTTTCATAGTATTGTAAGATTCACCTCCTTTTGACCTCAATAAATCTGATCCTAGGGGAAACTCGTGAGCTTGTCAACTGTGGAATACGTTTGGGGATTATATTTTGAAGCTTGAAAGATACGAAAACTTAGTTTGCTCGCTCTATATAGGTTCCAGTTTCTGGATCTATGGCAATAGTTTCTCCCTCTTTGATAAACAGAGGAGCAGCAACTTCTGCACCGGTTTCTACGGTTACCATTTTCATGGCGCCACCAACGGTATCACCTCGAGCAGCATCATGGGCTTCAGTAACTAATAATCGAACTTTTTTAGGAAGTCGAACACCGATTGGCTGTTCTTCGTAAATCATAATTTGATAAATATCATTTGGTTTAAGAAATCTTACGAAATCTCCTAAAAGGGTTTCTGGAACACTGTATTGCTCGTAGGACTGGTTATCCATAAAAAGATAAGCATCACCCTCTTTATAGAGATATTGCATCTCACGAGTCTCTACAAATAGTTCTTCCACAGATTCTCCAGATTTATAGGTAAATTCTTGAACTCTTCCTGATTTGATAGATTTTAAGCGTGTTCGCACGAAAGCAGAACCTTTTCCAGGGTTAACATGTTGAAATTCTACTAGCTGATGAGGTTCATCTTTATACTTGATGAACATTCCTTTTTTAAAATCTGCAGTGGTTATATTCGCCATAAAAATAAAAAATTCCCTCTGGGGATAGCTTATTATCCCATATTTATCGATACTTTCCAAGCGTTACTCTGAATGAAACATCTCTTTTCCAGGGAAAAAAAGAGTTTCAGCGATGTCCCTTACATTCCCAAATACCATAATCACTCTATCCATACCTATAGCCATTCCACTACATTGAGGCAGTCCTTCTTTGAGGGCATCGATAAAATCACGATCGTATTCATAGGATGTTTTACCCAAGCGCTTTATCTCTTCTAGCTCATGATTAAAGCGTAATTCTTGCTCTGTAGGATTTGTTAATTCACTGTAACAATCACCTAATTCTATTCCCGCAATATAGAACTCAAATCGTTCCGAATACCGTGGATCTGAAGGCTTCTTCCGGGCAAGGGCCCCCATACTACCTGGAAACTCATATAATATTGTTGGTTTTTTATACCCTAAATTTGGTTCAACTTCATTCAAAAAAATCTGATTATATAACTCTTCCCAAGTATTTTTTTCTTCAACACTATATCCTTTTTCACGTGCAATAATTCGGGCTTGTTTTTCATCAAGAAATCTATCGAAATCTACATTGGCCCATTTCTGAAAGGCTTGTTTCATTGTTAATCTTTCCCACGGAGCAGAAAGATCAATAGTATGTCCTTGATATTCTAGTTGGCACTGGGTACTTTCACCGTTTGAATCAGCCACTAACGTTTTATAAATAGATAGGAATAATTGTTCACAATCTTCCATTATTTTCTCATAACCAACACCTACCCTATACCATTCCAAGATGGTGAATTCAGGGTTATGAGTCAGACTGTAGGTTTCCATGTTACGGAAACTTTTGGTTAAACTATAACAGTCCCCAATACCAGCAACTAATAATTTTTTTAAGGAATTTTCAGGACTAGTAGATAAATATCCTTTTTGAACATTTCGATGTCTATCAAGGACATCCGTTTCAAAAATTTCTAAATAGGATTCTGCCAATGGATTAGCGACAAGAAGTGGTGTTTCTACCTCGTGGAAGTGCTCCAGCTCAAAAAATGATCGAGTCGCTCTGAATACTTGTTCACGAATAAAGTATTTTTTGAAGAGAGAGGGGTTTCTTTTAAGTTTTTGCCACGTTTTCATATAGAAACGCTACTTCTCTTCAATGGTTATACTTTTTATCAGAATTTGTTCTGTTGGTTTAGACATTTCTCCCATATCTGAAGGCACCACGGATACTCCAGCGATCGCGTCTAAGGTAGCGAGACTTTGTTGATCTTTTGTATCGATTGCCCCAAAAATGACATAATTTTTGGGCAAGTCATAATCTTGATGCATGATGAAAAATTGACTTCCATTTGTATTGGGCCCTGCATTAGCCATTGCAATAGTTCCTCGGACATATGATTTGGTTACCGGTTCATCTGCAAATTGATATCCCGGGCCTCCCCGACCTGTTCCTGTAGGGTCTCCTCCCTGAATCATAAAACCTTTGATAATTCTATGGAACGGAGTATCAGTATAGAAACCTTCTTTAGCGAGAAATACAAAATTGTTTACAGTATTTGGCGTTTCTTTAGCAAACAACGGTATAGATATTATTCCTTTTGAGGTAGTTAGAACTGCCACATATTGTTTTGATGTATCCACCATCATTTTAGGAGGATTAGCATATTGTTTTTTTTGACTCATACTTTGTACCCCTTTCGCTTCACCAGTTTCTGATGGTGATATTGTTTGAGCTTGTGTAATTAACGGTGTTTCGGTGTTATTTGCTGGAGAAGTTAATGCTTGTTGATCTTTATTGTAGGATTCCATTTGTTGCTGATTTGGATTTTTTTGCAGTAAAAAAAATCCTACAGCTCCTAATACTACAATAAGAAGAATACCTCCAACTAATTTCATGTTATAAAAAGCTTTTGATAGATGCTTTTGATTTCAATTCCTGAAGCCATTCTTGAACTTTTTCACTTATTTTTTCATCTTTTATGGCATTTCTTGCTTCATCTCTTAATTTTGCGGGATCAGTGGCAGTTAACGTGGCTTGATTTGTGGCAATATATGCAGTTACATCATCATCAGTTATCTTTAAATCTTTACTGAGCAATTGTTCAACCGTCAATTGTAACTTGATTTGATTGTCGAAATCCTGTTTTTGCATCCCTTGAAATTTTAGAAAATCATCAACACTCATATTACTACCGAAACTACTAAGTATTTGTTGTGCTTTCGCGTCAATGTCAGACTGACTTACAGCAACCCCTGACTTTTGAGCTTCGCTAGCTATAAGTCGCTCGGTAATCACACCTTGGATGGTCTGTTGACCATATCGTTGGAATAAAATGTTGGCAATTTCCCAACGGAATATAGGTTGTCCGTTGACTGTTGCCGCAATTGGCATTCCTTGATACGCAAATAAAACACCGACAATAATTCCAGCTAAAAGACAGGTAACAATAGTCGTCAACGAAGGAAATTTTCGTTGGGAGGTATGATGGTCTTCTTTTAGAGGCATAGTTGGTTGTTCATATACTGGCATTTCTGGTGCAGTCATTACTTCTTCGTTTTTTGATTTGGCAGATCGTTTTGGTGATGTTTTTTTAGTTTTTTTCATAATGTACCCACGTACATTACCATACATGGGTAAATAATCCAATATTCAAATATATAAGATATGATTTTAGATATGGATTGGATTGTTTGTTTATTGGTAGTATTGTGTTAGGTATGGCTAAGAAAAAGAAATCAGCAACCGAGCAATTATTACATACTCCTATTTCACTTCCACTTTTGGGAATTTTAGCTCTTATAGGCACAAGTCTTGTATCGTTAAATATTTCAGTCTTGTTAGGTCAACCTGAAAAGACAACATCTACTCCTACAACCATATCCCAGAATACTCTCCAAAATGTACTTGGCACTTCTATCTCTATTGGAGACACGCCGAAACCTCAAGCTCTTAAAGATGATCCAGTAAGTAACTATTGGCAACAAATTGTTAAAGATAAACCAAGTTATCGAGATGGGTATATTACTTTAGCCGTAACCGCCTTCAATAAAAGAAATTGCCAAGAAACTCGTTTTTATTTAGATAAAGCCTATGACATCGATCCTGATAATCAAACACTTCAGGAACTTTTTCCCCATTTAAAAAGCTGTTTAGAAACAGATAAATAGATACTCTAGCAATACGGTTTATGTTGATACAAAGGATACTATCCAGCCTTAAAAGGTTTAGTAAGAGGATTAGTTCTGATCATTTTTTCTTAGGCATTTTCTTCGGATTTCTTACTATAGGACTTTTTTTAGGAGACGGTAAACAACCACTAATTGATACTCTGGCAAGTGTGGTGATTATTTCAATGTATATATATGCAAAATATTTTCTAAAAAAGCAACGGGATCTGCCAGTATATTTAACATCCCTTTGGACCGTTAATATCGTTTACTTTGTGGCTAGATCAATTTTATCTGATAGTGTGGGATATTCGATAACTACCACTATGAGATTTATTATGGCATATCTTGTATATGCTATTTTTTATGAATTTTCTCAGCGAGATTACCTTCAATATTTTATAAAATTTCTAATCCTATTTTCTTTTTTCGCAATAGCTGTTTCTTACGTCTTAATTCTTATTCCACAATTAACGCTGTTGATGCCTTTAATGAATCTTTTATATGCCAATTACGGTCATAATAACATTTCCACACTGTTGCTTTTTATTTATCCTACATTACTAATTTCTATTTTAAGGGTTAGTAATAAAACTAACAAAAAAAGTTATCTCTTCCTACTCGTTCTCTATTTCCTAGTATCTCTTACTATTATTTTGTCATTTTCTCGAGGAGTAATTCTACTGACTGGTCTATATACTATTTTTCAAATCGGAATCTCCAATCCAAAAAGGTTAAATAGACGGATTATTATTCTTGGAGTATTCGGTCTCTTTGCATGCCTATCATTTATCTTTTTTTCAATTCTCTCAGTACAAACAAAGCACCTAGATAAAGTTCCAGTTTGGTTACAAAGACAAATTGATAAACCCTTGTTGATGCAGGAAGGCAGATTGGGGTACTGGAACCAAGCCTTACGGGCTACGAAGCTTAATCCTCTTTTTGGAACAGGTCCAGGGACATTTTATGTTTTATCAAAACGCTTCCAGAGCAATCCCAACAATTATTCATGGTTTGCTCATAATTTTATATTACAGCTCATAGCAGAAAACGGTTTGGTCGGTTTATTGTTATTCTCTGGTCTGCTCATATCAATAGTAATATCAGGTTTGAAAAATCTTTCAATCTTTTCGTCATATATAATTTTAGGCGTCGGACTTATTTTTATTAATTCGCTTTTCGACTTTAGTTTTGATTTCCTGATTATATGGATACTTACCTGGACTGCACTCAGTCTTTTTTCTGTTCCATATAGAAAGGATTTTTCATGAAGAATATACCTCTATATAGTTCATTATTGATACTCATCATCTACTATGTAATTTCAATATTTTTATTACTAAATTTAAGAGTATTAGAAGATAAATTTTTTTTTGCTTTTTATATTAACAGTAGGGCAACTAGATATATAAGTGATGCTCAAGAATTATCCATGCAAGCACAAAGAAATATTTTATTTTTCTTTAAAAAAGACCCAGATGTAAACGAAGAATTAGCTGATTATTATAAGCGTAAGAATAATTTTACTGAAGCAAATTCATTTTATATTTCTTCACTTTTAAACGATCCTAAAAACAATAAAGTTCATAATGATTATTTTAACTTCCTAATAAGTTCGAAAAATCATGATCAAGAAATTTATGACGAGCTTCTTCATTTAAACTCCGTTTATTTACCAATAACTGAAAGTGAAAAAATAAAAGAACTGCTTCCATTTGAAAAAATTAAGCCATATTTAACTGCAGAAAATTTAACAGCAAACCAGCCTTCAACCGATTACTTAGCAAATATCTATTATTCATTAGGATTAGCTATGCTACAGTCTGAGACAAATACTATACGAAGTGTTTGGAAAATTATCTTTGATCAACATCC
>JBGALL010000064.1:0-9765 GCA_044223895.1 Candidatus Woesebacteria bacterium
GGATCTTAAGTCCCCTAAATTCTTAAGAACTCCTCAGGAAAAAGAGATCCAATTGTTTAATCAATTAAGAGAGATCAAATCAATGGAAAAAAGCTTAACTGAGTTTAAGGCTATGTTAGTGAAGATAAAAAATGGTGAAGACTATGATATAGCTCCTAACCATGGACCAGCAAGCGATACAGCAGTTCAGTTTTAAATATTGTCAAATCGAAGCTTCAGTTTGTAAATGGTTCAAAACCTAAAGGGCTTTGAACCATTTACAACTTCATTTATCAACACACCATTTATACACTGAAATAAAAAAAATTACACTCTCAGCAAAAGCCCATCTGCTATTCCCATTCTTTATATGTACAACCATATAAATAATTCGAACAGGCCCAAAAAGACCAAGGGCGACCATTTGAAACACCAGTTTTTTTAACCAGACGAGATGTATTGCATATTGGACACAACTTTTCGTAACTCATCATTTTGCCGCCTTCTATCTCCCATATAAACTTCGACTTTTTTAGAGAATCAGTTATCATATAAACATACTCTCTTCCACGAGTCAATGCCACATAAAACAAACGGCGCTCTTCCGCATTTTCCATTTCTTCTTCATAACTAAGAAATAACTTTAATTCAGGATCATCCGTTACTCCTGAGGGAAAGCCATATACTCCAGAATTACAATTTATTAAAATAACTATATCCGATTCCAAACCCTTAGACTTATGAACCGTCATAAACTTTGCGTGTAAATATTTTTCCTGTCCTTCGGAGTTTTTGTATTTATACTTCACCCCTTGCTCCTTACGATCAACAAATAACAATCCATCAGCGTCATTAATACGCTTTAAATCAAATCCATATCGCCCTAGAATTAATATACTCTTTCCTTCGATTTTCTCAGAAGCAGACAATTGAGAAAAAATACTTACTAATGCAGCAGTATCTCCTTGAGACTCTATTGCGTTAGGAATAATTTTAAAGAGGGTTGCTCTCTCTTCATTGAAACTTCGCAATTTTTTTGAGATTTGCTTAGGATTTCTAAGTATAAAATTACTTGACATACTAATTAAGGGTTCAGAAAAACGGTAAGTAGTTTCAATTCGGGATTTAAAAGTAACTCCAAAATGATTTTCGAAATTTCTAAACAACCCAATATCGCTTCCCGTAAAACGATAAATTGATTGCCAATCATCCCCAACACAAAACAACTTACATCCTGGATTTGCATACTTTATTGAACCCAGTAATTTATACCTTCCAATGGAAACATCTTGAAATTCATCGACAATAATGTAGCTGATTTTCTTCTTGTAGGAACCCGATCGTATATAAATTTGAGCTTTATTAATCATATCGCTGAAATCAATCTCATTTCTCTCAAGTAAGATTCTTTCGTATTTTTCAAATACAGGCTTAACAATTTCAAGGAATAATTTATGCCTTCTTTCCAAATACTTATGATTCACCCGCCCGATCCGCTCATACATATCTTCAATTAAATGATTATTGGACTTCATCAATGTAATATAATTGATGAGGAGGTTGATAAAATTATCCACTTCTTCCTTAGCCACACCCGATATAATTTTCCATACCTCTTCGGGTGACTTTGGCTGCAAAATCACACCTGCAGCCGTCAGCTTTGTTGTCAAATTTGAAAAGAGAGTATCGTCTATAAATTCATAACTATATGTTTCAACTAGTTTTGTTTCATATTTCTCATGAATTGATTTCTTCCATTCAATACCCTCGGTATATTTGCGAGTAGCCTCCTCGTGAGTTTCCCCTTTTTCTTTATCCGCAAAAAAAGCTGGCACACTCCCTGCCTTGTTAAGAGCGAAATGCTCCAAATAGACTGGACTACTTTTCATATTAATCGTAAAATCAGGCTTATATTGCCGAAATTCCTTTGAAGCTGTATCGTGCGGATAGGGATACTCGTACTCATACTCTACCCCATTAAATAATAAAAAATTGGCAATCAAACACTCTTCTATACTTTTTACTACCTCTCTTTTATATGTAGTGCGTTCTTGAATCGTAGAAGTTTTAAGTCTATAAGTACTAAACTCCTGATCTTTCAAATACTGAATATATTCCCCTTTTGAAGAAAACTCTTCTTTAGACTTAAATGGTTTTAGGTATTGGGTAATAAAATTGTTTGCAAGTTGTAAGTATTCAGCATTACTAGATAATTCACTAAAAATATCAATCACTACTTTTTTAAACTGTGATTCATCGAAAATCGAGGGTTTAATTTCTTCCACAGTTGAAATTACATCGATACCAAACTTATGAAATGTTTTAGCCTCTACCCCTGCAATACCAATTCGTTTTGCTAAAGAAAGTGCAGAAGCATTCGTAAAAGAAATCAGCAAAATTTCATCAACCGGAACTTTATAGCGATCAATCAAGTAAGCCACTTTCCCAACAATAGTGGTAGTTTTTCCAGAACCTGCACCAGCAACTACAAGATTATTGTCTTCATTAGCAATAACAGCTTTACGTTGCTGAATATCAAGTTTTCGTCCTTCAATATTATTAAAAAAATCACTGTAGTTTTCAAGCTCTTGTTGCAAGAATTTTTGATTATATGCTTCTCTATAAACCTCTCCCCTCTCATATATCTCAACCAATTGTTGCGCTAAATAAATCTTGCCTTCGTCAATTAAATGTCCCTCAAGATTCTTTTCACTAATTACATTATATAAGGATTCTACACTTTCACGCCATTTCTGAAAGTCAAAATTGGAAAAATATCCATTTTCATAATTCTCGAAAGCATGATATTGATTTATTGCAATTTCAATTTGTGCAGCATTAGTAGAAATGAAATCGGTAAGAATGGCTTTTGATACTGCTTCGTACATCAATCTGGACTTTCTTCTATTCCATGCAGTTTTAACAACAACAAAAATTGTAAATGATATTATTATTAATATAGCTACATTAAAAAACATTCAGAAATAGCTCTTTTGTAATAGAGTTTTTAATCAAAATACAAAATATTTTCTCAATTCAAATACCCACGATCGAATATCTCATTAGCAACTTATTAGAATTGATATATTATTAAAATCATTATATTTAGACTACATTCATGAGATTATTACAGTCATGCTTAGTTACTATTTTTCTTCTTCGCTAGCTGAATTCCAAAAATGCTCCAAGGAGCATATAATTGGGGAACTAACTTTAAACAATCCATTCGACTCTACCCAAACCCAAAATTTTGCTTGGGCTGAACAAATCTCTATCATAAAAGAAAAGCTGATTGGACTTGAGGGTCACTTGTTTTTTGAATTTTCTATTCCCCGTATGGGCAAAAGGATAGATGTATTGCTCATTATAGATAGTGTTGTTTTTGTACTTGAATTTAAAGTTGGGGAATCCAAATACCATGCATATCAAATGGAACAAGTTTGGGATTATGCTCTGGACCTTAAGAATTTTCATAAACCCAGTCATCAGGCTGTAATAGCACCAATATTAATTGCAACCGAAGCGAAACAATCTTTTTTAAGTGTCGCCACAACTGCTCATAATGATAACCTATTATACCCCATCAGTGTTAATACCAAAGACTTAAGGTTTGCAATAGATTCGGTATTAAATTTTGCAAAGGAGCACCCGATCATCTCCCCTATTGAATATGCACAAGGGAGCTACTCTCCAACTCCAACAATAATTGAAGCAGCCATTACACTTTACAATAGTCATACAGTTGAAAATATTACAAGAAGCGATGCTGAAGCAAAAAACTTAACTGTTACTACATCTGCAATAGCCGATATTATCGAAATCGCAAAAGCAAGTCATAAGAAAATAATATGCTTTGTTACAGGTGTTCCAGGAGCTGGAAAAACCTTAGTAGGTCTCAAAGTGGCCACGCAGCATTTGGATAAAGAAAAAGGGGCGACTAGTGTCTATTTATCAGGCAATGCTCCATTAGTGGCCATCTTACAAGAAGCTCTTACACGAGATCGGGTAGCGCGTGAGAAAATAAAAGGCAAGAAAATAACTAAGAAAGACGCGAAGCAGGCTGTAAAATCATTTATTCAGATTATCCACCATTACCGGGATGCATATCTAGCCAATACTGAGGCCCCATACGATCACGTGGCTATATTTGATGAGGCCCAAAGAGCATGGAATAAGGAACAGACTATAAACTTCATGAAAAGGAAGAAAGGCCAGCCCGATTTCAAATTTTCGGAGCCAGAATTCCTGATATCCTGTTTAAACAGACATCAAGAATGGGCTGTTGTTGTTTGTCTAGTTGGAGGTGGCCAAGAAATCAATACAGGTGAAGCCGGTATCTCCGAATGGCTAAGAGCTATACAAACCACATTTCCAGATTGGGAAGTCTATATCTCTCCCAATTTATCTGATTCAGAATATAATGCTATGGAGGCTATCGATAGCCTTCAACATATAGCTAAAGTCCATCTTAACTCAGACTTGCACTTATCTGTTTCCATGAGATCTTTCAGGGCAGAAAACCTCTCCCTCTTTGTTAAACACCTTCTGGACCGAAATATTGAGCAAGCCAGAATGATTTACAATCTATTGAAGGATAAATACCCCATTGCTGTAACCAGAGACCTTTCCAAAGCAAAATCCTGGCTTAAACAAATGGCCCGTGGCTCAGAGCGTTATGGTATGGTGGTATCGTCCCAAGCGCTGCGCCTTAAACCACTAGCAATAGATGTAAAATCACCAATGAACCCCGTGAACTGGTTTTTGGATGGTAAAGATGATATCCGATCCTCTTATTTCTTGGAAGACGTAGCAACTGAATTTCAGGTCCAAGGATTGGAACTTGATTGGTCATGTGTTTGCTGGGATGGCGACCTCCGCTATGGCCCGCAAGGTTGGAAATCCTATTCCTTTGTTGGCAACAAGTGGCAAAACATAAATAAAATAGAACGACAAAAATATCTCATCAACGCGTATAGGGTACTTTTAACGAGGGCTAGGCAAGGAATGGTGCTTGTGGTACCAGAAGGAAATGCAAATGATCATACCAGGCTTCCAGAGTTTTATGATGGAGTGTATGACTATTTACAAAAAATAGGACTTCAAAGTATTTAAATCTACTTCCATACAAGGTACATTCAAATAAGCTAAATTCAGATTACTTTAATACCAATTAATAGTTATTCCTGTTATCTTCTACAACATGATTTTCGAAGCCGAATTTTATAAAGACAAAACATTAAAAAAATACGAATTCAGGTTATACCTTGATATCACTAATAAGGTATCAAATTCAAATTCTCACCCAGATCTTATTTTAATAATGCAGAATCCAGGAAGCTGTAAGAATTCAGTAAAAAAGTACAACGAAAAAATAGCGGTTAAACCCGATGCCACTCTACATAGAGTCAAAACTTTGATAAATAATATTCCTTCAGTCAATCATATCAGAGTAATAAACTTATCCGATCTAATTAATCCAAAAGCAGTTGATTTTCTAAAAGAGTTAAATAATGTAGAAAAAAAGAAGGGAACCAGTCACTCACTATTTGACATTTCGAGGAAATCCGATCTTGACAAATTAGTAAAAAATGGATCTCTAGTATATTTTGCTTGCGGAGTTAATCCAAAAATTAATTACCTCATCGAACTCGCTAAGGCCGCATTACAGAAAAAAAAGGTTCGTATAATTAATAAAACCGAGAAATACTATCATCCATTAACGAGGCCTCATAAAAGTAGTTTGATAGAAGGATGGCAACAGCAAGCGGTAAAGGAAATCAGGAATTGTATTAATAGGCCATCATGATATTGGCAATAAATAAATTATAAGATAGTTGTAAATGGTGCCTTATCGCTCGAGCATGTTCCATCAAGTTTTAGATAACTGCTTTCGTTCCTACTGCCAACAAAAACCAACTTCCAGTATAAACTAATCTTTCTTTGACCTGCACCGAGAGTGCACGTTACTCGAAGGCTGATTAGGAATTTTTTAATCCACAAATGTTTGGGCATCCAATACAATCACCCCAAACTTTTAAACCTTTGTGGTCGTAAACTCCCGCAACTCATAAACCCTCCTTCCTAACTTCCCTACTACCCTAGTTCCTTACTCTCCCTTCACCACCACAAAATTCCCCACCTCACATTTGCTCTCCCCACTCCACCGATACGCCACCAGATTGCCTCCCTTTGCAATACTATAATCCAGACAAATCACATTCTCTGTCTGGATAACCGGATAGGCATCTTCCATCCAATAATGACCGAAGAAAACAGGAGGGGCATCGGCGGGGTAGACATCGATCTTGAGGTCGGCGGTGATTTTTTCCTGGCGCAGGCTCTCCGGACAATTAAAAAGATAATCACCGAAGTGGCTGTTGCCAGGATGTATCCACCATTTGATACGGTTTGATTTTCGAAGATGACCATCCTTATCGGACCAGGCAAATTTCTCGGGTATATTGAACTCCTTGCCCTTCAGGGTCTCTTCAATCACTATATTCGGATGGCTGCCCTCAATATGTGAGGACTCCAACAGATGCTTTGATAACTTCCCCTGATGATTAGCCGCTAACCAGTCGATATGCTCCTGATCCCAGCAGGCATGTACCACCCGTAGCTTGCCAAGATCCAGATACAGGGGTAAAGTATAAAACCATTCCAGACAGTCCTGCCATTCTAAATCATTATCGGCAAACTGTTCAAGCGTAGCCTGATGCTGACGCGTATGTACGGAGTTATGAGATCTCAGGTACCTGTTCTCCCCTATAGGATAGGCATAGGCCAGCGCATTATATTCATGGTTGCCCATGATGGCGAGGGCATTGCCACTATCCACCATGCCCCTCACTATCTGCAGCACTTCCCGTATCGCCGGGCCGCGATCAATATAATCGCCCACAAAAATCACCTGTCTGCTGGGATGATGCCAAACCCCACCCGTCTCCGAATAGCCCATAGATTGGAGGAGTTGTTTGAGAGGTTGCGCATAGCCGTGGATGTCGCCGATGAGGTCGTACATGGGGGAGTTGTAGGTTTTAGGTTGTACGTTATACGTTAGTTGTAAGTAGTAAGTTATGAGTTTTAAGCGAGCCTTTGAAATTTGGAGTGTCCGACTAATTGTATGCTCCACCTCACCCCCTGCCCCTCTCCTGAAGGAGAGGGGGGAAGTGTTTTATTGTTGGTAATCATTATTCAGTAATATCATTTGTCTTGAATCATACTTTTAGAAATAAGATAGAACTAACATTTTAAAAACAATCTTTTAAGTGTAGTCGAACACTACCCCCCTCTCCTTAAGGAGAGGGGGAAGGGGGTGAGGGGAAATTCAACAGGCTCCAACTCCCTTTCCTCTTTTGACATCCTTGCAAAATATTGGCTATTGGCATCAAGCCCCCAGTCCTGGTCTGGTTCGAGTATTAAACTAACTAATTACTTTGGTAACTAATCGGCTATTGCTTGTTAAATTCTACTTTTTTATCTTTAATCTTCAACAACAAGTCCGTAATGAATCATTTTATTCAAGCTCCGTCCATTGCATTAACATTATCAACAATATACAAATGAATCGTACTGCCATTTATTTATCTTTTGTTGTTCTATTTAGTTCTTGCATAACCGCAAAAATCAGTTGGGATAGAATTGAAAAAGAAAATGTGCGTCATATTGGAACAAATGGGATGACGGTAGTAATTGGGGAAGTGACTTATCAATTTAATTTGACTGTTTTTTCTAAATCTCAATCAAATGATTATTGCTTATTAATCAGTTCAATTTCTAAAATTGATAGCAATTGTATTGTATTATTAAAACTAGAGAATGATGAAGTAATAAAATTACAAGCGGATAATCTCCATACGGGAATAATAGATTGGCCTACATTCTTTCCAATAATCGGATTGGATAAATCTGCTGGTTTAATCGCAACAAAAAAAGTTGACTATTACACATCAATTTTTTCACTTTCCCCTGAATTATTAGATAAGATAGAAAAAACCGGTGTTCTTAAGATAAGAATTCAATATGGAGAAAATTACAATGAAAAACGATGGGCAAACGACAAACTGGGTGTTTTCCTACAACAATGTCACAAATTAATCGAGTCTCAACTACAAAAAAATCCTTCCTCATTAAAAGCTATAGAACAGAACTTTTAGATCCTCTTTATGGGGCGTGTAAGTACCATTAATTTTTGGATTACTGCTTTCGTGCTTGCTGCCAACTAAAACGAACTTCCAGTATAAACTAATCTTTCTATGAACTGTCATCTGAGAGCCCTTTACTCTTAAGCAGGTGAGGACTTTAGAAGATAACAACAGTAGGCCTTTAAATAGTAGAGCTATCACTTTACCCCAATCATCCCAACAATCAACTTTGATTTGAAGATCCGGTCTGTTTTACCAACTAGGTACCAGTTAGTACCAATTGCACTCCCCAAGCGAGGCATGGATGTTGGAATATCGGCGTTTGAGCATAGTGATTTACGGGTGATTTTGCCTGTGGCTTCATTAATTGTCAGTTCAAATAAATCTGTTTTACTGAACTTATACACTGATTTATACCGCTGTCCAGCCGATACTACATCCAGATTCCTTGGACTATCATTCATGAATATATGGATGGCCGTGGGAGTCTGAATGGCACCAAAACTTGCAAAAAAAGGTCTATTGACAGCTTCTGCCTGTTCCCTGGGTACGCCTGCCCCATTGAAAGTATTAAAAAGGAAAGTTTCGCGCTGGAATTTGGGAACTACCTGCATCCACACAAAACCACCCTTGGCATCTAATTTAATGGCCATGAGGTCACCACACTCATAAATGAGATAATAAGTAGTGCGCGGTCCCCGATAATTACCGCCTGCACCAGTGGAATTATCGGTGGTAGTTTTATATATCCTATTATACTTCTCTGCCAATATCAACAAACCCCCATCAGTGGTATGATAAACATTCCTGAATTTCATATACCGTGAATACGAACCCTCTGCCATTTGTTTCTCTAACTCCTCCCGCTCTCTTCTCTCCTCTTTAGTCTCTTCCTCGTCTGCCTCGTCTCCACCACTACCCTCAGAAGATAACTCAGAACCTTTAAAAACTTTCTCATTTGTCTGCAACACTTCTCCTGTAAGAGGATTGATACGCTGCACTAACAACCCATCAATAGTCTTGCTTTTGGGGCTATTCCCATAAAAACCCAACAGCACCAAATCTTTCCCTTTGTCCAGTAAAAGTTGCGTGCTGGTAAGCCACTTTCCATTGACAGCGGTATTGATCTCCGCTTGTTGTTTACCGGTTTCGTCATATATCCTTATACTATAACTCTTAAACGCCAGATTCTTTTCCTTCTTCTTGGCTCCTTCTTCATAAGTATAGACTCTGCCAGCGAGAATGACTCTTTTGTCAACTGTATATAATATCTCTTCAAGCTTATAGGTATTCCAATCAAATTCATTGCTGATACGGAAAGCCTTTGAAACAGCATGTAAGCCTACATCAAATGTCTGTACCCGGTATTCATTCCTTTCAGTCCCCAGTGCAGAACTGATCATGACAATATTTGTACTGTCTGCATTAGGGAATAGCTTGAACTGAATATTCTCTTTCTTATCTACTCTGGACAGAGTCGCCATATCCACCCAGTTTCCTATTAATTCACCATTTTCTTTATTGATCTCTACACCCGATATCGTCACTGTCAATTCTTTCTTGAAATTCTGGAAGGCAAACAGGAATAGTCTGTCTTTTAAAACAAAAAACTCAAGCGACTGCCGATCACCCAGAGCATCTG
>JBGALL010000065.1:0-9698 GCA_044223895.1 Candidatus Woesebacteria bacterium
ATAGTATTGAGTATGGAATCGCATCTGATTCAGGAACATATCTCTCCCTAAGCAGTAACAATACAGAACAACAGTTCGTAATAGGTAAGGCAGGACCTGATAGTGGTTCATTCTATGCAAAAAAACTAGGGTCTTCGAATGTATATTTGGTTCATGGCCCATTAAAAGATGCTATAAAAACAACTATCGATGACTGGAGAAATAAAACTGTTATTACTCTATCACCGGACAGTATCCTATCTTTAGAAGTTTCTGGGGAGAATGGTTTTCTAATTAGTAAGAACGTTTCTGGGAAATGGCAGTTGCATTACAGAGATAAAATAAAAGAGCTTGCAGATTCAGATCTATCATCAACATTTTCTTCTTTATCGGATTTAGAAGGAAGGGAATTTTTAAAGCCTGAAGAAGAGAAAGAATTTAGTTTAATTCAACCAAAAAAATTAATATTAAAAAATAAAGATCAAAAAATAATTAGTGAGATTAGTATGATAGATAAAGATGGAGATTATTGGATGAAAAGAAATGATAGTAATGAAATATTGAAAGTATCAGGATATAAGCTTCAGGATTTTTTCAAATTAATAGAAAAAATCTAATATGATTTCCTTAACGAATGTGCGAAACGCATTACAAAAATCTTCGGACATGACCCGTGCTAAGACGAGCCAAAGATTTTTTAAAACTGGATTGGGTGAATACGGTGAGGGCGATATTTTTATTGGAGTAACTGTTCCTCGAATAAGACAAATAGCTAAAGAATACAAGATGCTGCCTTTAGAAGAACTACACAATTTAGTACAAAGTTCGATTCACGAAGAAAGATTAACAGCTATTATTATATTGGTTCTGCGGTATGCTCATGCAACAGAGGAGGAACGCGAAGCAATTTATAAGTTTTATATCTCACACATACAATGGATAAATAATTGGGACCTCGTAGACTGTTCTGCAGAATATATAGTAGGACCACAAATCAAAAATAAATCAGAAACAATAGTTGTTGATATGGCTTTGTCTAAGAATGTTTGGGAAAGGAGAATTGCCATAATTTCTACTTTTTATTACATAAAAAAAGCTGATCATACATATACTTTTCGTATAGCTAAAATACTTCTGAACGATAAACATGATCTTATTCAAAAAGCTGTTGGATGGATGTTAAGAGAAGTTGGTAAGCGTTGTGGACAAAATATTGAAGAAGAATTTTTACAAGAATATTATACATCCATGCCTCGTACTATGCTGAGATATTCGCTCGAACATTTTTCTGAACAGAAGAAAAAATACTACATGCAAAGAAAGGTTATTTCCGTTTAAACATCTTTGCTAATTCATCCACTGAAAAATGTATCTTTAACGGCCTTCCGTGGGGACAGGTTAAAGCTTCTGGAATCTTTTCTAACTCCAAGATAATGTCTTTCATTTGCTGCTCAGTTAAGGGATCTCCTGATTTTACAGCAGACTTACAAGCTAAATAGGCCAACAACTTTTTTGATCCCGAATCAATTGTATTTATAAAATTTTCAGTAGCGAAATTTTGCAAATATTCTCCCAACAGAAATGGTATGTTTCTGTTCTGAAATATTACCGGGATCTGGGTGACGTTGAAAGTATTTCCGGAAAAAGGCTCTATCTGAAATCCAAGATTTTCTAAATCTGGCATGCGTTCTTCAAGAATGAGAGCAATATCAATAGATAAATTTATTAACACAGGATGATCAACTGATACTGACAATCTTTTATCTTTCTGATTAATAAACTGTTGGATAAACTTTTCGTATAATATTCGTTCATGGGCTGCGTGCTGATCTATTATTAGCATGCCTGTTGAAGTAGCCGTAATAATGTAAAGATTATGAATTTGTGATACTTCGTGGATGTCAAGGTGAGTTAAGAGTTGTTTGTTCCAAGGTAAAACATCCTTCTTTAAATTTGTACCAAGATAGGTAGTAGTTATTTTCTCTTTAAATTGTTTTGTGTCCGTTTGTGTACCATGGTAAATCAGCGACGAAGAACTTAATAGCTTTTTTATATACTCGTACAAGATTTGATTACTATTGTCTTGATCTAGTAATTTTATCTGTTCTTTTCTGGGATGAATGTTAACGTCTATAAATTCATGTGGAATAGTACAATCCAAAAACCAGGAGGGTTCCTTTTGACTACTTAATAACACTCCGTATGCTTCTTTTATAGCAGACTGGAAATATCTATTTGTTACAGGACGGCTATTTATCGAAAGATATTGCTTGGGTATATTTTCATATTGATGTTGAGGAAGAATAATATATCCTGAAACACAAAAATGGGGAGTTTCAATCTGCACAGATAACAGGTTGGAATCATGTAAAGAAGTAAACAAAGTCAGTACTCTTTCTTTTAATGTTTGCTTGTTAGGAAGTTCGATCAATGTTTTTCCTTCATTGGAAAGTTTGAATCCGATCTGTGGTGATGCAACTGCTTGTTTGTATACAATATCTACTATATGTTTTAACTCTAATCGTTTGCTTTTTAGGAATTTTTTCCTTGCTGGAACAGAATAAAAGAGTTCTTCAACTATTACTCTAGTACCTAAGGGCATACCTAGAGAAGTGACTTCAGAATATCCATCGACGATATGTACTCGGGATCCGGCAACTGCATCTTGGTCCTTGCTTTCAATTGTGAGAAAACTTGTAGAAGCAATACTCGCGAGAGCTTCACCTCTAAATCCTAGAGTATCTATGGATTCAAATGTGGAATCCTTCATCTTACTCGTAGTATGAAGCTTAAAGGACTCCAATACATCTTCTTTACTCATGCCTATCCCATCATCGGTTACAATTATCTTTGATATTCCACTGTTAACAAGATCGATAGTGATATTTGTAGCATTTGCATCAATTGAATTTTCTATTAATTCTTTTACCACATATCCTGGTCGTTCTATAACTTCGCCTGCTGCTATTTGGGCGATGAGTTCTTTAGAGAGGAGTTCTATTGTTTTCATGAGCGACTATTTTTTAGTTCTTGTTGTAACTCAGCCAATAGATTCAGTGCATTAAGTGGCGTAATGGAATGTAGATCTAATGAAGAAATTTTATTGGATATAACTGGATGTTCGTTGTCTTTTTTATATTCCATTTCCTGCAATAATTTCGACGCTTTAGTAACAACTTCCTCAGGTATACCTGCCAGTTTCGCGACAGCGACACCAAAACTAGCCGAAGCTCCACCTTTCGAAAATGTATGCAAAAAAACAGGAGAATTGTTTTCTTCTACAACCGACATATGATAATTGTGAATTTTTTTGGGATACATATCAGCTAGTTTTTGTAATTCATGATAGTGGGTAGCGAATAAGGTTTTTGCCGGAATTTTTTCATGAGTTACTAAGTATTCAGCCACCGCCCAGGCGATAGAAATTCCATCATATGTACTCGTCCCTCTACCTATTTCATCCATTATGATTAAGCTATTTCTGGTTGTATGACGTAAAATATAGGCTGTTTCTACCATTTCAACCATAAATGTAGATAGACCAGAGGTTATAACATCAGATGCACCACTACGCACAAAAATTCTGTCGACAACACTTATCGCGGCTTTTTGTTCATCAGTATTAAGATGAACATCATTAGGAACAAATTGTGTTTCCGATAATAAGGTTTCGACTACGGGATGACGACCTTGAACAATAGACAACTCTCCTGAATTATCAATGTCTGGTCTTACGTATTTATTGGTTAATGAAAGTTCTGCAAAAGATATCAAACAATCAAGTGTAGCGATAGCAAAAGAAGATGTTTGTATGCATTCAGTATTTGAAAGCACACGTGATAATAATTGGTTAAATAAAGTATATTCTAGTCTATGGATCTCATCTTCTGCGGACAAAATCATTTCTTCCTGTTTTTTTAGATCTGGTGTTATAAATCTTTCTCCATTTACCAAGGTTTGTTTTCTCATATATTCCTTTGGTACTAAGTGTGCATTAGAACGAGTAACCTCAATATAGAATCCAAATACTTTATTGAAGCGAATTTTTAAAGAATTAATTCCTGTTTTTTTGCGTTCTTCGATCTCTAATTGAGCTATCCATTCTTTTCCGCCTCCAACTAGGGAATGAAGTTTATCCAATTGATTATCAATACCTTTCTGAATCATCCCACCCTCTCTAATACTTACAGGAGGATCAGGTACTAATGTATGTTCTATATCAGCAATTACTTTCGGAAGAAGTTCAGATATATCATCTTCAATCTTTCTCAATAGTTTTGAATTCGATTTTCCTAGCGCTTCTTTAATTTCAACTATACATACAAGAGACGATTTGAGATTAACTAAATCTCTGGCGTTACCAATACCAACAGACAGTCGAGCAATCATGCGCTCAATATCTGCAATTTGCTCTAGCAAGATCTTTATTTTTTTTCGTATGGATGGATTATTTAGAAGTTCTTCGATAGCATCATACCTATCAATAATTGACAACTTTTTCGCGAGTGGTTTTTTCACCCATGAACGCAAACATCGTCCTCCCATGGCGGTAGTGGTTTTATCAAGTACGGAAATAAATGTTCCTTTGGTATCATGTTCACGAATTGTAGAAAATAATTCCAAATTAATCATTGTTGATTTATCCATGATTAAATATTCTTCGTTCTCAATATTTCTAATAGTAGTAATATGGGAGATTTTTTCTTTTTGTGTTTCTTTTAAATATCCAAGTAGTGCCGCTGCAACACGCATTACAAGGGGTCTACCTTCTATACCGAAAGCTTCCAGTGTATTTACTTTAAATTGTTGCTTTAAAAGTTTTTTACTTTGAGTTTCATAAATATGCCAATTTTGAAAACAAGTAATATTAAGGTCCTGCTCATTATTCAATATTTTTAATATTTCAGGGGTATTATACAGTTCTTCAGACAATATACATTCTGATGGATTAATTCTTCCTAATTCGTTGTGAAGGGTTTGAGAAAGTTCAGAAAAATTACATTCTTGTACTTGAAAATATCCTGTTGAGATATCACAAGCAGCAATTGCGATAGTCTGATCTTTAATATCTACACTAATAATAAAGTTGTTTTCTTTTTTATCGAGGGCTTTTTCATCAAGAATTGTTCCTGGAGTTACTACCCGCACAACTTCGCGTTCAATAATTCCGCGTTTATTAGGCTCTGTCATCTGTTCGCAAATCGCAACTTTATATCCAGCCTTTACTAACTTAGCTAAGTAAGAATCTACTGCGTGATAGGGAACTCCAGCCATTGGGATTCTTCCTTCTTTTCCCTTTGAGCGGCTCGTTAGGGTAATGTCTAATACTTTTGCTCCTATGTGTGCGTCATCAAGAAATAATTCATAGAAATCACCCATCCTATAAAATAACAAACAGTCCAGGTAATCTTTCTTGATTACTTCATATTGGCGCATCATTGGTGTACTGAATTGTTGATCCATAGGTTGTAATAAAATACTATAGCCTGTGCTACCTGTGTTTCGCAATACAAATTTACCATATATACCAACTAGAAATTTATATTTTTAGTAGCTGCGTAACGGAGGTGATAGAGTTTATTGGGGGATCAATCGATAAATTTTATCATCGTTCGTATTTGGAGTTCCACGTCCATCTCTATTACTGGAAGAGAAGTATATATAACCTTCGGATCCTTCAATAACGTCTCGTACTCTCCCAACATTAATATCAGATAATTTTTCCGTGAGAACAATTTTATCTGGATTATTTGAATCAAAAGCTACCCGATATAATCCAGCACCTTTTAACCCACCAAAAAATAAGTTGCCAGTAAATTGGGGAAATATTTTCCCGCTATATATCAAAGCCGACGCTGGAGCAACCGCTGGCGTAAATTGTTTTAACGGTGAGGTCATATCATTTTTTTTGATGTCGTGGTGAGCGAAAGGCCACCCATAATTACCTGCAGAAGTAATATGATTTATTTCATCACCACCGCCTGGCCCATCAAATCCCGAAGGACCATGTTCCGTTTCGTACATATCTTTGGTAGTAAAATTCCATGCGATTCCCTGAGGATTTCTGTGGCCATATGAATAAACGTAGGATTCCTGAAACGGGTTGTCCTCCGGAATTGACCCATCACTATTCATACGTAATATCTTACCTCCCAGAAATTCTTTATCCTGAGCTTTATCTTTCTGGGTAGCATCCCCGGTGGTTATGTATAATTTCCCATCAGGTCCAAATTTTAATCTGCTTCCAGCATGTACTTGGGCGGCAGGAATATTATCTACAAGAGTTTTGTCCATAGAAATAGCTGTTTGGTTATCAATGAGTCTAACTACTTTATCGACATAGCCGTTATTTTTAGGATAGGAAAGACTCGCATATAAATAATGATTTGCATCATAGTGAGGATCTTTTTCAAGACCCATCAATCCTTCTTCTTGGACTGAGTTTATTTCAGGGAAAGTGATCAGAGGAGAATCGTTCAATTTACCATTTACCACTTCACGAATTCTTCCGGGACGTTCAGTGATTAATAATCGACTGGAAGATGTAAATACCAAACTCCATGGAACAGACAGATTTTCAACATACGTCTCTATCTTATAATTTGGTTGGAGGGGTTCCGTAGTAGGGCTGTTAGTTGTTGTTATTTTTTCTATCGGTTGATTAACAACAGGGGTTTTGTAAATAACAACGTTTCCCACTAAGAAAGTGATAAATATTCCTGCAACAAAGAAAATTATACTTTTCGTTATTCGATGAGGAGTATAATTAGACATTTTAAATTTTTTTAGCTGCTTTTTCTATACGATTTAGTAGTCCAATATTTTTTTTGGTTTCTTCATCAGTAAATATTAATATGTCTTGAATTCCTGCGTCATCGGCTTTTCGAAAACTTGCATACAAACCTTTTTCGGTTAGGGGGAGTATAACTTTAAATTCGTATGTTGCTGGAAGGTGAATATTGGTAATCATCATTGTCTGATTGGGACGTAATGTCTTCGATATCTCTGCTAATTGATCAAGTGTTGTAATAACGTGAACAATAGCATTCGGGGCATAGTGGCGATATTTCATGCCGGGAGCTTTTACTTTTTCTTGAGCATCAGTTACTGATGCAAAAACTACCGGACGATGTAATACTGATTCGATTTGCTCTTTTGTAATGTGGCCCGGTCTGAGAATAACTGGTGGGGAAGTTGTAAGGTCAAGCACTGTCGATTCTATTCCTACATCGCACGGACCGCCGTCAAGAATTAATGGAATCTTACCTGATAAATCCTCTAAGACATGGGCTGCTGTCGTAGGACTTGGTTTTCCTGAAAGGTTTGCAGAGGGAGCTACAAGTGGGGTGCCAGAGGCTTCTATTAATTTCCATGCAACCTGATGATGAGGCATTCGGATACCAATAGTAGATAATTGAGCTGAGGCTATATTCGGAACCTGTTCCTGTTTCTGAACTACTATTGTTAAAGGACCGGGGAAAAAATTATCACTTAGTATAGAGAATTCAGGAGGGATATTTTTCCCTATCAGTTCTACTTGTGCGAGAGATGATATATGAGCTATAAGAGGGTTATCCGTTGGTCTACCTTTTACTGTAAAAATTTTTTGAATTGCTTCGACATTAAATATAGAAGCTCCTAATCCGTATACAGTTTCGGTAGGGAAAGCAATTAGTTCACCCGCTTTTATTAATTCAGCAGCTTTTTTTATTGACTCATCATTTGGAGGGAGTATTTGTGTATCCATATGATTATTGTATATCGTTTGGCTTGTCTACTAAAAATTCTTTTGCTTGATTCCATTGTTCCTCAGTAATCAATGGTAATTTTGATTTTTTTACCCACAAACAAGAAGCTACTCCTAGACTATTCAGTTGATGGTAATTTGGTAATGCAAACTCTGGCATCATCCGTGATCGAGTAGGATCTTTTGGACAGGTTCCATAATAAAAGTCAGGAGCATTTTGTCTAAACATCGCGGCTTTTGCTTCTGAATATGTTGGTATAAGTGGCATCACAGATGTGTACCATGTATAGGTATAGGGTGAAAGACGATTAGCTTGCCAATATATAAGCTCGGCCCAGCCATCTATAAAAATTGTGTCTTTTGATGTAGACAAATGTTGAATAGCATTCCCGATTTTTATTTCTTCACCATAATTAGTAATTAATTCTTCTTGTTGATTTATTTTTTCCTTGAAAAAAGCCTCAGGTGACGTAAAAATAAACCCCACACAAAAACATAAACCAATGATTAACAACGTGCCTATTGTTCGAAACTGAAAATAAATTATTTTACAAAAAGTAATAGTTATAAATAAAAATAATCCATACCATGGTAATAAGTGGAAACTTGCATAATACATCTGACCTATTGGAACGACGCGTAAGTTCGCGCTTCCTAATACAACAAAGACAACTAACAGCAGCTTCCTAAATTTTTTTTGAGAAATTAATAATCCAACTGAAATGAGAAATAATAGATCAGATATTAATAAAATTTGGTGATAAAAAGTTCTCGCCGGAGAAAGTGCAATGAAGACTGGATAAAAGAAGGCTTGAAACAAGCCTCTTCCCCAAAAATTACTTTCTTGAATACTTTGCTGGAGTACTGTTTGGTTATTAATCACAACAAGGTTATTCCAATAATCATTGAGAGGAAAAAGGAATAGGATTCCCAGAGAAAATACTATAGGTAACAAAAACCATAGTTGAGAAATTCTTTGTCTTATCGCATACAAACCTATAATCGCCATGAGTATTCCTACAGTTACACTATATGGCTCTCTCGAAAAAAATATAAAAACTCCAACAAGGAAACTAATACCATACTGAAAAGACGGGATCTTCTTGTTTCTTAATAATAGGATTGTTTGGCCGATTAAATAGACAAAGGGATAGACAATTATTCCTTCTGCGAGAAAACGATCACCAAATATATAAAATTTACTCCCTTCGTAGATAGTTACGAAAAAGAGACTTGAGAGTCCAAAATTGGTTATCAGTATTATTGCCCACACAAGATTCCAGCCCAACATAAATTGTCGATGCCGTAACAACAATTCATATATATTCCTAGGCTTGGTTATTTCTTGTATTCCTGCGCTTATGTAAGCCATCAACGGTTGATGGTTAAAAAATATATCTTTATAGAGAATTTTACCTTTGGTCAGAAAATACCCGGCTCCATAGTTGAAACAATCATCAAAACAACCAAAAGCTGCAACTCGTGGCATATATATTTTGTACAAAAAGATGAAGAAGAAAATGATTAAGGCGGTTGCCACAAGCTTAAGTTTGGGACGATTCATACGCCACGATTGTAACAGAAAATTCAAAATACTTCTGGCTAAATAGGTGAAAATAAGATAGTATAGGCCTAGATGAAGCCAACTATTTTATTAGTTTTTGCCCACCCTGACGATGAATCGTTTACTTCTGGTGGAACAATCAGAAAATACGCTAATCAGGGTTCAATTATAGATTTATTATGTGTTACTCGTGGACAAGCTGGAGAAAGAGGCCCATACGATAATACTGTAGATGTAGGTGCCATACGCTCTGAAGAGTTACAATCTGCTGCGGAAGTATTAGGCATCAGTTCTGTCACTTTTCTGGACTATATGGACGGAAAACTCTCTACATTAGAGCCTGGAGAATTGGAAGATAAGATTCATAAAGTCTTGGTACAAAAAGAGCCAGATATTATTATCACTTTT
>JBGALL010000066.1:0-9405 GCA_044223895.1 Candidatus Woesebacteria bacterium
TTACCGTTCCTCATTTCATCGTACTTCTCTGGTTCACTGCCTTATTACTTGCCTGTACCTATCGACCATGGATTACCCGAATTTTATTCGAAAATCGTTTAGCAATGTTGCTTGGAACAGTTAGTTTTGGCATGTATCTTCTCCATCCTCTGGCAATTATTGCTGCTGAGAGACTCATCCCCATGCAATATCCTCTGGTACGAACAGCCCTTATTTTCCCTTTAAGCATTGGAAGTGCGTATCTAGCGTATAAATATATAGAAAACCCAAGAAGAGGTGAGTTGAGAAACACTAAGAAGTAAAGAATTTGGTGGGCGTGCATGGAATCGAACCATGTACATCTTAATTATCAGTTAAGCATTCTACCAATGAATTACACGCCCATATGTGTACAAAAGAGCAGATTATATTGTACCACGGGAAGAATCTCTTTCCAATCCGCTATCCTGCTTGTGCCTGGTGCCGAGGACGTTCGTAGACAACATTTTTCGTGGCTATCGCTACAGCAGAGACAACCAGATAGTTAATGTTGTATAACACGCCCGCAATTACTCCGCCAACACTTACCCACCACAATCCTTTTTCAACTAGTGATGAATGCGGTTCAGTTTCTGAAGTTCTCATAGCCAAATTATATCATTTAGCCTCAAATTTGAGGCTAATAAGACGTTTGTATCAACAGAGCAATCCGAAGTTAGTTTTTTGCCTCAAATCAAGTTGCTTAAACTAACATTATAGGGTATAATAACAGCCTCATCCTGCCAAGTGGTGAAATTATGAAAAATATCCTCAAAAAACTGGCAGAATTTTACTTTAGAAGAGACAGAGGGATTACAGGTGGTAGAAGCAATAGAAGTGGTAGAGGCAATAGAAGTAGTAGAGGGGTGAGTTTGTTGGTTCTCTCGTTGATTAGTTTTCTGAGTGTTTCTCATGTTGTTTTTGCTGCTCCCCCAGCCAATTTCCAAGTTCAACAGTTAGTTACCCAAGGGTTAGATGGACCTTCTGGTTTGGGAATAGCTCCCGATGGAAGAATTTTTATTCTCGAACGAACTGGAAAAATAAAAATTTATAAAAATGGCCAACTTCTAGCTACCCCGTTTGCTGACCTCCCTTCTGCTGGAAGTGGAGACCGTGGATTAATAGGCGTGGCCTTTGATCCAGAGTTCTCAACCAATCATTTCGTATACTTTTATTACACATCTGCCACCGATTTGTTAAATTATCTTGTTCGATTTAATGCAGAAGGAGATGTAGGAACAGACGGACCAACCATACTTTATCAAACACACTCTCCTTCCAACCAACTCCATGTTGGAGGATCGATCCAATTCGGACCTGATGGAAAATTATATTTTGCAATTGGTGATAACGGTTATCCTCCTAACGCTCAAAATTTAGCTAATCCGCACGGTAAGATCCTGAGAATAAATAAAGACGGGACCATCCCAAATGACAACCCATTTGTAGGACAACCTGGTGCAGTTCCAGAAATTTGGGCATATGGTTTTCGAAACCCCTGGAGATTTCAATTTGATAGCACCAATGGCAAAGTTTATCTCAGTGATGTGGGTAATGACGCTTGGGAAGAAATTAATCGTTTAGAAAAAGGTAAAAATTATGGATGGCCAGTATGTGAAGGCAATTGTGCTAATCCAGACTTCATGAATCCTCTTTATACCTATCCCCATAATGGGGCTTCTAGTTCGGTAACTGGTGGACCAGTATATAGATCCACCATGTTTCCTGAACATTATCAGGGAAGATTATTCTTTGGTGATTATGCCCGAGGATTTCTCAAAACCATGGGTCTTGATGCCGATGGAAATTCGACCGGTGTCGAAGATTTCGATACCAACGTTGGAAGTATTGTAGATCTCAAAGTGGCTCCTGATGGTTCGATGTATTACATCGACTATTATCCTGGACGCCTCTATAGACTTTCTTATGCAGAAGGAAATCAACAACCAGTTGCCGTAGCTGGATCAGATCTTACCAAAGGATTACCTCCATTAACAGTAAATTTTACCAGTGCGGGAAGTTATGATCCTGATGGGAGCCCTCTCACCTATCACTGGAATTTTGGAGATGGCAGTGCTACCGATTCAGCCCAACAAGTAGTTACCAAAACCTACGATACCAAAGGAACCTATTTGGTAGATATGACTGTTTCGGATGGGACGGCAACTGCCCAAGCTGTTCCCATAACTGTCCAAGTTGGAATTCCCCCTACTGTAACCATCGGACAACCGACAAACGGTTCACTCTATCAAGCAGGTGATGTTTTTAATTACACCGTTCACGCTATAGATGGTGTGGGAAATGACATTAATGATTCGGCAATTCAAACAGAAGTTATCTTCCACCATGGAACACATATACACCCATTTTTAGGACCGATTACGGGACGAACCGGATCTTTTACTACGCCAACTTCAGGAGAAACTTCAGCCGATACCTGGTTTGAAATCCGAGCCAAAGCAACCGACACGAATGGTTTAGCAACTACGGCTTCGGTATTTTTATATCCGAAAAAAGTAAATATTACCGTACTATCCAACCCAAGTGGGATGCAATTATTACTCGACGGTCAACCGATCACAACTCCCTATACCTTTCAGGGGGTAGTTAATTTTCAACGAGAAATATCTACTTTAACGCCACAAATACTTGGTCAAAATTCGTATGATTTCGATGCCTGGTCTGATTCTGGAGCCAGAACTCATATCCTCATGACGCCGGATACTGATCAGGTAATTACTGCAAATTTCACCCAGGGTCAAGCTAATTATTTTCAAGGACAGTACTTCAATTCTATTGATTTGTCGGGAACTCCAGTATTCACCAGAGCAGATCAATCAATCAATTTTAACTGGGGAGATGGATCACCAGATCCTTCAGTTAATGTTGATTTCTTTTCTGTGCGCTGGACCAAGACGGATACTTTTGCTCCAGGAATCTATCACTTCACCACCTCAACAGATGATGGGGTCAGATTAAAAATTGATGGAACAACCGTTATCGATAAATGGCAAGATCAATCAGCTCTCACTTACGCTGCTGATGTACCTCTAGCCGCAGGAAATCACACCATCGTCATGGAATATTATGAGCACTCAGCTGGCGCGGTGGCCAAAATGAGTTATGAAAAAACAGCTGAACTGCCGTCAGCTCCGGGATTTACTGCTGAATATTTTGATAATCAAAATCTGAGCGGAACTCCAATCAAAACCCGTAATGATGATGCTATTGATTTTGATTGGCACGGAGGTTCACCCGACCCAATAATTCCCGTTGATCACTTTTCCGCACGATGGACAAAGACGATAGCCTTTGAAAACAGTACTTATAGATTTAGTATTGCTGCAGACGATGGCCTGAGAATTTTCCTGGATGGGACCAAAATCTTTGATCACTGGAATGATCAATCAGCAACGTTTACCTTCGATCAAAATATATCTCAAGGAAATCATGACTTAAAAGTCGAATATTTTGAAAATGGTGGAGATGCCAAAGCCAAAGTATCGTGGGAAAAAATTACTAATTCGGTAGATTCAGGATTTACCGCCCAATACTATGACAATCAAACAATGTCCGGGTTGCCAGCAATGGTTCGGAACGATGCAGCCATAAATTTTGACTGGGGCAATAGTTCACCCGATACTTCCCTACCACCTGACCATTTCTCTGTACGATGGACGAAAACTCAGAATTTTGCTCCAGGAACCTACAGATTCACAACAACCAGTGATGACGGGGTACGCTTGAAAATAGATGGTACCACTCATATTGATAAATGGATCGATCAGTCTTCAAAACAATATCAAACCGATGTCGTCTTAGAAGGTGGCGAACATACAATAGTGATGGAATATTACGAAAACGGTGGTGGCGCAGTTGCCAAACTTTCTTGGGAGATCGTTGGTGATGTACCGACTACAGACATACAAGCACAATATTTTGGAAACCCAAATTTATCGGGAGCACCCGTACTCAGTAAAACAGAATCAGCAATCAATTTTGATTGGGGTGAACGGTCTCCCGATCCCCTCGTCCCAACCGATAATTTTTCCGCTCGTTACAAAAAAACTGAGAGCTTTGCAGGAGGTGAATATCGTTTCGTGATAACAGCAGATGATGGTATACGCGTATTCATTGATGGAGTCTCCCTACTCGATCAATGGAAGGATCAATCGCCAACAACCTACACTGTCTTTTCAACTATTCAAGCAGGTACACATACAGTCGTCGTTGAATATTATGAAAAAGGCGGTGGAGCTGTTGCCAAAACTTCTTGGTCACGAGTATCTGGCCCATCATCTCAGGGATTTACTGCTTCCTATTTTAACAATCGATTTTTAGCAGGACTTCCTACCATCAATCGCATCGATCCTTCTATTACCTTTAATTGGGGTCAGGGGTCTCCAGATCAGTCCATAGCCAACGATAACTTTTCGGCTCGATGGTTGAAAACAGAACACTTTGTAGGTGGAACATATACCTTCACCACTATGTCTGATGATGGTATTCGTGTCTATGTAGACGATGCAATTATTATCGACAAATGGCAGGATCAGTCATCAAAAACATATAACGTTAGTTTGCCTATTGCTGATGGTGATCACACAGTGAAAGTTGAATACTATGAAAATGGAGGTGATGCCGTCGCTAATGTTTCTTGGGAGAGCACCCAATGAAACTTCGAATTTCACCCTTATTTACACTCACTGTTGTTTTGGTTACTTCGATAATTGTTCTTTTTACCACACAGCCTACCTTGTTCCGAGCTATTTTTACTGACTTGATTGTTGGAATTAGTGTGGCCTTAATCATTCAATCATTGTTTACCATTTATACGATGATCTACACCTGGAACGATTTCTCAACCTATGAAGATCATCGCTCCCCAAAAGAGTTTGCACCTCCAACCTATCGTTTTTCTGCACTCGTAGCAGCCAGAAGCGAATCTCGGGTTATCGGCGATACCATTCGAGCCATTCATTCCTTGAATTATCCAACCGAGATGAAAGAACTTATTCTGGTTGTCAGACATGATGATCTCCCTACAATTCATGCTGCCCAGAAAGCACTTGATGAAATACAAAATCCCTTTTTGAAACTCATCGTCAGTGATCAAGACTTGAAAAATAAACCCATGAGTTTAAATACTGGATTGGCCTATGCAACGGGAGATATTGTGGTTGTTTTTGATGCTGAGGATGAACCCCAACCAGATATTTACCAGGCAGTAAATACCACATTTATTCGTAAACAAGCTGATGTGGTGCAATCAGGAGTTCAACTGATGGATTATCGATCATCATGGTACGCTACTCTCAATGTCTTGGAATATTATTTTTGGTTTAAATCAGCTCTGCATTTCTTTGCTCGTGTCGGTGCGGTACCACTGGGAGGCAATACTGTATTTTTCAAAAAGACAGCCATTGATTCTATAGGGGGATGGAATGAACAATTACTTACCGAAGATGCAGATATTGGAATTCGTTTGAGTCTGAACCGTGCCAAAATCACCATTATCTACGATGAAAAACATACTACCAGAGAAGAAACTCCGCCAACATATAAAAGTTTTATTAAACAACGAACCCGTTGGAATCAGGGATTTTTGCAAATTCTCTTTCAAGGTGCTTGGTTAAAACTTCCCCAATTATCTCAGAAATTATTAATTGCCTACGTACTTTCAACACCTATCCTCCAAGCATTATGGTTGTTTTATCTACCTTTTTGTTTGTTCATGATCACTTTCATTAAACTCCCCGTAGTTCTCACCCTATTTTCATTTATTCCTTTATATCTTTTAGGATTTCAATATGTTTTATACACCGTAGGATTATATTTATTTACTCGTGATTATCAGACGTCTTATCCGATATGGATGCCGTTCAAATTGCTCTATACTCTATACCCGTATCAAATACTTCTCGGCTGGAGCAGTATTCAAGCAACCCGAAGACTCGTAAAGAAAGATCTTGCCTGGGAAAAAACTGAACATACCAATGCCCATAGAATACCAGTTGTACCAGCTATAGAAGTGTTACAAACCTAAGAGTTGTTATTCTGATCGAGATCCCTCTCTTTCAGATGATGCTCAGGAAGACTAAATACTATGTCCCTGCTCAAACGAAAATTATCACTGATCCTCATCCCACTTCTTTTGGTGGTATCCTTCCTGGCTCACGGCTTGAACATGTTCCGATTTCCATATTATGAAAACGATGAGGGGGTGTATATGTCTCAAGCTTGGGCAGTACTCACTCAATCAAAATTAGCACCCTATACCTATTGGTATGATCATGCTCCCATGGGTTGGTTAACCATTGCTGTCTGGACCAAATTTACTGGAGGGTTTTATACCTTTGGTCAGTCAGTGAATACTGGTCGAGTATATATGTTGTGTTTACAATTGATAAATACTGCTTTAGTCTTTTATATCTGTAAACGTTTGACCAAAAAGACTATTCCTGCGTTTCTTGCAGCCCTTATATTTGCAATTTCACCACTAGGAATTTATTTCCATCGGCGTATCCTACTGGACAATATTATGACCACCTTTGTCCTCTTATCGTATGCCTTAATACTCAAAGAAAAGATCACCTTATTAACGATCTTTTTCAGTAGTATCGTCATGGCTGCAGGAATATTGACCAAAGAAAATGCCATCTTTTTCATACCTGGATTTCTGATAACTTTATTTGCCCAGACCAAGAGATCGCAACGCCCCATTGCTATCGCTGGCTGGGTAACGGTGGTAGGAAGTATCGTATCAATATACTTTCTCTTTGCTCTGATCAAAGGTGAATTTTTCCCAGTAGGTTCAGCCCTAGGAGGAACAAAACCCCATGTAAGTTTACTCACTACCCTCGCCTATCAAGCATCTCGTAAAGGGGGTGGGTTATTTGATTCTGGAACCTGGGCAAGTGGAAGTAATTTCAGACTGTGGATCAATCAAGATCCGATACTGACCTTGGGTGGGTTTGGTGGATTTATTTTGGAAAGTATTTATTTGGTATCGATAGGTATTCGCTATATCATCCATAATCTACAAAAACACCGGCTGAGATTTTCTCGACATTCATTAAGACAAGTAATCCATGATTTCACCGCTGCTCACCAAGTACTTTTACTAATTGGTTTATTTTTTTCCTCATTAGGCTTCTTTTATTTTCTTGGCCGTGGCGGGATTGTCATTGAATTTTATGTTGTTCCTATTATCCCATTCTTGGCGTTATTACTGGGAACTGGATATATGTTTATAGAAAATCTTCTGATAAAACTTATCCATCGATCATGGGTACCGTTTATAGTACTAACTCTATGTAGTGGTTTATTAATTTTTCTCTATAAACCATATATATTTATTAGTCGAAGTTTTCCTCAGCAGAGTGGCGGAGAAAATATATATACCACTGACCAAACCAAAAGTCAGCGAGATGCCTTGGAATGGATTCGAAACAATATAAAAGAAAATGAGGTACTTATTTTTGATAACTATGCCTATCTTGATTTGAAAGACCCCAACAATCCCGGGAAAAAGGTCTACAAAAATTCTAACTGGTATTGGAAAGTTGATCTTGATCCAGAAATTCGAGATGGCGTGTATAACAATACCCCCGAAGTAATTGATTATGTAGCGGTAACTCCGCAGATGAACGCTGATTTAAATATTGGTGTGTCTCCCCTTACCCATGAAGCAATCTCTTCTGGACATTTAGTACAGACATTTGAACAAAATGGCTGGAGTGTCAATATTCTTCGTTCTACTTTCCCAAAGCAAATTCTGGCTCGATCTTGGGAGTGGTATAAAACCGCCTTCATCGAAGACGGCCGAGTTGTAGACCACAGTAATAATGAGGTATCGACTTCAGAGGGACAATCCTACGCCATGTTACGCAGTGTCTGGATGAATGATCAAACAACCTTTGATGCTGTCTGGAAGTGGACCAAAGAACATCTGCAAAACTCTGAAAATTTATTTTCCTGGCGCTGGACTCCTGAAACCCAAAGTACTGCTGAGGGAGATCTGGGGACTGCACCAGATGCAAATATCGATATTGCACTTTCTCTATTATTCGCCAGCAAACAATGGAGCAATAAATTATACAAAGATGAAGCTGAAAAAATTCTTCAAGGAATCTGGAATCAAGAGGTTGGTTACATCAATGGTAAACCCTATTTGTCTGCTGGAAACTGGGCAATTAGTTCTGAGGGCGTAATTATCAATCCATCATATTTTTCACCCTATGCTTTTAGAATATTTTCAGAAGCAACACCTGAGATTCCTTGGATGCAATTAGTAGATACCAGTTACGATATGCTGAGAAAATGCACCGAGGCGTCGTTAAATACCCCAACATCGGTATTCTTACCACCCGAATGGTGTATTGTGACTTCTGGAGGTATCGTCAGTCTGCCCACAGCAGCAGGAATTTCTTCGAGTGATTATTCATACAATGCTTTTCGGGTACCGTTCCGAGTTGCTCTCGACTATCAATGGTATCAAGAACCACGGGCAAAAGATTATTTAACAAAGATGGAATTTTTGTTTAAACAATGGAAAGATAATCAGAAGTTAGTGGCTATCTATTCTCATGATGGTCAACCAAAAGTAGAATACGAAGCAGTTCCTGCGTATGCAGGATCGTTGGGTGCGATCATGATTGGTGATACCGTTGATTTGAAAGAGTATTATAATCTCAAATTACGAGGAAGATTTTATGAAGTCGATGGCAAGAGTTTTTGGGATGATCCTCAAAATAGTTATACTCAGAATTGGGGTTGGTTCGGTACCGGACTGTATAGTAAACAATTAGTCAATTTGTGGAAATAAATAGAATCATCCTTACTAAATTCCATTCTTAGGATGTGGTAAAGGGAATATTAATTAAGCTCCCGGACTGCTTATAGAAGGTGAGATAAGAGTCATGCATCGACCAAAGAAATGGTTGGTAATAATCTTCTGTCAAATACTCGTGGGGAATATCTATATACTTCGTCGATAGTGGGTTGCCATCAAGATCAAAGGTTTGCACTTGGATACCCCTATCCTCCGCATCTGGATCAAAAGTTTCGAGGGAAGCCGCCACAATGGTATCCCTATAAATGGTTGTGATTGTATATTGAATATTTCGAGGGGTAGATTCTCCCTCTTTGAGTATTTGTAATTGTTGTGGATGAGAAAGACCTTTTTCTACAGAATATATCTTTAGATAATTTTCTTGAGTAGCATCGTTGTCCACAATAATCATCATTTTGTTTTGCTCATCAACATAATTAACACTGTATTCAGTAAGAGTATCTGGAAAATTCATGATAAACTCTCCCTTTTGAGAATACAGAGAATGCTCTACCTTAAAATCCGAATTTCCCTCTTGTGTCGTCACATGACGG
>JBGALL010000067.1:0-9652 GCA_044223895.1 Candidatus Woesebacteria bacterium
ATCTATTTGTGGTCAAATGAAACCGTTAGATCCAGCACCAAGTTTTCAGACAACCAAAGTTGAAGGTTCAAACGCAATTACTCTCTATTTCACAGATGCTCAAGATCCTTTTGATTCATATTCGCTCGCCTATGGTTTATCTTCAGGCCAATATCAATTCGGGGCTGACCATGTAGTTCCAAAAGGTGCACATTCATATACCGTAAGACAGCTGTCCCCAAATACAACTTATTATTTCAGAATTCGTGGTGCGAATGGATGTGCCTCTGGTTCATGGTCAAAAGAAATCGTTGCCAAAACCAAGCTAGCTAACTCATCACCATTGGGTCATGTTTCGGAGACAATCCAAAAAATTGTCCAACCAATTGCTTGTGTTCCTTCATACATAGTGCAGAGGGGAGACTCATTATGGCGCCTTGCAGAGCGATACTTGGGGAGCGGTTTTCGTTTTAGAGATTTAATTCCTGTGGATGATCCTGTAAGTAAAAATCCTAGTACGCTCCCCGTAGGAAAACAGTTAACTATTCCCTGTGGGCAATAATCAAAGATGAGATGGACACAAGACTAGACAAAACATCTTTTCTTCAGCTAGAATGGCAGAATTGACGTCTTCGTCATCCTGAACAAAGAGAAGGACACCCTTCAAACAGGTATACGTAAAAAGAGATCAATACTTCTTAGGTTAGAGTAATCAATTAATTATATGGCAGATAAAAAAAACGAATATAAAGGTGATCAAATTGTAGTATTGGAAGGGTTAGAACCGGTTCGTAAACGACCGGCCATGTATATAGGATCTACTTCACTAGCGGGTGTACAACATTGTCTGAATGAAATTGTCGATAACTCTATAGACGAAGCACTTGCAGGTTTTGCAACCAATGTTTGGGTAACTATCCATAAAGATGAAAGTGTTACTGTCCGTGATGATGGTCGAGGAATTCCAATTGATGTAAATACCAAACATAAAGTGTCTGCATTGGAATTGGTTATGACCAAATTACATGCAGGGGGTAAGTTCGAAGGTCAGGCATACAAAATATCTGGAGGACTCCACGGAGTAGGTGCCTCGGTAGTCAATGCCTTGTCTCAAGAATTAACCGTAGAAGTTCACCGTGACGGAAAAGCTGTTGAGCAAACTTATCGCAAAGGTGTACCCACCAGTCCAGTCCGGACTCTTTCCAAAGCAAGTGATACAGGAACGACCACAACCTTTCTTCTTGATCCAGAGATATTTAAAGAAGGTATAAACCTCAATTTCGAAACTGTCAAAAAACAAATCAGAGATCGAGCCTACCTGATTGCTAAATTATATTTTCATTTACATGATGAACGGACCGATGAACACGCAAGTTATTATTTTGACGGGGGTATTATGTCTCTCGTTAAAGCCTTAAATCGCAACAAAGAGACACTTCACGATCCTATATATATCACCAAAGAATCTGAAGATGGCAATATACAGATAGAAGTGACTATACAGTATAACGATAGTTTTTCTGAAAATGTCGAATCTTACGTCAACGTCATTCATACCGTAGAAGGTGGAACCCATATGACCGGGTTTCGTATGGCTCTCACCAGAGCTATAAACGACTATGCCAAGAAAATTGGCGCTAACAAGGATTCTTCCGATAATATAACCGGTGAAGATACGCGTGAAGGCTTAACAGCAATCGTTTATGTAAAGATGCCTTCTATGGATTTGCAATTCGAAGGTCAGACAAAAGGAAAGTTGGGTAATGCTGAAGTTCAGCCATTCGTAAACGCTGCAGTCAAAGAAGGACTCGATACCTTCTTTGAAGAAAATCCTTCCGACGCTCGTCGTATTCTTGAGAAAGTCTATTTAGCTGCCAAAGCCCGTTTAGCTGCCAAAGCCGCCAAAGATGCAATTATTCGTAAAGGTGCCTTAGAAGGAGCAACCCTTCCAGGAAAACTTGCAGACTGTCAGGAAAAAGATCCTAGTATTTCAGAATTATTTATTGTTGAGGGAGACTCCGCAGGTGGAAGTGCTAAACAAGGACGTGATCGAAAATTTCAAGCTATATTACCTCTACGAGGAAAGATATTAAATACGGAACGTGCCAGACTAGATAAAATAATTGAATTCGAAGAAACCAAGGCTTTAGTTGTGGCTTTAGGAATGGGAATTTCCGATACCCTAAATCCCGATAAACTTCGCTACCATCGTGTGGTTATTATGACGGATGCTGATGTTGATGGAGAACACATCATGACATTATTATTAACATTCTTTTATCGCCATCTTCCCTATATTATCGAAAAAGGTCATTTGTATGTAGCTCAACCACCGTTGTACAAAATAACCTTTGGTAAAAATTCTTTTTACGCATATTCCGATGAAGAACGAGACAAGTTAGTAAAAGAACATGGGAAAGGTATAAAGACTCTTCCCAACATTCAACGCTATAAAGGTTTGGGAGAGATGAATCCAGAACAATTATGGGAAACGACTATGAATCCCAAAAATCGAGTTCTTCGCCAAGTAACTATTGGTGATGCCAGTCAAGTAGATCAAGTTTTTTCTATGCTCATGGGTGATGAAGTTCCTCCTCGGAAGAAATTCATCCAGACCCATGCAAAATCAGCGAATTTGGATGTATAAATAGTTGTCAATCTGAGGCAAAGCCGAAGAATCTCAATTCGAAGATTCTTTACTTCGTTCAGGATGACGCAGAAAGGATTTTATGAACTTAACAGCAGGCAAAAAAGCACCAGAACAAGTAAATGTATTTATAGAAATCCCAGCAGGAAGTTCTATAAAATATGAATTAGATAAAGACTCAGGCATTGTCTTTGTCGATAGGTTTTTATACACTGCTTTTTCCTATCCATTTAATTATGGATTTGTTCCCGGAACGATTGCTGATGACGGAGATCCAACTGACGTATTGGTCTTGTGTGACAAAACTGTTGCCCCAGGAGTAGTGATTCCTGCAGTTCCAATCGGTATGTTAGAAATGGAAGATGAAGAAGGAATTGATACCAAAATTATTGCAGTTCCAACAGTCAAAATAGATCCAATTTATGGTGTCTACAAGGATATTTCTGAAATCCCTCAAGCAATCAAAGACAAAATGAAACATTTCTTTGAACATTACAAAGAATTAGAACCAGGGAAATGGGTAAAGATTAAAGATTGGAAAGGAAAAGCTGAAGCATTGGCTGATATTAAAAAGAGCATGAAGTAAGGTGATCTATGGACATTGGAAAAATTTTACAATCAGAAATTATTACCGAAATGCAACGATCCTACTTGGATTATGCTATGTCGGTTATTGTCGCCCGTGCACTTCCAGATGTACGTGATGGGTTAAAACCTGTTCATCGTCGTATTCTGTTCGCAATGCAACAGATGGGCTTGTATCACAGTTCAAAATACAAAAAGAGCGCAACTGTTGTTGGAGAAGTGTTGGGTAAATTTCATCCTCATGGCGACATTGCTGTGTATGAAGCCATGGTACGTTTGGCACAGGATTTCTCGATGCGATACCCCTTAGTGGATGGACAAGGAAACTATGGATCAGTAGATGGTGATCCTCCCGCCGCTATGCGGTACACCGAATGTCGTTTGTCAGCTATTTCAGGAGAAATGCTTGTAGATATCGAAAAAGAAACGGTTACCTTTACCCCAAACTTTGACAATACTATCGATGAACCGGATTATCTTCCCGCCAAGCTTCCTAATTTGTTGCTCATGGGATCAGAAGGTATTGCTGTGGGTATGGCAACCAAAATTCCGCCACACAATTTGACGGAAGTTATCAATGCGCTGATATTCATGATAAGTCGAGCGAAAATTGGCAACGTGCCTGAGCCATCCAAACCAAGTGATAACGAACCTGAAGGAACCGAACGAAGTCCACTATTGTCTTATGAAATAAGTCTTGATGAACTGATGGAACACATCCAAGGTCCTGATTTCCCAACCGCAGGAAATATATATGATGCTTCAGAAATAAAGTTAGCGTACTCTACCGGCAAAGGGAGAATTCCTCTTCGAGGAAAAGCTGAAATTGAAGAGATGAATAATGGAAAGTCAGCAATCATTATTACTGAACTTCCGTATCAGGTAAATAAAGCCTTATTGGTTACCAAAATAGCTGATTTAGTCAAAGATAAGAAAATAGAAGGTATTTCTGATTTACGAGATGAATCCGATCGCCATGGAATCCGAGTCGTCGTAGAACTTAAACGCGATGCTCGTCCAAAACAAGTATTAAATAATTTATATAAATTAACCTCACTTCAAACGACCTTTCCCGTCAATATGGTCGCATTAGTAGATAATACTCCCCAAACTGTAACGCTCCAACTGATTTTGGAACAATATTTGAAGCATCGAATGAATGTTATCCGTCGCCGCAGCGAATATGAACTGAAAGAAGCTCGTGCTCGAGAACACATACTCGAAGGGTTAAAGATTGCTGTAGATCATATCGAAGAAGTTATCAAAATTATCCGTAGTAGTGAAAATGCAGAAGCTGCTAAAGAAAAATTGATGACCAAATTTAAGTTGTCGGATATTCAGGCTACAGCCATCCTGGATATGCAGTTGCGAAAACTGGCAGCTCTTGAACGCCAAAAAATTGAAGACGAATTAGCCATGATCCGTGAAACCATCGCCTATCTTCTGGACCTTTTGGCTCATCCAGACAAGATGTTAAAAGTTATCAAAGAAGAACTTGAAAAAATCAAAGATAAATATGGTGATGCTCGCAGAACCAAAGTATTTAAGAGTAAATTGGGTGAATTTACCGATGAACAACTAATCCCTAACGAAGATGTGATTATCACCATGAGTAGTTCCGGGTATATTAAACGAATGCCAAAATCGACCTTCAAAACCCAAGAACGGGGAGGCAAGGGAGTTGTGGGAATGACCACCAAAGATGAAGATGGAATTGAAAGAATTATTACTGCTCAAACCCACGATAACATGCTGTTCTTTACGGACCGCGGGAAAGTATACCAAGTTCGTGTATGGGATATTCAAGAATCGTCGCGACAGTCCAAAGGTCAGGCAATCGTTAATTTGGTAAATATTGAATCTGGTGAACGGGTAACTTCCGTACTTACCTATAGTCTGATAAGATCTGATCAAAAACTAAACGGTGCATAATATATTTTCATGTCAACCAGTAAAGGAACTGTCAAAAAAACGAAACTATCTGAATATGAAAATATTCGTCGCAGTGGATTACTAGCAATCAAGCTCGAATCTGGTGACGAGTTAACATTAGTAAAGATTAGTTCAGGAACAGATGACATTTTGCTGGGGACTCATGAAGGTAAATCAATCCGCTTTAAGGAAGAAGAAGTCCGTGCAACCGGTAGAGATACTATGGGTGTCCGAGGGATCTTATTACCAAAAGAAGATTACATCGTTTCACTCGATATCATTCCCAAAGATGTCAAAGGCTTAGAATTCTTAACCATTATGGAGCGGGGTATTGGTAAGAAAACACCAGTAAGTGATTTCCCCAAACAGAAACGTGGTGGTCAAGGAGTCAAGGTTGCAGTTGTGAAAGATAAAACCGGAAAAGTCGTCGTTTCTCAACTCATGCCACAAAATACCGAAAGTATTATCATTACCTCAGCCAAAGGCCAAGTTGTTAAATTGCCAGCTGCCTCGATACCGAAATTAGGCAGAGCAACCAGTGGCGTTATCTTAATGAGATTTACGGCTGGAGCGTCTGACACTGTAGCATCAGCAACCTGTCTTACCCAAACAGAATAAGTGCATGAGTACTGAGAGCCTTCGCATCCATCGGTTAACACCTGATGAACTTCCTCGGATTGGGGAGATCAACCAATTGATTACTGATCATTTCCATGCAGATGACATTGAAGATCTCGATTGGGCGCAACAAGCATTTTTAGGACAGTATTCACCATTAGTGTACCCTGTATATATTGCTGAAAATCCAGAAGGGAAAATTGCTTCCTTTCTTGCCTGTGGATTAGTACCCCTCGAAAGGTGTGGTGTAGAAAATACCTACGCAGTAGCCATAGAATGGAGATTTACCAGACCAGAGTATCGCCAGAACGGACTCTCTCATTCAATCTTTGATCACATGAGATCCGATGTCCTAGATTTTGCACAACAACACGAAATACAAATACCCTTTTTTTTCGGAGAAACTGTAAACACCAAAGAGATAGAATTGAATAGTAATAAACAAGGCAGAAAACGAATCTATTGTCAAAATAACCTGGACACCAGATCCTTTATCGAACTCCCTTACTATGAACCAACCGATCAAATTAATTGGAAAACAGGATTACCATCTGCACCATTTAGTCATATTGCGAGACATTTAATGATAGAAGTTAATAGTAAATCACCGTTGATGGCTGATGACATTTTAGCTTGCGTATCGGCGAACTATCAGTATATCCATACCTTTCGAAATACCGACGGCAATGATGGATATCAGAATTATATGAGCAGTAAAGCAGACTTATAGCAGTTTGTAAACCTTTACTACACCAAATATCAGTGGTTCGTCGTTTACTCCCCAAGAACGTGATACCTTAGAAAGTGGCTACCATTTTTATTCACCATCGAGTACAATAAGATGGTACTATGTCATATATTGTTTTAAGTATTATCTCAATTGTAATCTTCAGCTCTATATCCGGTGTCTTTTTTCTGGCTCAAATTATAAAAAACAATAGTATTTTAGATGTTTTCTGGGGTCTTGGGTTCGTCATTGCTGTTGATGTGGCCTTGGCCTTAACCTACAATTTTTCTTTACCCAGTTTGCTGGTCTCATTCTTCGTATCTATCTGGGGTCTACGATTGGCGTATCACATATTTAGAAGGAACAAAGGCAAGCCAGAAGATAAACGTTATAGCCAATTTCGGCAAGCCTGGAAAGGAAATTTTTTGTTAAAAAGTTATCTACAATTATTTGTACTCCAGGGAGCATTACTACAAATTATTGCTTTTTCAGCCATTGGGGTGATTGTTTTTAGAACAGATGGATTAAGGGTAATAGAAGTATTAGGTGCAATAGTTTGGGGGATAGGATTTTTCTTTGAGGTAGTAGGGGACTGGCAACTCAGTAATTTTAAGAATAACCCTAGAAATAAAGGGAAAGTTATGACCCATGGTTTGTGGAGTTTGACCCGTCACCCAAATTATTTTGGAGAAGCAACCATGTGGTGGGGGATATGGCTATTCAGTCTTTCAACCCCTGTAGGATTAATCGCAATAGTTAGTCCAATACTAATAACATTTATGTTGATGAAGGTTTCGGGAGTAACCATGCTCGAACAGCACTATCAGGGGAATGATGCCTATGAACAGTACAAACGAAACACCCCGGCCTTTTTCCCTACGTTCAGAAAATAATTATTCATATTCTTCAACTAAATTACCACTTCATATTTTTGTACATTGTTCTTCCTCAGGAAATTAGACAGAATCTATCTCAGCAGTATCAAACATAGATGTATTCTACTAATGGATATATTGTTTGAAAAAGGAGAGAAATACTTGATGGTATTGATAGACGATAAACCCGTTGAGAATCATTAAACCAGGGAAGATAATTCCTTTTTCCCAAAGCCCACCAGTTTTAACCCTGAACTTGGCAATTGGGGGAATCCCAAATCTCCACCCAAAGGGAAACATCAGAGGGACCCCTTCTTTGGTTAACATATCCATAAAAATATGTGATACAAAGCCAATCATGAAGGTCCTTCCTACTTTTTCTAAAAACTTGTTCATTACATACCCGATGACAAAAATTCCTAAGAATGAATGTGAGATAAATCGATGGCTACCAAGGATTGGAGCTACCATGCGTCCAAATACATTTCCAGCAGGTAACCTACGATACAAATCGGCAGTTGGCTGATCGATATCAGGGAACAAACCACCGATAAAACATCCCCCTAATCCAGCCACAAGGGTTGCAATAGTCATTGTGGGGGTGGGAATAGAAATAAAGATAAGATTGAGGAGAGTAAATGCAGCTAAATCATGAGTGCGCCCAGTCATACTGAACTACACTATCACAAAATGAATCACCCTGCATAAAGAATGAAAAAATAATTTCCTTAATGGAGAATACAATTGATAATCTCTCATTTGATGTTACTGATATAAGATGTCGTGTAATTGATATAGAAACTGATAAAATAACAAAATATGAAAGCACCAGATTTTTCACTTCCAGATCAAATGGGTACCATTCATACCTTACATGATTATAAAGGCACTTGGTTGGTGATCTATTTCTATCCTAAGGATGATACACCCAACTGCACGACTGAAGCCTGTAATTTCCGTGATAATATGCATCTTTTAAAAGAAAACGGAATCGCTGTCGTAGGAATTTCCAAAGATTCAAGCAAATCGCATCAGAAATTTATTGATAAATTTTCCTTAAATTTTCCTTTACTATCAGATAGTACCACGGAGACATTAAAGGCTTATGGAGCCTGGGGTCCACGAAAGTTTATGGGTAGAGAATTCCTAGGGACACAGAGAAAAACCTTCATTATTAGCCCAGAAGGCGAAATTGTCAAAGAATTATTTGGAATGGACTTAAATAATCAGGCACAAGAAATAATTGCCTTTATTTCCAGACAACCATTTTTACACTGAGTCATCCTGGGGAATAGAGATTAGTGATGAGTTAAGAACGATATAATCTCTTCTTTTTCTTTGCCTTCCAATAGATATGCCTGACCATAATGACGAATCCCTATAGGAAAGTAGGTCAGTGATTGAGGGGTGATGTGATTATTCTCCACTATTAATTTGACCAAAAATCCTTGTTTCGTTTCTGAACTCCACTCTTGATCAAAGACTGTATTCCCTAAGGCATAAAAGATTGGTTTTCCCTGATACCATTCAACAGGTTGATACCAATGGGGGTGATTACCAGCCACAATATCAGCACCCCAATCGATAAATTTTTTCCCCCATTCTTTGGGATCATCAGGGGCCATTGATCTATCAGCTACAGGGAACCTCTCGTATTCCTTTCCCCAATGAACTGAAACTATTAAGAAATCAACGGCTTTTTTAAAACTGGCTATCTCTTGACCAATATCTTCCGTCAGTCGTTGACCAACGGCATTGTATCCTAAAAATCCAATTTTCATCCCTTTTATACGTAACGTAGTTTGTTTACTAGGTCCTTCTTGAGTAAATCCTGTCCAGGATATGGTCTGCTCCTCTAAATGTTTATGGGTTTCCAATACCCCGTCCCAACCATAATTGAGTGAATGATTGTTCGCCAGGTTCACAATATCTACACCACTCTGTTTCAGGGCGTGGCTAAAGCGATGATCACCACAAAATTTAAATCCCTCATTTGTCAGCGGACAATTGCTAAGTAGTGGAGCTTCTAAATTTGCCAGAGTTATGTCAGCATCACTGAGGACCGGAGCTATTTCCCGTAACGGCCAGTCAAAATCGTTCTTAGCTATCATTTGTTGATTAACTACTCTGGCGGGAATGATATCTCCTGTTAATACCAAACTCCACGATTCATCACCTGCTGATGTTGTAGGAAAGGAACGAGAGGGGAGAACAATAGGTGCTGGGCTTTCTGGTACAATTACCGTTTGCGGATTCGGGAACTGGTAAAAATAAATCAAAGTACCTATA
>JBGALL010000068.1:0-9962 GCA_044223895.1 Candidatus Woesebacteria bacterium
ATTCTTTCTTTCGCTTGAATTACCAATGCCCCAATTGCCTCAAATATTCGATCAATTTTTTCGGGATACTGCTCTTTTTTTTGAGCTACTTCTTTTACCATAGAAGTTGTATCTGCTTTTATTCCGGTGTAGGCAACAAGGAAACGGGTTGTAGAAAAATCAGCACTCAAGGGAGTTATTTCCTGACCAGCTTTTCTAAACAGTAATGTCTGACCATAGGTTGAGGCCGCAACATCAAAACCAGACCCCACTCCCTGGACATCAATGACCGTTTTATAGGCAATATCAAAGAGTTGTCTTTCTGATAATTCTTTTTTGAATAGTGTAGATAAAGCTTTAATCACAGATACCGTGACCGCGGCAGAAGAACCAAAGCCATTTATCGTAGAGAATTTATTGTCTGTTGAAATCCATAACCCATGATGATGGATATTCAAATCTGATAGAGTATTCGCAATCGCCCTGTCAACAAAACGAGTATCTTTTACCTGAGGTGCTTGAATTTCAATAGTTTCAGTATGTGTTTCTTTTATTGTCAGAAATAAACGTTCCGAGACAGCTGTGACAATACAAGGATATCCATAAACGACAGCATGTTCTCCAAATAACATGAGTTTTCCTGGGGCTGAGATGGTAGTCATATGATGTAATTGGTATTATTTTTTTTCTAACCTCACACCCTCTTCTCCTAACTCGATCCGCTGAATCGAATATCCATATTGTTTACAAAGGTGTTCAATTTTCTCAGGCACATGATGATAACATAATAGAAATCCTACGGCTCCTTTTTGTCCCCCTCCACCTAAAATTTTTACCGCTCCTTTTTCTTGTTCTATTAAGCGAATTAAAGATCTGACATGGTCACTAACAACCCCCATTGCTTCCAGTGTCTGCTCACCTTTTTGGATTGCTTGAATTAATTGATCTTCGTTCCCTTCTTTAAGGGCGAGAGCCACCAGTTTGGTTTGAATTTCGTTCTCAGAAAATACTTTTTCCATTTCTCGGGGATGTTTTTTTACTGTGACTGACACTTTTTGTACCATTTCTCCAGTTGTTTCTTCCGGTTTACCTGTATTTATTAAGAAAAAATGATTAAGGTTTTTTGCTGGCCGGAATGGAAGTTGCCACATGCTTTTTAAAAATTCCAACTCTTTTCGATACCAGACAAAACCACCAAAAGTAACGGCAGTATTATCGCCACCAGAGGGATTACCATGTTGTTTTTTTTCTACTTCATAGGCTAATTGGTTAATTTCTATTGGATTCCATAATTTTTTTAGGAAATAACTCACAGCTCCTACAGTTGCCACCGCCAAAGATGCAGAGGAGCCTAAATGATATCCAAAGGGTATGTCTGACTGAACTGATATATCAAGGAATGGAGGAGCTGTCAGCTTAAAATGACGAGTAGTAATATCCACAGCATGCAAGATAAATGCCTGAGCATCGGGATCTTCCACATGAATTTCATGTGACTGTTGTTTACTTTCCATAACCGAAACTCTTAGTCTCATATTAATTGCACTCAATAATGCGGGTTTTCCATAAACAACAGCGTGTTCTCCCATTAAATGAATCTTTCCTGGTGCTGATACAGTTATCATAGATTGTCGGAAATAGGTTTGACTTTTATACCGTAAGGAATTACCCCGTCAGTTGTTGGTTCCATAATTTTTCTAAGAATGGTTATAACTTTTTGTCCAACAATTAAATGACTTGGATCATAATCCACCAGTTGGGCAGTTATTTTCTCGCCATTTTCTAATTCGACAACCGCAATAGGATATGGAGCGTAAGAAGAAAAACCGGCTGGTGGTACATAGATCATTGTCCACGTTAAGATAGTTCCCGTTTTGGATAAGAAAGTACGAATTCTTTTTTGGTTTCGCCACAATTTTACTGGACTATTCATATAATTAAAGATTATTTTTTAGAATATGGACAGCGGCGGTTGCTCCACTTCCACCAACATTATGTGCTAAGGCGTAATGAGCATTTTCAACCTGTCTTTTGCCCGCTTCTCCCCGTAATTGCTCAGTTAATTCAACGATCTGCTTAACTCCAGTTGCTCCCACTGGATGTCCGCACCCTTTCAATCCACCGGTAGGGTTTACAATGAAATGTTTTGACATAAGTAACGCGGTCTCCCCTTGTTCAATAGCATTGGCAGCTTTCCCTTTTTCAAAGAACCCTAAGTCTTCCATGGCTAAAATTTCGGCAATAGTAAAACAGTCATGAACTTCGGCGACATCTATATCTTTAGGCTGTATATTAGCAAACTGATAGGCGTTTTTTGCAGCCTCGCGAGTAGCTTTTAATTCCGTTAATGACTTTCTCCCAGCTATTCCTAAGGTATCAGTGGCAACAGTACTAGCTGCAATCTCTATACTCTTTTCCTTATCAGGTGAAAGACTAGAAATTATCAGAGCGGAGGCACCATCAGATATTGGGGAACAATCTAATAAATGAAGGGGATCAGCAATCATACTACTCTTTAGAACTTTTTCGACTGTCAACAAGTTTTTAAATTGAGCATTAGGATTGAGACTTGCATGGAAATGATTTTTTACAGCTACTGCAGCCATTTGCTCTGCTGTAGTTCCATAGCTATTCATATGTGCCCGGGCTAACATGGCATATAATCCCGGGAAAATAGAACCTGCTACCCGCTCTTCGTCACTTCCAGCACCTGCTAAAGCTGAGGCAACATCCTCTGGTTTATGATCGGTCATTTTTTCTACTCCTAAGACACATACTGTTTGATACTGGCCAGACAAAACACTCATTACGGCCATATGAGTGGCTAATCCTCCGGAAGCACAGGCACCTTCAATTTTAAAGGCTGGGACAGAAAGACCTAGACTATCCGCAAAAAAAGATCCTAAATGTTCTTGCCCACCTAGAATTCCTGAGAGCATGTTGCCAACAAAAAGTGCCTGAATATCTTTTTTTTCTAATTGTGAATCGTGAACTGCCCCTTCTACTGCTTCTGCAGCTAGTGCGCGTGGAGAGATATTCCATAGTTCTCCAAATTTTGTAGTAGCAACACCTTTTATAAAAACTTTCATATTTTGTGTGTTAATTTTAAATATTGAAGATAATCAACATATCTTTTTTCAGCTATTTGTTTTTTAACTAAACCAATATCTTTTTTCTTTGTAATTTCTTCCGTAACTTCCCATAGGAATGCATCACTTCCTGCCCCAGAACCATAAGAGACCATAAATATTTTTTCTCCTGGTTTGGAGATATCTAAGGTAGCAGCCAATCCCAACATTGATGAGGCTGAGTAAGGATTGCCAATATAGTCGACTGTTAACGATGGGGTTAATTGCTTTTCATCAAATCCTAAACGTTTGGCAACTTGGCGGGGAAATTTACCGTTGGGCATGTGAAAAACACAGTGGGCTATTTCTCCAGGAGTACAATGAGTTTTTTCAAATAAACGTTTGGCTGCTCCCATGACATGAGCAAAATAGGCTGGTTCACCAGTAAATCTACCAGCGTGAGAAGGATAACGTATTCCATCTCTACGCCAAAAATCAGGAGTATCTGATGAGTAAGATGTGTATTCAATCAGTCGGGCCAGAACAGGATAGTGAGTATTTTCCCCCATCACATATGCGACTGCAGCAGATGCCGATGCATATTCTAAAGCATCGTGAGGTTTACTTTGGGCTGCATCAGTACCGATAGCCATACCCATGGTTATCTGTCCTGAATTAACCAACCCAGCGATAGCTTGCATACCTGCAGTTCCCGCTTTGCAGGCAAATTCTAAATCTCCACCTAAATAATTATTTCCAACACCCAAAAACTCTCCGACTATAGTTGCGGTCGGATTTACTGCATAAGGATGACTCTCGGAGCCAACAAAAATAGCTTCTAGAGATTCAGGTTGAAGATTGGCTAAAGCGATTTGTGCAGATTCAACGGCCATAGTAACCGCATCTTCATCAGAAGAGGATACTGATTTTTCAGCAATGCCTAAAGAGGATTCCACGTCGCCACCAATTTTCCCCCAGGCACGAGCGATATCTACCGTTTTTAAACGATTGCGTGGAATATAGGTTCCATAATTAACTATTCCTACCATATTATTTTCCTCGAGCTAAAGATTGATGAGCTTTCGTCAAACTCCCGGAGGCTAACGCCGCTAATTCAGAGAGTTCACCTGCCAGGACTGACGCAGCTACTACTCCTGCAAAGGTTTCAGCATTTTTACCATCCTTACCTCCATACAGGCCTAAAAGTTGCAATGATTCTTTTTGGGTAGCTAGACCCGTTCCTCCACCCACAGTGCCAACAATGACACTCGGCATAAAAACCCGGACAAAGATTCCTTGATCTATTTTTTCCATGGTTGTTATCGTGGAACTGCCTTCTACTACATGAGCAATATCCTGACCTGTTGCCAGAAATAATGCAGCGACAATATTAGCCGCATGACCATTACTTCCTATTGAACCAGAGATCGTGCTTCCGATTAAACATTTTGCTTCCCAAGCCTCAAATAAACTATCAGAGGTAACAGTAAAAATGTCTGCAAGTACTTTTGTCGGAATTAATATCTCACTCCATGCGCGATAGCCTCGTCCTAAGACAACATTTTGCCACGATGGTTTTTTGTCCGTACAGAAATTTCCTGAGATGGCCAAACAACGAAAAGTAGTTTCCTTTTCAATCAAATCCGCGATAGCTTGTGTAGCGATGGTCGCCATATTCATTCCCATTGCATCTTGCGTATCAAACACAAACCGAATAAATACTAAATTTCCAACAATTTGCACTGTATAAGTTGTACATCGCAAATGTGATGAGGTAGATTCTGCTGTTAATTTAATTTCATTACTGTGTGAATCTATCCAGGAACGCAATGAAAAACTTTCCTCAAGAGATCTGGTTTTAAATACCGGACCTCTGGTAATTCCAACACGCTCTACTCGCACAATCGCACCACCAGACTCGGTTATGCCTTTACAACCACGATTTGTAGAGGCTATCAAGGCGCCTTCAGTCGTTGCTAGGGGAATATAATATGAGGTGTTCTCTGGTTCAAGACAAACAGTTGAAATTGTAAGTGGTCCAGCTAAACCAAGAGGAATTTAGGGCTGCACCAATCATGTTTTCACAATGTTTGGTTGACATGACAATTCATCAGCAAAAAACTCCCTATCTGTTTTAGAGATACCTGTTTATCGTTTTCTATTGATGTTCGTCGATCAGCGACTGATGAAAAATTTCGTAATTTCATAGAAATGGAACTCGGAGGATTCCTAATTTGTACATACAAATGCTAAATACCTGTAAGAACGTAGATCGCCGTTACCAATAATTTTATTAAATCAAGTTTTAGCGAATCGTAGGTCAAATAATACAATTCTGCTTTTTCAAGAAAATAACGCAATAGCAGTATAAAAGACTAAACCTACCCCAAAAACTTTGTTCGCGGCGGTGGGAGGATAACATACAGAAAAGATGTTATCAAAAACCAAATGACTGTGATGATAAAGGTATATCTGACCTGCAGAGCACTCGCTGGAATGAAAATTTCTGGGTCGAATGTTTACAATAATACTAATAAAAATGGCAAGTGAAAATCCTAGGATAGCACTGCCGACAAGAACTACAAATTGTTTCGTTAACAAGACAGGATGAAATGAAGCCGTTTTACCACCGATGCGAGGGCGAAATAGGCACAACAGATTATCAAATATACAATTCTTATCTACACCATGATCAATTATGTGTGGTAGGGTTTAGTGGGATGTAGATGATAATTCCCAGAAAATGTTTCGAAAAGACTAAAGCAGCTAAAGTTCCGTCACCAATAAGATCCATGTCATATTAGTCGGAGAAGATCCTTAAAACCCGCGCTGTAAAAGAGTTACCACAAAGGTTATCGTTGATCCTAATAAGAGATACACACCACTAACACAGATAATACTAACTAAAAAGATCATCGGCCAGGGCATTATTTTTAATCTTTTGGTTACTTCTTTATACACAGGAGTAAGAGGACCAACCGTTTGTAGAGGGACTTCGGTAACCTCTTCCCAATGTTTGACTAGTTTTTCATACAATAGATCAGACATATTACATTGATGTGTAGCTATCAACAAAGGCTTTTCGGGCTCTAAATAATCGCGATTCAGCGCTCTTAAAACTTAGTCGTAAAATACTCGCAATATCCTCTACAGAACGTCCTTCTACATATTTGTATACCAGAATTTCTCGATACCGCGGTAAAATTTCGGCAAATACGCGGGAAATTTTTTCTTTGATAAGGGTTTTATCGAGGGCTTCTTCAGGCTGAATAAGCGGTGATACTAAGTTTTCCAATTGAGGAAGCTGAGAGAAGACAATATGCTTCAGTTTTTTTCTTCGATAGTAATCGATAATTTTATGACTACAAATAGAAAAGAGAAAGGTTTTTACGCTCGATTTTCCATGAAAATCGCGCAAGGCTTCCAGAAAAGCAAATAAGGTATCCTGCAAAATTTCTTCACAATCTGATTCTTTGTCTACTTTTCTATGGATAAAAAGGAATAATTTTCCTTTATACCGAGCATAAAACTCATATAACGCCCGCTCTTCTCGATTTAAAATTCGATCGACTAACGTTTGGTCATCCATAATATTTAGTGCTATAATACTAGCACATGGAACGCGTATTTGCCCTTTCAACCTGTATTGGATCATCCAGCAATGGTAAGCCATGTGATATGGTCACCCCCTTCTCTCCCGCAAATAGTTTCAAAGATATTGGAAGCCTTGTATCGGTTATTACCTCAAACGCCTTCGTTTTGGCTGGTTTATTAGCTTTTATTTTTATTGTTGTTGGTGGATTTGCTATAATCATGGGTGCAGGATCAGGAGATCCCAAACGCATGGAATCAGGCAAAAAAACCCTGACCATGGCGGTAGTTGGTTTACTGGTTATCATTTTCTCTTACTGGATTGTCAACCTTATTGGTCTAGTTCTAGGAGTAAATCCATTAAACTTTTATAAATAATTATGAATACTATATTTTCTGTACTTATTCCCAAGGCTTTTGCGCAAACTGAAAACGTATTTGGATCTATTACCAGTAAAGTTCCCAACAAATATGGAGATATTAATACCAGTGGAAAAGGTTTGGCGCTTCTTATTGGCAATGGCTTAAGGCTATTTTTCGTGGTAGCAGGGATGTTGGCTTTTTTAAACTTTGTAATTGCTGGGTTTCAATATATGATGGCGGGCGGTGATGCTAAAGCTATCCAATCAGCCTGGGATCGTATCTGGTATTCATTGCTCGGTCTAATCTTGATGGTAGGTTCGTTTGCGTTGGCTGTTTTATTTGGATATCTTATTATGGGAGATCCATTTTTCATGCTCAGGCCACAGGTATACACACCGTAAACTTATATGGAAAAAATATTTGCTCAAACTCAATTAGGAGGATCAATAGCGGGAGATGGGAAAGGACTCGGTCCTTTTGCAGGACTATCTGGTCCAGAATTGGCTCTTCAAGCGATTACGAAGGTAGTTTCTTCAATAATTGGGGTTATGACTGTTGCAGCAGGTATTTGGTTTTTATTTAATTTCATTATTGGCGGAGTTCAATGGATTAGTAGTGGTGGAGACAAACATGGACTTGAACAGGCACAACAGAGAATAACCAACGCCTTTATTGGACTAATTATCGTCGTCGCAGGCTGGGCAATTTTGGCACTGGTAAGTCAATTCTTAGGAATCGATTTCTTACTCTCAACCGGATCTATGGGTACATTCATTAGCAATCTCAAACTACAATGAAAGAACGAGCTTTAGCACAACTTATCAACCCTATTCTTCCTGGAACCTTAGGTGGTAAAGGAAATCCTACACCATTAAACGGTCTAAGTGCCGCCGGGAAATTAGTTTCCGGGATTGCTGACGTGTTATTTATAGTAGCGGTAATTGCGGCATTTTTGTACTTAATTTTAGGCGGTGTACAGTGGATTACAGCCAGTGGAGATAAGTCTGGTTTAGAAGCAGCCAGGAACAAAATTACTAACGCGATATTAGGATTGGTAATTGTTGCAGCAGCCTGGGCTGTGTGGATCTTGGTAGGTAGCTTCTTGGGGATTGACGTAACTAATCTCCAGTTCCCTACCCTAAACTAAAAGATTTCCTAGCTTGACAGGAAGAACAAAACACGAAACACTAGTATTAATTGAAAGTATTTTAGTTACATGATATACTTAATTTTGAAGAATTTATAAGGAGGAAGTATATGAATTTAATTCCAAAAGTTTTCGCTCAAGGGACAGCTATACCTCTAAAACAGGGTCCTAATTTTAAAATTACCAGTCTTGGAACACTTATCAGTGGTGCAGTAAATGCCCTTTTAGTTATTTCAGCTATTTTAGCTTTTATTTATCTTGTCCTTGGTGGTATCCAATGGATTACTTCTGGTGGAGATAAAGCTGGAATGGAAGCAGCTCGAAATAAGATCACCCATGCTATCGTCGGTCTTATTGTCGTAGCCGCAGCTTACGCAATTATGATCTTGGTAAGCAGCTTCTTAGGTATCAACTTCCTAAGTGGACTCGATATAGGTGTTGGTTATTAATCCTAACCAAAATTTACTATTGAAATTTATTTCTGTGAGAACATTTATTTCTCGTGGGTTCCAGCGACTTCCTTTACTCGCAGGGTTTGCGGCGATGACACCTGGCAGAGTATTTGCAGCCCAGCCGTGGGCTACCTCAGGATGTATGGGCGGACCTGATGGAGATGTTGCCACAATACAATGCTTAGTTCCCCTTTTTCGTAATGTTGTAGTTGGGGTTGTACAGTTAGGCGGAGTAGCTCTCTTCTTAATGTTTGTTGTGGGAGGCTTTCTCTTCCTGACTTCCGGAGGTGACCCCAAAAAACTTGAGCAAGCGAGAAACACCATAACCTATGCTATAATTGGGGTAGTTGTTATTGTTAGTGCATACCTTATACTACTATTGATAAAGGCAATTACTGGAGTTGATACAACTGGATTTACAATTCCAGGCCAACAATAAAGGTACATTTTATGAAACAAAAATTTTTTGTTTTTCTGTTATCAATAATCACAGCCTCTCTCTTATTTACTACTCCTATTTTCCACAAAACCTATGCATGGAACCCTTTCCCAGGGTTACCGGAAACAAAACAAGACTATAACGATACCTTGACAGCTGATGCTATTTCTTTGGGACCTGCTGGTGGCTCTAATTTAGGGTATACCACCAATTGGTTATATATGATGATCTCTGGAGATGGTCCTCCTGCATATATAGCAATGAATCCAAATTTTGGACTAATTCCTCAAGTAGCCAATGCTAATATTGCCATGATTCATAATCAACCCGCTGATCTCGCTTTGTGGGTTAATGATACTGGACGTTCGTTAGGATTTTTGCCAAAGCAAGCAATGGCACAAGGAGTTGGATTTTCTGGACTGGCTCCTCTCCTCAGCATGTGGAAAATATTTCGAAACATCGCTTATTTAATGCTTTCACTGGCACTTATTGCGGTAGGTTTTATGGTTATGTTCCGCAGGAAAATAGATCCTCAGACAGTGGTCACCATTCAAGACGCTCTCCCTCGGGTTATCATTTCATTAGTATTAATAACCTTCTCTTATGCAATCGTAGCTTTATTAATTGATCTTTTGTATGTTGTGCTGTTGTTAGTCTACGGAGTTTTTTCATCTGCGAATCTCCTTCCAGCAACCAGAGCAACTACAGGATTTTTAGGGACACCAACAACCAATTATGTTACTCAAGATGTTTTCTTAAATGGAAATGTTAACGATGCTATTGGCATCATCTTCCCGAATAATTTTTCAGACTTTGGAGGTCTGGTAGAGCGAATTCTAGGAACGAGTATAGTCACCTGGTCTGCAGGAATCGGAACGGCTATTGGAACGGGTTTAGGACTCGCAGGTGGACCTTTTGGATTA
>JBGALL010000003.1:0-55154 GCA_044223895.1 Candidatus Woesebacteria bacterium
ATACATTATAGGTCTTTTTATGCTCCCTGTCAAATTACAGAGCTTATTTACAGTTGTTCTCCTGCTTGGCCTTATTGCTCTCCCTTTTATATATTGGAGTAACGCTTCTATACCTTTTGAAATTCCTCGAGTCTGGTTTGTTCATCGATGGGTAGAGGGTTTATCGTTTATTGGTTTAATCTATTTTTTGGGTACAAGATCAATTTTTCTAGACAAGCGAGGAAGTTTTTTTGTTCTTGGACTCTTATTAATTGCCATCATAAGTTCGTTATTAGGGGTTGATGTTTTGAAGAGTTTTACAGGGAATATCTATCGTGGAGATGGCCTGATAACACTAGCTAAATTTGTGGGATTTTCCTTTATAGTAGGGGCGATCTATCCCAAAGGTTGGAACAAATATTTGGTTGCCTCAGTCCTTGTCGGTTCCGGCCTGATGAGTCTATTTACTATCTATACTGCTCTTTCATCATGGGTCATGGTACCTTATTTCCCTTCTTGGAATGGAGCTTATGGTATTACCTTTGGTCAACCGAATTTTCTGGGTGGGTTTTTAGCGATAACCTTTCCCTTTTATCTCTATGTTTATCTCCGAGGTAGATCAGATCAAAAACAACTTGCAATTATCTTGGGGAGTATTCAATCTATTGCCCTAATGTTGACACATTCCTGGGGTAGTATCTTAAGTGTTATTTTTGTACTGTTACTCTTTGTACTCTCCGAGTATAGGCAGCGGGTTAAAAAAATAGTCCCTCTTTTAGGATTATTTTTGATAGGAATTATCTGTCTGGGAGGATATATCTGGTGGCAACAGAATAATCTTCCGGTTTCGGTGAATGCAGAAAGTCGACAGCGAATATTTACTAAATTAACCTTAGCTTTTTTACAACGTCCTTTGTTAGGGTGGGGATGGGCAAATGTTGACTATGCATTTACGGCAATAGATTGGCCGTATCATCTTTCTCAAGACGTCTACGTCGATAAAGCTCACAGTAGTGTACTGGAATATTTGGTCACCACTGGTCTAAGTGGAGGAATTCTTTTTGTTGGACTACTCTACCATTCTTTACATCGAGTATGGAAAAATTCGCAAGCACACGGCGATTCTGCCTGGTGGAAGATGTTATTTTTTGTGCTGCTGTTATATTCTATTCAATCTCAGACAAATGTCGTCGGTATAGCCGAAGAAGTATTCTTTTGGTTAGTTATCGGATTTTCTCTTCAGAAGCTATCTTTTTAGATTTTTTAGGTTTTGGAAGAGGTAATGCCTGTGAGGTTATTCGGACAAGGTCACAGAGAAATTGTTGATCATCAAACATTTCGCTCACATTCATTGATGGTTTAGCTCCTGGATAGGCAAACCCTTCAACATATCGCCCATCTGCAAAATCTTTGCCAGGATCAGTATATTTAATAAATAATTGATCATCGCATATAAGCCCGACAACCTTGTCATCACAATAGAGGGCGTATTCTCCAAACATTTTAGTAACTCTCACATTTCCAACGGAGGATACTAAATCTAGAATATATTGAGCAGTTGTCTGTTTGGTTGCCATACGTATTTCTATCTGACTTTAGAAGTTGATACTTTAGCAGGAGTTCGTAATGTCTCGAGGATATTTTCAAGGACAACCAGTCTAAATGGTAGTTGCTCTTCTCCTGTCCAAAAAGAGTTACTTAAACTTCGTTTGGCTTCAGAATCTGGTTGTTGTTGTGCCAACTTATTTCCATAACTAATTAAATGAGAAATTGCTGGAGTTAATTCACTGGGATGAAGAGTTAAGTGTTTTATTCTAATATTTTCTTGATCGTTCACAATGAGTCCACCTCCCAAAAAGCGACGGACATAATCTTGGGGATTATGTTTCATAACTACTTCGATATCTTCATGGAGTATATCTACACGATAAAACAACGATTCGGCTGATTTCATAGAGGTACGTGAGTAAGAAACTATACCATCTCTCGATACTGAGAGCAATCTGTTAGCAAAAGGCCTCCCTAAAAAAATTCTGTTTCCAGAAATAGAGAGGCCGCGTTGGTCTTTGCGTATACGAGAAATTAGGCTGGATGAGCGGGTTTTGGGGCACCTTGTTCTGCGTGTTGATCATGATGACCCTGGTCCCCTCTGTCAAAAGCTAAATTGAAGATAAAAACATACAAGAACCCAACCATTAACATGGTTCCGGCAACTTCAGATGTTAAAACTCCTTTTCCCCATCCTAAATAGGTAGAGAGAATTACCATTGTGATAAATGCTTCAGAATTATTACCTTCAGATTTGGAATACTCCAATATCTGCAAAGCACATAAAGCAACCACTGATGGAGCCATAACAATGTCGAGAACTTGCATGACTGGCGGGTACTTGGTCAACAAGAATAGAGATCCGATGAAATTGACTAAACCAATTACGGTTTGTGCAATATCTTGAACGCTTGTTGGCCCGAGAATCGGACGCTTTTTGGTGGAATGTCCATGACCTTCATCGTGATGAGCTGCACCATCTTTAGTTTCATGACCTGCTGAGTTTTCAGCCACAACTGGCTCATCTGCGTGCTTCATTATTATTCCCTTTCAATTCTTCAAAGTGCAAAACCAACGTGGGGAAGATTATACGCGAATTGATGACCTCTTACAAACTTCTAAACTCAAAAGAACGAAACTCTACATCCATGAAATCTGTCCGAATACCACCATGACCATCTTTATGAAGTGACATACCGTCATTTAAAGGATTGTTATCAAGAACATTTACCAATTCTTTCCAACTTCCCGAGTTTGTTGTATCAAGATATAAGATAATCCTTACTGATTCCCCTTCATTTTTTACTATAGTCTTCAGTCCATACCAGGCATTTGTTTGAAGTAGATTGGGATTTGAGTTTCTGTTGTACGTGCCACTAATTATTTTTTTCAATGCCAGGGTTTGGTATTCACCCAAGATTTTTTTCTTGATAACCACAGCACCATCCACCCGTAGACCTGCGTAATAAACATTGTCTGAGTTTTGATAACGATTAAATAATAAAACTCCATTTGACTCATTTCTATTTTCACTTTGGCTTAAATTTATTGCGTGAATTTTGAAATATACCTGTTCAGAATTATCAATTTTTTGATCTTTAGTAACTAGACGAAAAATATTTTGTGGATGACTGCCATCATCCGTGTCTTCTGGATTGCTTTCTTTATAAAGTCCATACCATCTATCCGAAGAGGGTAAATTACCCAGAATAGTCCTCATAGAATCTCCAGAAAGAAACACTCGACCACCAGATGATACCCACCAATCTGCACTAGAACTTTGGGACATAGTAGAACTTTCATTAACTACCATAGTTGGTTCAGAGGTAGTTGTTGGAATAAGAGTAGGGCGTACGCTTGGTATTGGCGTAAAGGCAGTGGTTGGTATAGCGAGTGTCGTTGTTTCTCTCAACGGTATTGTTGATGCTTTTTGAATGATGAGCACCGATACAACAGCCATCACAAAAAAGATAGTAAAAAACACATATTTCATGGGAGTGCAGTAACCGAAATAGAAGTTACTAGAATATCACTTTGATTCCGTTGTTGACCCCAGTTTTTAAAACCAACGCCTCCACTCGATAGAGATTGATCAAATCCTGAAGCTTCCACAACAACGTTTCCGTTCTCTTTACATTGTACCGTATTTCCTTGGACCACCATATCAGCATGAACTTTGGTACCTTTGCGCAATAAATAATTAGTATTTCCCCGCTTTAACTCCTTTTCTATTCCTTCTAAGCTTTGGGTTATACTGGTGTAACTATCATTGGTAGAACAAGCTAAAAAAGTATTATTATTTTTGTACCGTGCTAAGAGTGAGAAACTATCTCCAGCATTCCAGACAATATCAGCGCTAAAAAGATAATCTTTCCACAGGAAGGTACCGTCGAGAAATACCGATCCTCCTTCACTATGATTCGTTTGTAAACGCATTCCCTGGTTGGTAAAACTTTGTTTCCCCCAAGTTCCTGACCATCCACGATCGAGTTTTCCTGTATCTATATAGGGAAGTTCTTTGGGCTCTCCGTATTGCAGATTTCGAATTAAATCTTTACCCGTCCATTCTGGTTGAACAATAATTCGTTTACGCATAAATTCTGCAGCTGCTGGGTAGTTGTAGGTATATCCCTCTCCTTTATACACCTGAAAAAAGACAATCGGAAACATTTGTTTGGTGATGGTATATAACTGGCTCGAAGCCTGGGGGTAATTGGTTAGGTTTTGTCCGTAATCTCCAAATGGATAGGCAAAACTTAAATTTTTAATACCAAATTCTTTTTCTAGTTTTTTCTGTCCTGCAAGTAACTCTTCACGAACACGGTTTTGATATTCCTGATCAGTCTCAATTCTTTGTGACTCTTTCATCCACAGTTTATTAGGATAATATCGACCGACATCACCTTTGCTAGTGATAGGATACAAAACATGTCCAACATCCGTATGTAATTGGACTTCCCAATGTTTGGTATCTAACATTTTTTTAATCTCTGCTGATGAAAGATAGAAACGGCTTCCTTCACCTATGTTGAAGTGAGTAATCAGATAAGACACAGCTGAATAATCTAATGTCGCTAACACGGGATCTGTAGGATAATAGGTAGTTTTCGATCCATCATCAAAGGAAATAAGGATTGAACGTTCAGGAAGTTTTTTAGTCCCCTTCATAAAGTCCAAAAAATCTTTTATATGAATGGTTATATAGCCAGCTTTTTTAAGGGCCAACATCTGTTCTGTAAAATTTTTTGCCAATACATTTGCTCCATCCGGAGATTCAATAATGGAATGGTATAACAGCACTGGAATTGCTTGGGCATATTTCTTTTGGGTAACAGTTGATTGCCGGTGAGTCACTTGTTCAAGACGATAACGAATTAAAGGTATATAAACGTCAGGAATATAAAAAATAGAAAAATTTTTGAGAAAGGAAAGATTACTAAAGTAAAAAAAGAGGAATATCCCTTGAAGTGCAATAATTCCAATAAACATCAAACTTCGCTGAAAAAAATGTTCTCGACGTTTCATGAACTACCTCGTCCCCCATTGTGTATCACGAATAGTGATTATTGCCCAAGGAAGTTGCCACATGAGTAACAAGGTATAAAACGCTGAAAATAATATACTGTAAGTCCAGTATTTATCTTTTGTATAAATATAATAATAGACCCCATATAAAGTTGACATGAGAATCAGGCCAAAAAAATATTGAAAGGGATAGCGATGAGCAGTAAGCGGCAGCCAGACAATTGCTCTGATGACAAAAAACGGAGCCAGTAATGGCAAAATAAATCCAAGATAAAAAATTATACTCGTGAGTATATTTCTTCGCCACATAAATCGACTCGCTAGCAATGATTCTCTAAACCACGATTTTTTCCACCGTAACTGCTGTTTCATGAATTGTTTAAAAGTTTCTGGAACGATCGTGTAAGAAATGACATCAGGTGCATATAAGGTTTGAAGTCCTCGCTCTAATAAGGCGTTCGTTAAACTACGATCATCTCCATACGTGCATCTCACCCCAAGAAATCGTTGTTGTTCCCATTTGTCCAAAATAGGTAAGACTGCTGATCGCCGATATGCAGAACAACATCCTGAACAACAGGTTACTGTCCCAAAAATACTTTCAGCCGATTTGTAGGCCTTAAAGGCAATGTAATACCGGGTTGATTGCATACGAGTAAGAATATTCTTGTTGGCGTTATAGACATAGGCATGACCCGCAACTGCACCTACGTTGGGTTCAATAAAATATCTTACTAATTTACGAATCGAATCTTTTTCAATAAAACTGTCAGAATCAATAAATAAAATAATTTCTTCTTTACCACTGCGAATGGTTTCAGCCATACCCGCTCGTTTTCCTTTATTTTTTTCCCAACGAATAATTTTTACCTTTACTCCTTTTTTGGCAGCAATTTTTTGGGCTGCCACCATCTCTTGGTAGGTATTATCTGTAGACCCATCATCCACTGCGACTACTGAAAATTTATTAACAGGATAATCAATATTGGCAATAGTTAAGATCGTTTTACGAATATTTTCACCCTCATTTTTTGATGGAATTCCAAAGGTGATAGTTGGTTCGTAGACATCATCATCTTCGTCTGCTAATGCAGGTTGGTAAAAAAAAGCTATCGAAAAACGAATTAATACATAAAAAGTGACGGCGAAACCATACACAGCGTAGAGGAATGAATCATGGAAATGGGAAAGAGATATAAATTTGGTAAGCAAAACAAGATATAACAGCACGAAAAAAAACAAACTCATGCGCATGGATTACCGTCCAATTCCCTTGTAATACAAACCTGCCTTGATAAAGTTTTCTTTTGATAAACAATTTCGTCCATCGATAATCAGAGAGATATGCTTCTGCTGATAATATTCAGGTGATAGTGAGGTAAATTCTTTATGAGCGGTAGCAAGTATCACACAATGAACACCTTCCATAACCTCATCGAGAGTTTGATGGGTAGATTTAGTTAATAGATACGGATCAAAGGTACGCACGGATATACCTCGATTCTTTAATTCATCAATTATATGATATGAAGGACTTTCACGATCATCATCGATATTAGATTTATACGATAATCCTAAAACAACGACCGTCGCTTCATTCAAAGGAATATTAGCCTTCTCCAAACTTTGGATAGCTAACTCAGCTGTTTGATACGGCATAGAATTATTTATACTTCGAGCGAGAGACAGGAAATTATGACTAAATCCAAACTGTTTGGCATAGGCAATAAGATAATATGGATCGACCGGAATACAATGTCCCCCTACTCCACACCCTGGATAGTGAGCCAGAAATGAGAAAGGTTTACTGGCCGCACCATCTATAACATGAACGACATCTATACCTAACTTTTCAAAGGAAAGCGCCAATTCATTAACAAAAGCAATATTAATATCCCTAAATGCATTTTCAGTAACTTTTACTGCTTCTGCTTCCTTTAAATTTCCCATTGGTTTTATCTTCCCTAGCAGGATAGATTCGTAAAATTCTACCGCTTTTTTTAATCCAATTTCATCGAAACTGCCGATAACTCTGGGAATGTTTTCCACGTTCCATTTTTTGTCACCAGGGTTAATTCGTTCTGGACAATGTGCCAGATAAAAATCTTTGCCACAAGTGAGACCGGATTCCTTTTCCAGAATTGGTAGTACTATAGTCTCACAAACCCCTGGGTTAACGGTTGATTCCAAAATGACTAATTGACCTTTCTGTAAATTTTTCCCTATAGCGGTTGTAGAACTTATAACAGGTTCTAAATCTGGAGTATAATCTTCATGAACAGGAGTGGGCACACAAATAACAATTATTGTTGTGTCCTTGATGGTTTGAAAATCTGTCGTTGCCTGTAAGCTAGTAGTTAGAAGTTCTTTTTCTAACCGACTATCTTTAATTGGGGATTTGCCGGCATTTATAAGATCGGCCTTGTGTTGATTACGAACGATGCCAATAACCTTATATCCTTTATTACTGGCTAACAGAGCGAGGGGTAATCCTACATATCCTAGTCCGATAATAGCGATAGATGATTTGGTGTGTTTGCTCTTATTCCGTATAGAACCGTTCATACTGTTGAGGTTTTGAGCAAGAAGAAATAATGTATATCATGAGAGTTACACATTAAGAAACTTTTTATAGAAAAAAAAGACCTAAGTTATGGAATACAGAAACATTTCAGAAAAAATTCAGAAAGCCGCACTGAAATCAGTCGATCCAGAATACGCTGTCTCTTCATTTTTGGAACATCATCCTAATCTGATGAGAACTCAAACAACAATTGATGTCGTCGCTATTGGAAAAGCTGCTGTTCCAATGATGCAGGCAATTGCGAATCAAAAAGCCTATACAATACAACGTGCTTTAGTAATTACTAAAACTGGTCATACGTTTGGGATGAAATCAACGGAAACATTACATATTTGTGAATCAGAGCATCCAGTCCCAGGAAATGGTTCGTTACAATCAGGAACAATATTATTTAATTTTCTCAAGCTTTCAACTGCACAAACAATACTATTTCTCATTTCTGGGGGTGGATCTTCCTTAATAACCTTTCCCTATGAAGGAATTTCTCTCGAAGATGTTCAACAAACCACTCAGGCGTTATTGGCCTGCGGAGCAACTATTCAGGAAATAAATGCCTTACGAAAACATATAGATGCAGTCAAAGGCGGTGGATTACTTGCAGCTATTCCCGAAAAAACATTTGTACGTTCACTCGTCCTTAGTGATGTTATTGGAGATGATTTTTCTGTCATCGCCTCAGGGCCTACCTACTGGGATAATTCAACCTTTCATAGTGCTATGCAACTACTACATACCTATGAAATTGTTCAATCAGTCCCTGTCTCTGTCAGAGAACATTTGCAGCGTGGGATAAACGGAGAAGTTCCCGAAACTTTAAAAATGAATAATCCTCGGTTTAGAAAGGTGAGACATTATCTCGTAGGAAATTTATCAGTAGCTATCGAAGCTGCTAGTACAGAAGTAAAAAAGCTAGGATATAAGCCAGTTGTTTTGACCTATGAACAACAAGGTGAAGCTCGCCATGTAGGTATTGAATTTGCAAATACTGTTCTCAATTTATCAAAAAAGCCCCATCCGCCACTCTGCGTCATCATGGGAGGAGAAACAACAGTTACGCTCAATTCAGAGAAGAACGGGACAGGTGGTAGAAACCAGGAGCTAATTCTATCTGCAGGTATTGAACTAGCTGAACAGGCTGATGTTTATCTGGCATCGTTTGGAACTGATGGGATTGATGGACCAACCGACGCAGCAGGCGCGTGCTGGGATCGAATAATAGTTACCAATGTCAAAGATAAAGGCCTACATCCAATAGATTATTTACATGCTCACGACAGCTATTCTTTTTTTCAAAAAACCGGTGGCCTAATAAAATCAGGCCCCACAGGGACCAATGTCGGTGATATTACCTTTGCCCTCGTACCATGAAATTTAAATCCTCTCTGGTGTTTATTTTTTGTATTTATCTTCTAACAAGAATGTTTTTTATATTTACCTCTCCCCCTTTTACTGATGAATCAATATATATCCGTTGGGGTCAGATTATGATCAATCACCCCGAGTTAGGTTGGTTGTCTTTGATTCATCATAACCGCCAACCACTGGGATATTGGATATTTGGAATTGGATCAATGGTTTTCCAACATCCATTATTTGGAGCACGTTTGATGACATTGTTAATAAATACTCCGGTATTTTTTTTCATCGGAATTCTATTGAAAAAGGTGGTTAGTAAACAAGGAATTCTTATTGGCTTATTTTTATATTCAGTCTTGCCCGGATTTATCCAAATGCAATCAATGGCATTGCTGGATTGTCTCATCGTAGCTTTGGCGAGTATCGGATTATGGATAGTAACTGCTCGGCCACACAATAAAGTATTCTTCTATAGTCTTGGATTAGGGATAGTATTAGGTACAAGTCTATGGATAAAGTCTACCGGCATACCGTTGATTTTCTTATTTTTGGGGTTCTATGGCTACTCACTCTATCAAACCAAGAAATCATTTTTCGGATTGGTTCGGGAACTCAGTATAGTAATAGCAACCGCGTTGATAATACTCCTTCCTTTGCTGACTCATAAATCCAGTAAAAATCTTTTGAGTGAACCAAATCTATTTGTCTATTCCCCCCAAGAAATTCTTCAGTCAGGTTTTTCTATATGGCCACAAAATTTCTTTTTAGGGAGTGCGTCTGTTATCGGCTATTTTTCTCCCGCAATATTGATACTCTGTATCGGTTTGTATTTCGTACCATCGAAACGGAAATTATTACCGTTCGCTCTCTGGTTTTGCTTTCCATTTTTTATCGTCGTACTTACCAGCCGATATGTATTGTTGCGTTACTTTCTCATAGGAGCACCAGGGTTGATTTTTTTGGGTACTATAGGAACTGAACAATTAATTAATAAGCTAAAGATACCTTCACTGATTTGGGTGGGAGCGCTGGCGTTGCTAGGATATACCGGATTCTTTTTGATATATCCTCAACAATTTTTTCAATTGTTTCCGACGCAATCTGCTGAACATAGCTACGGTGGCACCTGGACTTCAGGATATGGGATTCAGGAACTAATCTCATTTATTGACGCCAGAACACCTGCTGACAAAAAACTCATATTAGTTGTCTCTGATTCTCCTGGAAACCCTGGTGATTATGTTGCTGCCCGATATTACTTTATGGAAAATGTCAAAATATTATTCACTTCTCCAAGTGATGAGAAAAAATTTAAAGAATTACAGCCTCTTACGGAGAAAGCACCTGTCCATTTACTTATCAGGAATTCTGAACTCTTGCCTGCAATAAGAAAATATTTAATTCCTATAGTTGAATCTCAAATTCCTAATAGTGAAGATCGTCTTGGTCTGTATGAAATTGTTTTTCCTTCATCCTAATATCCTTGTATAATACATAGATGACTCCATTCCTGCTTAGTACGTTTCAACTAAGTCTCAATATTATCCCCTGGTTTTTTCTTGGAAGTATCTTAGCCTACATTATCGAACACCGTCTTGCTTCTACAAAAATACTATCTTCGTTACGAAGGTTTACTATTTGGCAAATTATTGTAGCCACAATTCTTGGTATGGTTTCCCCGTTAAGTATTATGTCTTTTCTTCCGGTAGCAAGATCACTGGTTAAGAAAGGTGTACATCCTTCATTGTTATTTAGTTTTCTTATGTCTGAAAGGTCGTATGATTTACAATCATTTTTTATTATTGCCGGGTTCTTTGGCCTAAAGATTGCTGTTATCAGTGCCGCTATAATTTTTGCTTCACTATTGTTGGCAACATTTTTTATAAAGGATGAAAAGATAACCTTTCATGGCAAAAACACGGGAAAAGATCACAATTTTCTTTCTACACAAGTACGACTATTCCTAATAGTCTTTTTGGGAATACTTGTCAGTGCAGCCTGTAAGGCAATAGTACCATCAACCTTCGTATTCCAATTTGCCCACAATCCGATAGGTGCGTTGGTATCTGGATTGGCTTTTGGGTTTGTCTTTTATCTCGGTCCGGTAATTACCAATTATCCAGTAGCCAAGGTATTTGCTGAATTGGGAATGGCGCCGATAGGTATTATTGCCTATTTGACGATCTCTCCAATATTAAATAGTGTTATTTTGGTAATGTTTAGCTCAGTAACGAGTAGAAGATTAACTCTTTTATTTGTTGCTAGTTATACTCTCTGTGCCTTTGGACTCCTCTGGGTTTTTCATTCACTGCTGATGACGTATTAAACAATTTTTTGTACTCTTCCGATTTTGCCATCAGTCAATTCTACTTTTAAGCCATGTGGATGACTAAATCCATGACTCAAGATGCGTTTGATCACTCCCTCAGTTATATCTCCAGTTTTTTGATTGGATTTTTCGATTATTATTACTGTTTGACCCGGCTTTAATTCATCATGATTTGGTTCCCGTTGTAATTTCTCCACATTTTTCTTTGGCCCAGTTGGACTATCGTCAAAAGATTTTTCTCTTTTGGGTGGTCGACGGTTTCTAGGATTGTATAGGCTATCCATTTCTGAAGAGATAATCTTCACTTTTCTTGAGGGTTTTTCACTCGGATTATTCTGTTCTTCTAAACGTTGTTCGATAGTTGTTAATAGGAGATCAACGCCCTTACCTTTTTGCGCAGACAGTAATACTGGATGAGCAGTATGTAACCTTTCTTGAAGTTGTTCAATCAGCTCGCCAGGAGCGATATCAGCCTTGTTTATCACAACTATTTCATCTTTATCGTTTAAATTTAGTTCTGACAATATGACTTCAACAGCATGAAACTGCTCAAAGACAGACGTGGATGAGCCATCGAGAACATGGACAAGTATGTCTGCATGGATAGACTCAAGTAAGGTTGATTTAAAGGCATCAATCAAACTTGGCGGCAAGTTCTTTATAAATCCGATGGTATCACTTACAAACACTTCTTTGTGAAGATTAGGAAGATAGACTTTACTAACAGTACTATCGAGAGTTGCGAATAATATATTTTGCCCATCATATCCTTTTTTGGTGAGCCGGTGAAATAGTGTCGTCTTACCAGCATTGGTATAACCAACTATTGAAATTGTTGGTAATCCTGATTCTTTTCGTTTGGCAATTTGTCTTTCACGTTGCTGAGTCAATTTTAGAAGTTCTTCTTTTTTTTGTCTCATGGCATCCTTCCAATGCCGTTTCATCAATTCTACGTTAGTTTCTCCAATACCTCTGGTCCCAATACCACCGGCTTGTTGGGAAAGTACGTGTCCCATACCATATATTCTTGGGCCCATATGTCGCATACTTGCTAATTCGATTTGTAATTTTGCTTCTGCCGTATGAGCATGCTTGGCAAAGATTTCTAAGATTAAATCAACCCGATCCCAGACACGTATTTCTAACTTTTCTTTCGAAAGAATTTGCCAGAGGGCATACAGTTGTCGTGATTTTGCTACCCCGTTGAGGATAACTATATCGATATCCATGGCTTTTATTTTTCGTGAAACTTCCATGGCTTTTCCCGTACCAATGTAAGCACCTTTCGCGGGATATCCTCGTTGGTGAACCATATCAATAACCTCTGCATCACTCAGTGACGTGATCAGATTGTACATTTCGGTTGCATCATCTTCGGCCTGTTTTCGTTCAATTTCAGGGGGAAAGAGATTCACCAGAAGAATTTTCTTTTTTCCAAGCTCTATCATGAGCGTATTGTACACGTTTTCTAAGGAAGAAGGCGAATTATCGATTAAATAATCCCTTTATCCAATCAACGACGTAACGAATCCAATCCACAAAAGAGATAACCTGATCAACAGTATTTCTCCCATCATTAACTCGGTCCATTGTTGAGCGTTTTGGCTCCTCATCTATTGTTTTTTTAACCATATAGTTGAGTATAGCTCTATCTATTCGGATCGTGTCAAGGTATTTTGAAGTAATTTAGGTCAATAGACACTAAGATGATACACTAGTGATATTAGCTATGTTTACCTCCAGAAAGATCATTTTAGTTACGGCCTTACTCACTCTCTGTTTTCCATTCACTATTTATGCTGCCACAGGATCCTGGAGTTTTAACGGGACAAACCAACGAGCCATAATGAATAAAGGTGTTTCTGGTGAGGTCGGTGTTCCTGCTTTAGGAGCGGTATTCACGGTTGAAACCTTTTTTAAGTGGACTAACAATATCAGTGGCACTTCCTATCAAGCTATTATCGAACGCCAAAATTATGAGAATCAAGAGTGGGGAATTTTTATGGATCAAGATACCGGTGAGATCGGTGCAACGGTAAACTCGGACGGCAAACATGCTGGAGCAAATTCACTATGGCTAGGAAGTAATTCTGTGCATATCCAGAAAGGTACCTGGAATCATGTAGCGTTTGAGGGTACAGGATTTAATAGTAATCATGCAGCCTACGAATACAAATTATTTTTAAATGGTAATTTAGTAGATACACAGTATCTCGCAGGACCGCCTTTATTGCCAAAGATATCTTACTCAAATCAATATCCTCAAGTGACTGCAGGAGGACTGGAACAATCTGCTACTGGCGAACCATTTAATGGTCTGATACATGGTTTTAGAATCAGTAATATTGCTCGCTACACAACAAACTTTACTATTCCAACCTCTGAATTTTCTCCAGATGGCAACACAGTTGGATTATGGACATTGAGTGATGCCAGTGGTGCAGATAGCTCCGGTAAAGGAAATACTGCTACCTTCTATGCCGGTGATACGATTCAATCTCCGCTCATAAGTAATGACTCTCCGTTTCAAACGAGTTCTTCACCTACACCTAAATTAGGTGATGCCAATGGCGACCAGAAGGTGAATGGTGCCGATTATATTATCTGGTTAAAGCACTATAACACTTCTACTGTTCAAGTTGGTGGAATAAGTATTGGAGATTTTAATAATTCTTCAAAGGTTGATGGTCAAGATTATGTCTTATGGTTAGGAAACTATAACCGATAATAATCTTTATTTGTGGCACAGTTAGTTTATGAGAAAAATAATTGTTTTATCGTTTATTTCACTAGATGGGGTCATGCAAGCACCTGGGGGTCCAGAAGAAGATAGATCAGGTGATTTCAAATATGGTGGCTGGGTTTCACCGTATTTTGATAATTCAGCTGGTGAGTTAATGGCTAAACAAATGAAACCTGCAGATCTATTACTGGGAAGAAAAACCTTTGAAATTTTTTCTTCTTATTGGCCGAATCATGCGGACATGTGGCCGGGTATAAATGAGGTTAAGAAATATGTCATGAGTAATACGATGAATACATCTGATTGGAACAACTCAGTTTTTTTGAAAAGTGTTGAAGACATACAGAAGCTTAAAAATTCTGACGGGGGTGACATTCAAGTTCATGGAAGTGGCAAGATGATCCAGACCTTACTCAAGCATGATTTAGTAGACGAACTTTGGTTAAAATTTTTTCCAGTATTACTCGGCCATGGGAAAAAACTCTTCGATGACGGCACTATACCGGTTGCTTTTACCTTAACTGAAAGTATTTCCACGCCAAATGGAGTGATTTTTGCTAATTACAAACGGGCTAGAGCAGTTACTACTGGAACAGTTGGTGCATAATCGATCAATTGACCACAGGCTGCAGCAATATCATCTCCCATTGTTACCCGGACTGTATGATTGATTCCTTCAGTAGTTAATATTTCAGAAAATTTTTGGATTGAATCTCGTGGTGAACGTTTAAACGTTGTATGGGGAATGGGGTTGTATGGGATTAGGTTAATATGGGCTAATCTGCCTTTGAGCAAATTAACTAAGTCATACGCATGTTCTGCTTGATCATTTACCTGATCAATCATCACATACTCGTAGGTAACCCGCTTATTCGTTAAAGCCACATACTCATCTAGCATGGTCATTAGGTCTTGGAGATGAAAAGCACGGGCTACAGGCATAAGTTGTGAACGGAGTTCTTGATTGGGAGCATGGAGACTTATGGCTACTCTACCTCTATACCCATTGGCAACAAATTTTTTGAATTGGGGAATATATCCAGAGGTAGACACAGTGATATGACGAATTCCTAAACCAATTTTATCGGGACTATTAAGTATTTGTATGGATTTCTCTACTTCAGCCAGGTTCAGCATTGGTTCACCCATTCCCATATAGACAACATTGGTGACATCTTCACCTTTCTGTTTTAATAATCTCTTAAAGTAGAGAATCTGATCGATAATTTCCTCAGCACTTAAACTTCCTCTAAAACCCATTTTCCCGGTTGCACAAAAGGTGCAATTAACTGGACAACCGACCATACAGCTCACACATACCGTATTACGACCGTCTTTATGTTTCATAAGTACTGATTCAATTTTTTGACCATCTGCAGACCTGGTAAACAGTACCTTTATCGTGTTCCCATCAGCTGAGGTTTGAGAAATATCTACTGATAACCGGGAGAAAAGTACTTCTTGTTCAAGTTGTTCCCTTAATAATTTAGGAAGAGTGGAAATTTCCGTATAAGAAGTAACGGCGTCATTGTAATACGCTTTATAGAGCTGCTTTAGGCGAAATCCCGGTAAAGAATGGCTAGAGACGAACGAATCAAACATTATAGGTTATTATATCATAATTTTATGCGTTTTAGCCGGAGGGAATTTAGGACAACGGTTACGCTCGAAAAAGCCATTGCAGCTCCTGCTATGGCTGGATTTAGTAAGATTCCAAAAGCCGGAAACAGCCCACCTGCAGCAATAGGAATAGCGATAATATTATAGAAAAAAGCCCAGAATAAATTTTGTTTAACAACCTTCATTGTTTCTCGAGAAAGAATAAGAGCTTGAGATAATTTGGTAAGTCCACCGCCCAAAATAGTTATTCCAGCTGACTCTATAGCCACATCCATTCCAGTACTCATAGCAATTCCCACATCAGCAGTCGCTAACGCAGGAGCGTCATTAATACCATCTCCAATCATGGCAACAACCTGGCCATTTTCCTGAAGTCTTTTTACTTCAGTCGCTTTGTCTTGAGGAAGAACTTCAGCAATGACGGTTGATATTCCAGCTTGAGAAGCGATATGGTGTGCAGCTTCTTTTCGGTCTCCGGAAAGCAGAATTACTGAAATCCCTAATTGCTGTATTTCTGATACAACCGTTGCTGCTTCTTCTTTGATGGTATCAGCTATTCCGATAATGGCTAAAACTTCTTTTCCTGTTCCCAAAATGAGCGGGCTTTTTCCCTCAATACTCAATTTATCGAGTAAAGAAAGATCTACATCTGCCTTATATTCCTGAGCAAGGGTACTATTCCCTGCCCAATAGAGTGAACCAGCGATCACACCTTGGACACCTTTCCCCTCTCGCTCCAAGAATTCGGTTACAGGTACTAGACGTACAGTTTCTGTTTTTGATTTTTCTACGACGGCCTTGGCAAGTGGATGGAGCGAATGAGCTTCTAGAGATGCGAGAATTTGTAACAGCTCTCCTTCTTTCCGTTGTGGATCAGTGGGAATAATATCAGTAACTTCGGGCTTACCAGTAGTAAGCGTTCCGGTTTTGTCAAAGATCACGGTGGTAACGGACGTAAGTCTTTCAAGGGTCTCTGCGTTCTTCACTAAAATTCCGTGTTGTGCAGCTTTGCCGACACCTACAACGATTGCCGTCGGGGTAGCTAATCCCATAGCACATGGACAAGCTATTACTAATACTCCGACAAAACACAATAAAGCAATTGCAAATGATCCTGACAAAGCCCAAACAAGAAACACTACCGACGATAAGATTAAAACAAGTGGAACAAATATCCCGGAAACTTTATCAGCCAAATGTTCGATAGGAGCCTTACTCCCTTGTGCATCTTCTACCATTGAAATTATTTGCCACAACATAGTTTCTTTTCCAACTTTTTTCGCTTCAACTTTGAGAATTCCTTGTTTGTTTACTGTTCCACCAATAACCGTCGCATTGACAGTTTTTTCTACAGGAATCGACTCACCTGTTATCATCGATTCATCGACTGAAGAACTACCTTCTATAACCAGACCATCAGTGGGAATTTTCGCACCTGGTTTTATAAGCATAAGATCACCAGCTACTACCTGGTCGATAGGAAGTTCTATTTCTTTTCCATCCCGAAGGACAAAGGCTTTTTTTACTTGAAGTTCAAGCAACTTTTCAATCGATTCTCCCGTTTGCAGTTTTGATCTGAGTTCTAAAAATTTACCCAACACGATAAATCCTATGACCACGATAGTCACGTCGTAATAATTTTGTTGAGTAGTAACATAAGCAGTCAGCGACTTTTCGAAAGCACTTACAATAAAACTGTAAACATAAGCGACGAGTGTCCCAATACCAACAAGTGTATCCATATTAGCAACACGGTATCTAATGAATCTGCCTACTGCCTGCAGGTACGGGATACCGACAACAAATAAGGCATAGGTTGCAAAAATTGGGAGTACATGATGGAAAAAATCCATGACCTCTTCTGTCATAGGTGCCCATAGGTGTAATGAGTCAGCTCCAATTTGCCAGCTCATCATGGCAATACTTATAATGATCATCGGTAAGAGAATAGTGAACTGAGTTTTGTATTTTGTTACCTCTGCTAATTTATGTTCTTTAACACTGTTATCGGATGTAATTGGGTTCATCATCGCATGATCTGCATGAAGTGAATGTTCAAGGAAGGTATAGCCTAACTGCTTAATCTGAGTATTTAATGCGTTGATAGAAGTTTTAGAAGTATCAAAGGAGATATGTGCTTGTTCGGTTGCATAGTTCACCTCACAGGAATCAACGCCATCGATTTTTTTTAGCTTTTTGGTTATCAAAGATGCACAGGAAGCACAATGCATTCCTTGTACATCAACAGTTTCTTTCTTCATACTATCTTCGCTCCATACCCAGTTGTTTGGATTGTTTTAATAATTTTGTCTGGATCCAAACTCTTTTCATCGTATTCTATCGTCGTCTCGGCCTTGGGATAACTCGTTTGTACATGTATTACACCAGATATATCTTCCAAATCACAGTCGATATTCATGGCACAACTTGCACAATGCATACCGGTGATTGAGAATTTTTGAATTGTCATATTAACTAGCCTTTCTTTTGATAACTTCTATAATTTCTTGAATAACTTCTGTATCGTTTCCATTACGGATAGCCTCAGCGACACAGGTACGCAAATGGTTTTCATAGATAACGATATCAGTTTGTTGTAACGCATGCTGAACAGCCTGTGACTGATGGATAACATCGATACAGTACGTATCTTCTGTAACCATGGTAATAACTTTATCCAAATGGCCACGAGCAATTTTTAATCGATGAAGTATTTTATTTTGGGTAGTTTGATTTCTTGGAATCCCTTTTGGCATACATCCCCCCAGTGGGGTTAGAATATCAAGTTCGTTTCAAAATTTCAAGTATAAGTCTAAATGGAAGAGTTCGTTTTTTGGGCTAGGTTTATGTAGAATATATCTTATGAAGACTCTGGGTTGGCCAATCATCGTTATCTTAACAATCATTCCGGTTATTTTATGGATGTTGATTATGCCACTGACTTTTAGGTTTGCAAGTGTGGCTGGTACCTCAACGAGTATTGGTCAACTATTGGGTATTATAGGGATGGTGTTATTCAGCATCGCCATGATCTTATCCACCAGATTAAAGATTTTCGATACTCTCTTTGGCGGACTAAACCGAGCCTATATTGTCCATCATCAAATTGGTGGAATTGCTTTTATTCTCTTGATGATTCATCCTCTCAGTCTGGCAGTAGCTTATCTATTTACATCGGTAAAAAGTGCTGCTTTATTTCTCTTACCAGGACAGGATTGGATAAATAATTTTGGCATTGCTGGACTGTTAAGTTTGATGGGATTGTTAATATTGACCTACTATGTTGATCTACCATATGAATTATGGCGTTTTTCACATAAATTCTTAGGAATTGCCTTTCTGTTTGGGGCAATTCATGTTTTATTTGTCCCCAGTGATGTCACTATGCAACCTGTTCTAAAAATCTATATGTTTGCGCTTATAGCCTGCGGACTACTCGCTTTTACATATCGATCTATTCTTGGAAGATGGTTAGTTCCTCGACTACCATATACCGTATTTGATATTAAGCTTCGTGGAGATGGTGTTTATGAAATAATTCTTACCCCCCAAACAGACAAAGTTCTAACATTTAGCCCAGGACAATTTATGTTTATCCAATTTTCTCTCCCAGGTATTTCCCAAGAAACTCACCCTTTTTCGATGAGCTCTGCTCCGACTTCAAAAGGTTTTTCAATTACAGCCAAGGCGTTAGGAGACTTTTCTTCCAAGATATCAACAATTCCACTTGGCACAACTGCGAAAATTGAAGGCCCATTCGGAAGATTTTCCCCATTCTATGTCCCTGCTCAATCATATGTTTGGATTGCAGGTGGAATTGGGATAACGCCCTTTATGTCTATGGCACGTGCCTTACAAAATATAACCCCAATAGATTTATATTACATCGTTAAAACCGAGCCCGAAGCTGTATTTCTACAGGAATTACATTCGATAGCCACGAGATTACCAGGTTTGAGAGTTATACCTTGGTATACCAAACAATATGGTCATCTTACCGGTGAATTGATAAAAAAGTACACTCCGGATATAACTCAACGAGAGATCTTTTTGTGTGGTCCACCTGCTATGATGAAAGGAACGAAGACAGAATTACGTAAAGTAGGTATTAGTGGTTCAAGAATTCATTCTGAAGAGTTTGCAATGTTGTAATATGCTAAAAAAGATAACTGCAATTATTTTTGTAGGATTTTGGATCCTGGTACTAGGAATTTATATACTAGGATTTCTTAGCAAATAGATCATGAAAAAACAGCGCCCTTCTGCCAAAGACAAACAGCTTCGAACTGTAATTAAAACCTATTGGATCCATATTATCTTTATTTTCTTCTTGGCAAACTTTGCAATTACCAGAACTCTGCAACTTAAATTTATGGCCCAAAGTTGTATGACCAAGGCGATGATTGAGAGTGATCAACGATGTTTATATATCTACGCTAATAATGTCTATGAAAAAGGATCTAGAAATAATCCCCATCATGGTAACGCCTGTGGTTCAGATGTTACGAATATACTCCCTTCGTTCCATCTTGCAGATATGGTTAGATATATGGATCCAAATCTGATCGCACCCTATTGCGGGAATGTAGTTCCGACAAATACACCAGTACCATCTCCTACACCTAGCCCAATTCCCACTGCGACACCACAACCCACCTCGGTTCCTCCAACCAATACACCACAACCTACTCAGCAGACAACTGTACCTACAAATACACCCCAACCTACACAAAGAAGTCAAAATCCAACTGCAACCCAGAAAACATCCCCATCGAACACACCTCTTCCAACAGCAACGACAACACCAACGCCGACCACACCAGTCACCATCATAGAAAATTCAGCAGGAAATGGATTTGGAAAATTCTTGGCTGTAGGATCTACTCAAACGACCGGTAATAATTCACAAAGCTCTGTTGATTTAGGCATCTTAAATCCGCCATCGAAACCAGAAGTTGCACGGTTTTGGACCTCAATTATTTTTTGGAGTGAATTGCTTACAGCTGGAAGCTTTCTTTTATTAGTAGTCTCTTTAGTAGTGAGTGGTGCAAAATATATCGCTAAACCACGACATGCTTAGGTTTGTAACCAACAATTGAAATTTGGTGACTAGAACCCTGAGGAGCTTCATAAAGAATATCTTTTTCCATTGAAGAAAATTTTGGAAACCCCAAATATTGATTATGGTTAAATACGCTGTGGGGTGTATAACTAAAGATTATCCTTGTGTTTAAATGCAAAGCAAACTGTATTAATCTGGCATGGAAGTATTCGTATATTTTATTATTATTTGCTAATAACCCTGGTTCGTAGGGTATTTCTACGACATCGTTAACTACAGAAATTGACCAACCGTTGTACCCCCTTGAAATCATTGCCTCTAATTGTTGTTTTCTTGCATATTCCGGCTTGTGAAGCAATTCATATTCAGGTGAAAACGACAAATCCACAGAAAAACTATGATGTAAAAAATGTAATTTCAAAATATTATGGTCAGGAGACCGATAAATACACTATATTTACGGAAGAATTTTGCTTGTTCGGGAGAAACTACAGCTGTGAGCTGTAAATCAGGTAATGCTTCTTTTTCTAACATAGGATTTGAGCCGATAATACACTATTAGAGCTGCTACTTCCAGAAAATAGTATTATAGTGTATGGTTGGTAATATGGAACCGCAAAAAACAAAAATTGTTGCAACTATTGGACCTGCAACTTTGGATTACAACATATTTCAAGAATTAGTAGTTGCTGGCATTGATTATATTCGTATTAATACCGCCTACGGAGATACTGCCCAATATGATTTGATGTTAGAAAATATTAAAAAACTCCCTGATCATCGCCATATTCCAGTAATGTTTGACATCAAACATGAAGATATAATGGATTATTTTGTCCAAAAAAACTTAGATGTTGTAGCGCTTTCTTTTACCGAGCGAGCTGCTCAAATAGAACGAATCCGTCAACGTGCACCCAAAGCTTTTATTGTAGCCAAGATAGAATCAAAAGAAGGTGTTAAACATTTCGATGAAATTCTCGAGGCAGCTGATGGAATTATGGTTGCTCGTGGAGATTTAGGAAAAGCAGAGACTCTTGAGAAAGTGCCACCACTTCAGAAGACTTTTAGTAAAAAAACATTAGAAAAGCATAAATTCTTAGTAACTGCGACTGAGATGTTATTATCAATGACTAACAATCTTCAACCAACGAGTGCAGAAGTATCCGATGTGGCCAATGCGGTCTTTGACGGAACAACTGCAGTGATGCTATCAGAAGAAACTGCTATTGGTAAACACCCTGTTGAAACAGTCTATTACATGCAAAGAATAATAGATGAAGCAGAACGTTGGAGAAATCAGCACCATTACAAAGAAGTTGAAGACGACAAATAAATCTTACTTAATTCCCCACTAATTACATAGTGATGAAACGTCTCCGTGATACACCAAATGAACTTTGGTTAATCCACACAAAGAAGCTTCACTCTTAACTGGAGAAATAAACCCTTTCGCAGATAAAATGTTCATCAGCAAACCCTTTCGGGGATGCTCCTGACTAACTGAAAAATCATCCAGTGGTACGTTTGCTTTCTTGGCTAATTCAACATAGGCTTCTTCTCGATTCGCCATTGTATCAATCATATGTTGTTCTTTGGCAGTTTTGGTGTCATATAACAATGCTCCTAAAGTAGTTACTATTGTTTCCTTGGGTATCCCCCGACGAGACGCAACATACGATACAAAAGAATCATATTCGTTGTTGACCATTGCCTGCATACTATCGATTTCATCTTTCGTCAGTCGACGATATGGATTACCGAAATCCTTCGATCTACCAGCAGTGATATAGGTGGTTTCAATTCCTTTTTGAGTTACCACCCCCCCAGCGAGTAGACCTCCGTTTTCTGCGATGACAGTGTCATAGTACTGGAATGGTCCGGAGATTACGCCAATACTACCGACACTTGTCCCGGCATCAGCGATGACTTCATCGGTTGAGATAGCAGACCAATAGGCCCCTGATGCAGCCAGTCCAGAAACGAATGATATAACAGGTTTTTTGGTTTTTTGTTGGTAATCTGCAACACCATCGGCGATTGCTTTTGCACCATAGATAGTGCCACCTGGTGAATTTATTTCTAACACTATTCCGTCCACATTTTCATCAAGTGCTAATTTTCTGAGTTTACTTTTTACTTCATATCCATAGGTTACTTGTTCGCTGAGAAAGCCAACGGGTCCAGCAACATCTGATTCATCACCAACGATCATCCCGGTAATCGGGATTGAGACAAAGGTATGTGAAGCATGAGGTTCACCATAAACAACATCTCTGGTCACTTCATTATCTGGAGAATGATTAGTAACAATGTTGGCTATCATAATGATAACAGCGAAACCAACTATTACTGTCAAACATAGAATACTTACCGAAATGGCCGTACCAAGGGCAACTTTGCCGGAAAACCTGAATATTCTACTAAGATATGAGAGAATCATACGATTGATTTTACCACGTTATATGGAAAAGATATTACTTGTCGATAAACCACCAGGGATAACTCCACTCCAAACGATCGAATGTATTCGTGATCAATATCCAGATTACGCCAATAAAAAACTATCCTATGCTGGACGACTGGATCCTATGGCGGAAGGTTTACTAATCCTTTTAATAGGTGATGAAAATAAAAAAAGAGAAGAATATCTACAGTACACAAAAGTATATTCCTTTAGCATTCTTTGCGATGTATCAAGCGATACCTATGACGTAATGGGAAGAATAACTCCTTCACCATCAACCAGTCATCTTCATAGAGATACGTTAGATACATATCTTGGTGATATTAAGTCACTTTCTCATCTCCCATATCCTCCTTATTCATCCAAAACTGTCAATGGAAAACCGTTACATTGGTACGCGTCCAATAATCTACTTTCCACAATCACAATGCCTGATAAACAAATTTCCATAAAAACCCTAGATTTACTGTCAGTGGATGAAGTACCGAATGAAGTTATTTATTCATCAATACAAGATAGGATCCAACGGGTACAAGGAAACTTTCGCCAGATGGAAACCCTTTCAGATTGGAATAATTTTTTTACGAGTAAAATTACTCCCACAATGTGTCTGATTCATTGTAAGGCTGAAGTTAGTAGCGGGACGTATATTCGAAGTATCGTGAATGAATTGGGAAAACGAAGGAGTGTGCCTATGATAACCTATTCAATTAGGCGGACTCAGATTGGTTCTTATACCCTTGATCAGGCACTTACTGTACAATTTCACCCTCGATAATTTGATCTGCTTTTTTCGATTGCAAAAAGACCTCTATAAGAGCCAGGTTTTTTTGATTTGATTTAAAAAATATATCGCCAATAAATCCCACCAGTGGGATGCTACCGATAATATAGTCCAATACAATATTCCCTATCATGTGCATCATAATCGTTGCTGGTATATTAAAAAGCTTACCAACATAGATGATATAGGCCGAAATTGCGGTAGAAATCAGTGGAGTTATACCTGGTATAAGATCAAACAATGGATCTATTCCAAAGTGAATACCCAGGAAACTCCATTTGGAATCAAGAAGATTGGCGAGAGAACGTGCTGTTTTTAGATGCTCGTAAGGATCCATAGATAAAATCTATCATAAACACCTTCGAGTGTCAGCCTCATCAGGAAGTGTATTCTCGTTTGAAGATTTTATCATTCCTTAGGTTTCATCCATTGATAGTAAACCACAGGGATAAACAACAACATGATCGTAGAGGCAATCAGTAATCCAGAAATAATTGCACCTCCCAGTCCTCGCCACAATGGAGTTGATAAGGTGATTGGCAACAAACCTAAGACAGTACATAACTTTGTCAGAATAATTGGTTCCATACGACTTGCACCAGCGTCTGCCAAGGCTTCATCAAATGGCATTCCTTCTTTTTGATTTAGGTTCATTTTGTCGACAATAAACATAGAGTTGGTGACGACAATTCCGAAGAGTGACAGCACACCAATCAAGGCTGGAAAGGATAATGGTGTACCAGTAATAGCAAAGACATAAAATACTGACGATACCGCCAAAGGAATAACGATTAAGACAATGACCGCCTGACGGAATGATCTAAACTGCAACACCATAGTTACTAAAATTAATAACGCGGCCACTCCCATGGCTTGGATAATAGATTGTACTGATTTAGCATTCTCTTCGTTTGCTCCACCAGTTTTCCAAGAATATCCTTCTGGCAAACGTAATTCGTCAGCTTGTTTCTCTAAATCTTTATTCAAATCAGCTGAGTTAAATCCAGGTCTTACCCCTGCTGACACCGATAAGGTTCGCTTACCATTGGTTCGATTTATTGAGGTTGGATTAGTTTTTAAATTCAGTGTACCTAAAGATAATAATGGTATGGAACCAGTTTGGGTTGGTACTGAAACCCGACCAAAGGAATCTGGGGTCGGTCGTTCTTTTCCAAAGGTGAATCGTACGGGAGTCTTTTCGGTTTTGGTTTTATCAAAATTTACCTCACCAAGTGAAAATCCACTCCCATAAATACGGGTCCACAATCCTAATGAATCAATAGACAGACCTGCTTGGGCTAATTTATTTTTATCGGGTACAAAACTTATTGCACTCGTTCCTTCTTTTACAGATTTGCGTGCATTCGTTACTCCTGGTTTCGTACTTAGGTAATTCACCAAGGTATCAGCGTAAGAATTCAAGGCACTGAGATCATTTCCAGAAAGTTCTATTTGTAAGTCTGAACCTGCTGGAGGACCACCTGATTCTTCGACTATTGATACCATTTCGTTTCCATAGGTTTTTCTTAATTCTTCGGCTATTGTTAGGGATGAACTCTTTCGATCTTCTTTGGGAGGCAAATGAAGAGTAATTAATGCTTGATTATTTTTTGAACCTCCACCACCACCAAAGCCAGTTGGAGCACTTCCGCCGACTTCACCCAGTGCAAAATCCACATCATGAGTTTCTTTTAATTGTGAAAGAAGCTTCATCATTGTCGCTTCTGTACGGTCTGATGTAGTGCCAGCTGGAAGTTCTAGTTGTACAAAAAGTCGTTCAGTATCTTCTTTAGGAAAGAACTCATTTTTCACCATTCCTGCAGGGACTAGCATGAATCCGATAACGGCATAAGCTACGATTGCGATAATAACTTTTCTGCGAGCTGATTTCGAAGCTAGAATTCGGGTAATCAATCGTTTGTACCACTCTGCAAATCCATCTATAGAAATGATTCCCTGATCTGAAGAACGTGTAATAAATCTAAAGAGTGGCTGAAGGAATGAGTTTTGTTGTGCACGTCGTTTACTGATAGACAATACAGTTCTCCAAACTTTATAGACAACAAATGCCCAAGCAAAATATAAAATTGCTATCAACGGAAATAACGGGTTTTGCTTAAATAAAGCAAATAACAAACCAATAAGTATCACAATTCCTACAATTTTGAAGAAGGTAACCACTCTACGAGGGACATCTGGTTTCAAAATAATGATCATGACTGGCAAGGTAATTAAGACGGCAATAGCTGTAGATGAAATCATGGTAATAGTAACCACGATAGGAATTGGCTTGATAAACTCACCGATAATCCCAGTTGCCAATAATAATGGTACGAAAGACCAAATTGTAGTAATTGTTGTCGACCAAATCGGAACAATAGTATCTCTCCACACAACTAATCCCGTTTCATACGGAGTAAATCTGCCTGATCGATAATAGGTTGTCATTGCCGAAATAACTACGATGGTGTCATCAACTAATAAACCAAGTGCTAATAGGAACGCAAAAAGTGTTAAAAAGTTAATCGACATTCCTAAATATGGCATGATTGCAAAAGCTGAAAGGAAGGTCAGTGGTACCGTAAATGAAGAGATAACCGCTTGACGTAATCCTAAGAAAATAAACAAACAGACGAACACCAAAATGATTGTTGTTCTGAATTCCCCGATTAAATCAGCAAATTGTTTGTTAATGTCATCGGCTGTATTACTTATCGTTTCAATATGAAACTGATCTTTGTGGGGAGCTATTTCTGCATTTACAATCTTTCGCGATGCTTCTGCTCCATCAGTAATCGTTGTCGTTAAGGTTTTAAAAACGCTAAAACTTACAACTCGTTGTGGTTCTTCTCCATGACGAGCAATATAGGCAAATGTTTGTTGAGGCTTACTTCGTTCCGATACCACGGCAACATCGCCTAAGCGTACAGTAGAGCCTTGAACGTTAATACGTACGTCGCGAATATCATTCACTGACTCAATCTGAGGGTTTATGGTCAAGGCATAGGTATTTCGAACCGTGTCGATAGTTCCCGCTGGATAGGAAGATATACCTGCACGAATTGCCTGTGAAACAACGAGTGGATTAAAGCCAAGATTAGCAACTTTTTCTTCACTTAATTCAACAACAATTTCTTGTTCTTCTAATCCCGCGACAGAAACATGATCAATTTTGGGGTCATCTTCTAAACGATCTTCTAATTGCTTGGCAAAGGTTTGGAGAGAGGCAATATCACTATTGCCAGAAAGAGCAAACTGCCAGACAGGTTGATTTTCAAAGTCTATTGCAGCAACTTGTGGATCTTGTGCATCAGATGGCAGGGTGTTTACACCATCGACAGCCGACTGAACATCGTCCTTGGCTTTGTCTCTATCTGTAGACGAGGTAAATTGAACTGAAATTACCGAGACGTTATCACTTGAGGATGAGCTAAGGGTATCTAAGCCTTTCAGAGATTGAAGGGCATTTTCTATGGGGATAGTAATTAAGGATTCAATATCCTCTGGACCAGCTCCCGGAAGAACTGTTACCACAGTTACGATGGGAATTTTTACTTCTGGGTTTAAGCGCTTCGGCAAATTGAGATAACTAATAATTCCCAAAAAAACGATCGAGAGGGTTATCAAAATCGTTATGCGAAAATTTTTAAGATATGAAGCTACCGGCCCCAATAATAGTTTTGGGTCAAACTTTAAACGAGTAAGATATGATTGTTCAGAGTTGTCATTAGCCATAGGTATATAAATGATCTTATTTAATTGTTACTTCATCACCAGAGACGACATTTCGAGAAACGATTACCTGATCAGAAGTACCCAATCCTTTTTGGACTTCAACATAGGATCCAAATACTTGACCTAGACTAATTTCTTTTCCGGATGCCATCCATTTACCTTCTGCCGATTGACTCGCGGTGTAGATAATAGCTGTCGATTGGGTTTGAAATACTGCATCGATAGGAATATATGGTACAGATGCGGTTGATTGAGCATTTCCTATCGGCATTTCTACAGCTATGGCTGATCCATTGCCGAGTTGATCTTCAAACTCTTCTGGAACTGTAAAGGTAACACTATGGAGATTTCCATCAGTTGGTTCGGTAGATATATAGCGTGGTAATAATTCAACTGATTTTGTACCAATCATCACATTACTTTTTTCAAAACGGGACAATTGTTTGGCGACATCTCCGGAGACAAGGACAATAACATTAGCTGCAGTTTTATTGCAAGCAATACTCACTAAAGGTTGACCGGGATTTACCGATGATCCAAGACTGGTTGAGATTCTCTCTACTACTCCACTACATGGTGAAGCGGGATACATTAAAGATTCACTTATTTGAGCAATTCTCAGATTAAGCTGAGAAACTTCTTTCGCTAAGTTGAGCGACTTTTCCTGAAGATTTAATTGTCCTAAAGCAATATCTTTTCCGAGGTCAGATAATCGCTCTGGAGGATTCCCGGTTGTAGCTTGATATTGTTGATTGGCTAGTGCTGTTTTCAAATTCAGTAACCCTGCCTCTACTCCAGCTTTGCCTTGCTTCGCCTGTAAAATCGCTACATCGTTAGATCCTTCTACATTGGTAGATTCCAAAAATTGTATCTGACCATCAAGTGAGCTAATAATTTCCTGATTCAAAGAGATTAAGTCCTGAGTTGATTGAATTGATGAAGTAGCAATCTCTCGCAATGTATCTGCGTTGATGTCTGACTGCTCGGCAACTTCTTTTTGGCGATGAATTAAGGCTACCTGTTCTGGATAATTTTCTTCGGTGAGTTGATTGCTTTTTTCCGCAATCTGACGACTAACGGAAGCTATATTTCCACCTTGATATGAATTTGAAATACCTACCAGCATTTGACCTTTGTAAACCTTTCCACCTTCAGTTACATAAATATTTTGAACTATTCCAGAAGTTTGTGCTCCAATTTTTAATGCTCCTGTCTTTTCCACTTTCCCTGAGAAAGCCATTTTAGGAGCTTTTCCAATACTAAAGACTTCAACTTCTTTCGGTTGTTTTTTGACTTCTTCGACAGTTACCGGAGGCTTACGAAGGGAGTTTCCTACCACTATTACTACAATGATTAGCGCCAAAACACCGAAAAAACTGGTTAATGGACGTGATTCAATTATACTGCCTATTCGATTCCGGATTGAAGTAAAGAATTTACGTATATTTTTCCAGATTTGGCCTAATTTGGTTGTAGATTTTCGTATATTTTCCATAAGGGCTAAATTATAGCACGTCCTATAGATATTTTCCAGTCACTTACTACGGGTTCCCTCTTGATTTACCCTCAACCATTTGTCATAGTGGTTCAATATGAACGATATAACCGAAGATCAAACCCAACCAGTCGTCGATGGAGAAATAGTAGAAGATGCAGTAGGCAATCCTACAAATACCACCACTTCACCCACTCCGTCAGATACGCCAAATAGTGATGTCTCTATACTTTTTAACCTAGAAAACCTTATCAAATCTCATATTTCTGGTTTGGAACAACGTCGTGAAGAATTAAAAAAGTATAAAGAGATGATGAGTTCCTCTTTTAAAAATGACTCAAGTTACCAAGAAGCAGAAACCGCTGTAAAAGATGCGACTAAACTCAAGAAAGAAGCAAAGGCTCGTTTGATGAAATTGCCTGAAGTTCGAAACGTACAAGAAAAAGTAACCGAATTTTCTACTGAAATCAAAGATATGGATGGAGCGTTATCTGATTATCTCCGTGAATATCAACGACTTTCAGGCTCAAATGAAATCGTCGATGACAATGGAGTCATCCATGAAATCACCTATGTAGCTAAGTTGACTAAAAAAGCTAAATAGGAATGGTATACTACCCTCATGAGAATAACTCCAGTGAAAACCGATCCGGTTACCGAACGTGGCGACATACTTCTCTTTCTGAAAAAATTTATCCCTAAACTTGAGGAACGAAGTGTGGTGGTTATAACCTCAAAAATTGTTGCTATATTTGAGGGGAGAACAATAAAAATGGAACCTGGAGTCAAAAAAGAACAATTTGTAGAACAAGAATCTGAACAATTTATTGATCCCAAATATAACCTTTATGGATTTCATATAACGATAAAAAACGATACCTTAATCGCTTCGGCAGGGATAGATGAATCAAATGGAAATGGCTATTACGTACTTTGGCCAGATGATCCATATAAAACAGCAAGCACCATTTGGTCATATTTGAGAAACGAATTCAACATTAATCATCTTGGAATAGTTATCACCGACAGTAAAGTAACTCCCCTTCGTTGGGGTGTAACAGGTATTGGATTGGCCTATTGTGGTTTTAAACCTCTCAATGATTTTCGGGGAAAACCAGATATCTTCGGCAGACCGCTTCATGTGACTCAAATCAATGTTCTCGATGGTTTGGCTGCTGCAGCAGTTTTACCAATGGGTGAAGCAAATGAACAAACTCCGCTAGCAGTGATAGATGATCTTCCTTTTGTAACGTTTACTGAATCAGCACCCACACCAGAAGATCGAGCCTCTCTTCATATAGAATTAGAAAAAGATATTTTTGCACCCTTGCTCGTCTCCGAAAAATGGCAAAAGGGTGGAAAAGCGAAGTAATTAGACTTCTGTGTTGTAAAAAACTCCGCCGAGAATAATACCCAGACTTATCAGCAAAAAAACAGCAATAAACAGTGGGAATATTTTTTGTGCCTGAGCTCGACCCCGATACTCTAGTAAACGAATTCCAAAGACGCAGATTATCCATACACTAATTAATAATCCAGCTGGTGGTAACATTCCACCAATTCCTTTATCTTGATGCAAAAACCATGTGATCCAGGTTTTATATTTCACCAGAACAACATGAATAAAGCCAAACAGCACCGAGACTCGTAACCCCCAGTTATGAATTGACCACCAGAGTTTTCGGTTCAAAGATCCGATAAAAATATCGAACGAAAGCAGGAATAACAGGATTAGTATAAGCAAACTAATACTTGCACAAATAAAGGCGGCATTCCCTAGATTAAATCGGCTAAGAGGAAAGTAATCAGGTAATCCAAACAAGGTAATCATCCCATGGAGATAGGCATAGATAAAGGAAATCATACCTAACCATTTTCGATACATCATCAGAAAACTGAGCTTAGAGTAGACTCTACTCATCGGACCTGTCACTAAAACGAGAGCTAATAACGCTCCAGCAGTTCCTGCAAGGGCTTTGTTGGCAATAAACAAAGAAAATTGCTCGTATCTCAACCCAATATATGAGAATAATATGAGGTATACGAACAAAGAAACTGAAATAGTTTTGGTTATTTGAACGGCGATTGGGCGCGGAATCATCTCCCGTAGTATACTACCCACATGAGGTTGATTTCTATCTTTTTTAGCCTTCTGTCTTTATTCCTTGGACCAGCCAACTCAGATTTATCCAAAACTGCAGATACATCTATAAGCCCTACCACTACAGAAGTTCAAAAAACAGTGAGCTATAACAATAAATCCTATGCCTTCACCTTTCTGGGTCCACTTGATGCCAAACAATTAAGTCTTCATAGCAATCTACCAGAAAAGCAGACAACATCGCAGCTAAAAGAACTTCATGGTTGTAAGTATTTAGTAAACGGAGGGTTCTATGGGAAAAACGATCAACCATTAGGATTATTTCTTACTGAAGGTATCATCAGATATCCTCAACTAAACAGTTCCCTATTCAATGGTTTTATCGCCAAACCGATTGATGGAATTCCCACAATTGCCAATGGTCTCCCTGATGTTGATTTGTCCTTTGCCTTGCAATCCGGGCCTCAACTTATCGAAACTAGTGTATCACGTACCTTAAAATTGTCTGCCGATGAGGAAGCTAGAAGAATAGTTGTGGGAGTAGGTAAAAATGGCAACGTGTATTTTATGGGAATCTTTTTCTCCAACCAATATGTACTCTGGGCTATTATTATTAGTTGATCTCCCAGAAATTGTTCAAGCGATTATTAAGAAAGAAACAATTGATGTTGTCGATGCTCTGAATCTAGATGGTGGAAATCACTCGGCATTTTATGGCAACGACACCACCTTATATGAGCTAAGTCCTATCGGAAGTTTCTTTTGCATCAAAGATAACTCCTGAGACTGCCTCGAGATACTTAAGATACGGGATATAATCTTCACTATTATAGAATCCTCTATCTAATGGATCTATCAAAGCACCAATACGTAATAGCGGGATATGTTTTAAATCTATACCAAAATCACTGGCATCCTTTTCTGCCTCCTCACCATAGTATGGCTTGCCAACATAAATTGTTACTGGTGAATTGAGATTTATATTCCAAACTGCATGTGGCAATACATTTGCTGAACCATGTATCCCAAGCGGCACATGAAGTACATGATCTTGAATTCCTTTTTTCTTAATCATTTTGATAATAATTTCACTTCCTTGTTCACCTTTTTGTTAGCTTTGCCCGCCTTCCTCCTTGATAAAAGTGAACCCAGCAATCCTCTCCTGTTTCAGACTGTCGGTGATTGTATCCATAGCAGCGTAGGCTAATTTTCTATTTAGTGCTTCAAATCCATTATCACTTGTAACAGTTTCTATAATCTCGCTCTGGACAGTTGGAATAATTTCCATGTCTCTAACATCTGCCATAGACTGCAAGATAAATCCCTGAACTGCATTGGTTTTCTTTTTAAACTTACTTATATTTTCCGCATATTTTACCAGCTCTTCTGGAGTGAGGACCTTATCGTAAAAAAACGGTAGAGACTTCGTGCCAATGAGCCAAATCATTCTATCTATATCATTTTCAAAAGATCCAAGAATGTTATTCCTAATTACTACATGATCAAAATGTGACGTATGATTACCTTCAAATAATGCGCTGCCCCCCTGTTTAAAATGATTTTGTACTATGAATAAGTTTTCTTGGCCAATAACTCTTACGTTGACTCGTTCGGAAACATGCCACAAACCTTCCATCATTAGATTAACAGGAAACTTTGCCAATTCTGGCACGGTGTAATCATATCTTTGTAGTCGTTCTCGTAAAGCTGCAGTACTCATAGTTTTTTAAACGTTTTATAAGTAATCAATATACGTTAAAATTAGCAAATGAAGAACATTATCCGAATCATAAAAATATCCAAGCCTCTCCATAAATTGGTGGCTGCATTGGGAATATTAATCCTTATTACCGCAATACTCAACCTGGTTGCTCCTCTCCTCTCAAAGCTTATTGTTGATGAAATTACCGCTCAAATTCAAACTCATAATGGCGATATGCAACGGCTTATATTTCTTATTTTCGTTGCCTTTGGATCCAGCTTAGTCAGTGTGTTTTTAACTGCCATAACCGAGAGGTTAGGAGACCATTTTGCAGGACGATTACGAAAGTTTTTGACAGAAACCTTTTATGACAAGGTGTTTACCTTACCTCAATCATATTTTGATTCTGAACTTTCTGGGAAACTAACCAACCAATTAAACCGGGGAATTTTGACCATTCAAGAGTTTATGAATGGTATGACTAATTTTATATTGCCAACATTCATTCAAAGTTTCTTGATCGTTGGTATTTTAGCTTATTATAACGTTCCTATAGCTGTCTTTATCGTTATGCTCTTTCCTATTTATATGGGGATTAGTTACTACTCCACGCTTCAGTGGGGTAAAGAAGAGGTGAAGAAAAACGCTATTGAAGACCGCACCAGAGGTCGGATTCAGGAAGTTATCTCTAACATGGCTCTGGTGAAAAGTTTTACTACCGAGAAACGTGAATTTACTACCGTTTCTGATAACTTAGCTGACATCAATACTATTTATGCGAAACAAAGCCAAACCTTCCATATCTTTGATTTTTTCCGAGGGTTTTCTCTCCAGGTTATCTTGTTTGGCGTTAATTTAATTGTTTTTTATAACACCTTTCAAGGGAGATTAACGATCGGCGAGATGGTACTTATTTTGCAATTAGTGAATCAAGCACGAATTCCCCTATTCGCGATGTCATATATTTTAACCCAGATCCAAATGGCAGAATCAGGATCAAAAGAATATTTTGAATTACTATCATTGGAATCAAAAGAAAATTACAAAAAGCGTCCCACAGACTTCGAACGGCTTAAGCCACCAACAGTTGAATTCAAGAACGTTGAATTCTCTTATGAGGCATCTGGAACAGTCTTGCATGATGTAAATCTCACTCTTAAAAGTCCGGAAAGTGTGGCTCTGGTTGGCCATAGTGGTGCTGGGAAATCAACACTCATTAGTTTAATACTTAAATTTTATGAACCAACCAAAGGAGAGTTAACTTTGAACGGAAAATCATATAGTAGTTATGATCATTTCACTATTCGCAATAATGCTGCTTTAGTGTTCCAAGAAAACGAATTATTCTCTTCCACTATTCGAGAAAATGTAGCCTACGGAAACCCTAACGCCAGCGAGAAACAAATTATAGACGCTCTCAAGTTAGCCAATGCCTATGATTTTGCCATGAAACTTCCACAAGGCTTAGACAGTGAAATCGGTGAACGCGGAGTACGTTTGTCAGGTGGTCAGAAACAACGAATCCAAATTGCTCGAGCTATACTCAAGGATGCACCTATTCTCATTTTAGACGAAGCCACTTCTTCGCTCGATGCTAAATCAGAAAAGGAAGTTCAAGATGGACTCGAGAATCTGTTCAAAAAGAAGTTGGTTATTATCATTGCCCATAGATTCTCCACTATTCAAAGTGTCGATAAAGTTGTTGTTCTTGATCAGGGACATGTGGTTGATTTTGGAAAACCTCAGGAATTGGCAAAGAAACCAGGCGTCTACTCAGAATTATTGAGATATCAGATTGAGGGGAATAAGAAGTTACTGGAGAAATACGAGATATTCTAATACTTTTTAAGTAGATAAATACTTTACTGGAAATAAAATACTATTTCCTTAGAAACAAAATTGCATTGGGTATGGCTCGACCAGGTCCTGCCTTATATCCCGAATACCAGAGTGCTGTCGATCCACCAGAATCAAGATTTAAGGCATTATCCATTCCTAAGGCTTTGAGCACATTAGCGTTTTCGGCAACAGTGGCGTTATAGGTAATTCCTATATAGACAGTGTTGCCTTTGTTGGCGACAAAACTTCGTGGTCCTTTACTCCCTTTTTTAGGGTCACCATCACCTCCAAAAACTACATTACCACCCGATAGCAACAATGGCTGATTAGCGATCATACTATCTATCCCAGTGTCTCTCCCCCATTCCAAAGATCGTCCTACAAAACGCACTGACCCTCCTAAAAATATTACAGCAGGGACGGTACTATAGACGTTGTTATCAGAATTAAAATAGGTTTTATTTTTGTTCATTAACAAGGTATCAAAGGAATTGGTTTTTCCTACACAAGATGGGTAGGATGCTGGACAAAAATATGATCCATTTATACCAGCATAGGCATTATTACGAGATACATAATCTCCCAGCGATAAGACTGGGCAATTATCTTTACAATCGCCTCCAGAAGCTGTATCTACAATAACTTTGGTGGAAGACAAATCACCAGCGATCAAGTCCACAACATAATTTTGACCTAAAGCATTTACCGATTGTTTACTAAATCCGGAACCTGGCGCTGTGTTACTTTGTTTGACACTGGGAGCAATGGTTGGAGTAGGGATCAAAGAATCTTTTAGCTTTTGTATCTCTGTAGTTAATGTATTTAAGGTAGTTTGAGCTTTTTGATAATCTTTTTTAGATAAATCCACTAATACTTGTGCAAATAGTGCATCGAGCTTTTCGGTTTTTCCACTAAGTTCTTTGACTTTTAACAACTCTTCGTAGGAACTTACTGCATCGTTATACGTTTTTTGGATATTATTTATCTCTTCATTTAAGCTGTCATTTCGTTTCCGTTGATCTTCGTTTTTTACTCTATCTAGTTCACCACTAATACTGGCTAAATTAGCCGAAAGAGTTTGATTCGAGGCTTCTTCAATAGAGACATTTTCTTTTAAACTTGAAACGTTTTTTTTAAGAAAGGCAATCTCTTGGTGCAATTTTTCCTTTTCATCGGCTGCAAAAAAAGACACTCCTGCAGCAAAGAAAAAAGCAGAAATAAGAATAAATCCTAAGAATATCTGAAGCCGAGACACATGAAACCTCGGCTGCTTGGCAGTAAGCATACCTCTAGTATACATAACTCTAAATGAGAATATATAGTCTACGGAAGAGCTTTTTGCATCATCTAAACCTTACGAATTATTTACGAGTTCTATATATACAACTGTAGAGAAAAGGTGTATTAGTACGACTATATGGCATCCACAGTATTAATTATTATTGTTTTGTTATGGTTCTTGGGATTCATTCAGATTCCTTATATTCACAGCACTTTATTTACGCTTTTAGGTAAGCCAATCACCCTCTATACCATCCTCCTGTTCTTGATCATTGCCTGGATTATTGAAATACTGCCTTCACCACTACGACAAATTGTCTTTATACTTTTTTTGTTGTGGGTGCTATCAGTTTTAGGAATTTTCACCTTCACAGGGTTATCTCAAGCCTTAGTTGTAGCTATCATCATTGGGTTACTGCTTTCATTTTTCTAGAGAGATTGCTTGCATCACAGCGTATTCTCACCTAGACTAGATATAGGTACTTCAGATCCTCGTGGATATATCTATGAAACCCAGCCGAATGATGATCACAACTTTTCTTCTCTCTACTGCAGGGACTATAGTCATGTTATTGATACGGATGCTGATAAGTGGGACTCCAACCTATTATTTTTTGGTCTATAATTTGTTTTTGGCTTGGATTCCGTTATTATTTTCTACTAGTCTGGTAGTTATTCATGAAAAACGACATATTAAATACAAACGATTAAAACAAGCTATCTTGGCGATATTATGGCTTTTATTTATCCCCAATTCACCATATTTACTAACCGATTTTATTCATCTTAAGCTTCGAGATAGTACCCCTTTATGGTTTGATGTTTTATTATTCGAATCATTTACCATAGTAGGGTTAATGTTGGGTACAATATCAGCCATGCAAGTAGAACGATTGATTAAGGAAAAAATTGGAAAAAAGAAAAGTACCTATGTCTCATTGGGAATATTTTTCTTGGTCAGTTTTGGAGTGGCCTTGGGAAGGTTTTTTAGATTTAACAGTTGGGATGTATTTGTTACACCACACCTATTTATCAAACAGGTTGCTTTTTCTTTGATCACCCCATACATTTGGATAGAGTCAATTGCTTTTAGTATTTTTTTCTTTTTCTTTTTAACGGGAACACATTTTTTAGTCAAAACAATCGATGAATGGAAGCGGTAATTTGTAGAATTATTTTTGGACTACATTGTCTACATACAACGTCGTTCCTGAGTATTGTCCAGTAACTTCAACATTCTTGCCAACGTATTCATCAAGTTTTACTGAATAGGAGCTCAAGGGTACTACTGACGTGCTGGTTTTCAGAAGATGACTATAGTCGACTCCAGAATCAAAAACTTTTTGAACTGATCCAGACAGAACAGTTGATTGCTTTACCTTCGGTCTAGCAGTTTCTAAACTTTTTTGTGACAAATAAATATACCCACCGACACCTACCCCAACTAATATAAGAATGGTAAGTAAAATCATTACTAACTTCATATAAATTTAATATACAGAAAAAAAAGGGTTATTTCATTCCCCGAGATGAGCCTGATCGTTCCAAGAAATCAGTTTCCACAATTCCCCATTCCAATCACAGATAGTTAACCCAGTATTAGACATTTTTAAAGATTGGTACAGTTTTAGAGCGTTCTGTGGATCTATGTCATGTCCAAAGATCATCACTGAGATTAATACCTTCATAAATTCGCCATGAGTAACCAATAACAGATTACGGTCGGGTAACGATAGCAAATGATGCAACAACACCGCAGATCTATCACGCAAATCCTGAAAGGATTCTTCATCCGAATGACGATAGTCTGGATCATGAAATCGTTCATATATTTGATTCTTGATCGCTATTGCTTCTGGAGCATCGTAGAGTTTTCCTTCTATTATGGTTGGTCTTTTGATCTCAACCAGAAGGGGTGTATATTCGATTGGTTTTTGAACTACTTCAGCAATTATTTCAGCTGTATGTTGGGTTCGATCATACGGGCTCGCAAGAATCCTATCGACAGAGATATGTTTAAAACGCTCAGCAATTTTTTTCGCCTGTTGTACTCCTTGGGAAGAAAGTCTTCCCGAATGATCTTGATGGATTTTCTGAGCATTGAGATCTGTCTCACCATGTCGAACAATATATAACCTCATACCACGATACTATCATATTTAAACGTAAATATTCTGTAATTGGCTTTAAAAAATCTGCCACTTTTCATCTATTGAAATTTCTATAATTATTTCGTAATGTAAATGTGTTCTTACATTATTGTATCAAGAGTGGTGAGGAGAGCCCTGGCTCGATGATTCACCCAGCAACCGATCTGAAATAATTTCAGTCACGGTGCTTCATCCAGCCCTGACAGGGAGATACGGTCACTTTTGACAAAAATTTATAACTCTCGTTACGGAGAGTTTTTTTGTGCCTAAAAAAACCTCTTTCTTTCAACTGGATTTTCATCACCCTCTTGAGGAAGGAGTTTTTATGTCTCGTGAATATTTTACCCACTCTTCTGAGTCGGTCACTGGAGGTCATCCAGATAAACTGTGTGATTTAGTTGCTGCTAATGTCCTTGATGAGGCGATTCTTAAATCATTAGAAATTGGCAAATTGCCACGAGTCGCCATGGAAGTTTCGGCCAAAGGTGATCTTACCAGTCGGGGCGGAACGCTCTTACTATTTGGAGAAGTTTCACTGCCCCATGGAGTAACCCTAGATTATGAAACCATTGCCCGCAAAACCATCGAACGGATTGGTTACAACAATGCTGCTGATGGGTTTTCCAATAAGCTCAATGAATTATTAGTTCGTATAACCGAACAATCGAAAGATATCGATGCCGGGGTGAGTGGAACCAGGACGGGTGCCGGGGATCAAGGATTTATGATTGGCGGAGCTGTCGACGATGGGCCCGAATATATGCCGATGCCAATAATGATTGCTCATGCGCTGGTGGAAAAATTAACCTTAGCACGAGAAACAACCTTGCCGTTTTTAAAACCTGATGGGAAATCTCAGGTCATTGTCCGATATAAAAATGGTTTAGCGGTGGGGGTTGATCATATCACCATAGCAGCATCCCACTATGATTCGATTGATCAGCGACAACTAAAACAAATACTTATCGATCAAATTATTATTCCAACCCTAGATTCCTTTAATTTTGGAATTGGTGATGACACAGAAATTTTGATTAATGGTGCTGGTGCTTGGACTACACCGGGCCCATTAAGTGATGCCGGCACAACCAATAGGAAAATTATTGCTGACACCTATGGAGGGATGTTTCCTCATGGTGGTGGTGGGTTAAATGGCAAGGACCCAACCAAAGTTGATCTATCCGGAGCTTTAGCGGCACGCTATGTTGCTAAAGCCTTAGTTGCCAATGAACTGGCTCATAAGGTTCAAATAAATGTTACCTACACCATTGGTCAACCGGATCCAAAACAAGTTGAGATCAATGCGTTTGGTACAGAACGTGTGCCTCTGGATGTATTAGAGTCCAAGGCTCAAAAAGCTTTAGATTTATCGGTAGATGGCATCATCGAAGGTCTTAACCTGAACCAAAATATTTACGCTGATGCGGCTGTCGGGGGATTTTTTGGAAGAAAACAGTTTCCGTGGGAACAAATCCCATCGCTATAAACTAACCAGAATACTTACCCAGGGGTAGTGTTTACTGCTCCTGGGTAGGATATTTCCCAGTTGCCTGAATTTTCAGTTGTAACCGTTCTAATTCATTATATTGACGCATGTGAGATGGTATGAAAGATTCTCTGGCAATTTGCTGGGCTATTTGGTTACAAATTGACCAACCTGTAGATTCATTTTTTTGCTGGATTAGCCAGAGCGCAACTCGATTGTTTGTTCCTCCTTCAAGTTGGTCATTTCTCAAAGCATTAAAAATTGTTTGTTGTTCTGGAGCAAATTCACTATCTGCGAATTTAGCGGCGACACCAGTAATGTACACGTTTTGACGGGCATTCACTCGGGCAACAGGTATACCCGATGAAGTGTCAATCAAACTGTAAACTGAAACGGAAATTCATCGGATATCTTTGAATTATTCAGACCATTTGCTAAGAAAACATACTCATGGGAATAGGTGCCAGAATTGGTCGTAAGCAGAATACGTTTTTGTTTTTGACGCACCGATGTTACCCGTTCATCTCTTCCAAAAGCTCGATCACCAGAGCTATTCCGATACCGAGGACGTCTACCCGGTCCTTCAACTCTGCTGAGAGTACCTTTTTTTCCATAAATGATCAGTTGAGGAGACTGCTCTAATCCTCCTGGATTGATAAATCGAGAAGGCTCTTCATTGAAAGGCATCCACAAATCGCTCCGCACCATTGGCTCTACCAGTGTCTTTGTATCCTACTATTCCTATGGTTCTGGCGAAACAGGATCAGTAGTGTTGTACCCAGGTCGTACCACAGGTCCTCCGGTAAGATTCCAAATGGTATCAGCAGTTTCGAACATCTCTCGACTCAACAATCGAGGTAGAGCATAATTGGGATTTTTTTCTCCGAGATAGGTAAAGAATCCATAGCGATTATTTCCAGCTTCTCTTTGGAGACGAATGTATTCCTGAACATTATCTAAGTATGTTTGAAAACCCTCTGGATCTGATCGTTTAAATTCTACTAAATCCATTAGGACAGTTCGTAAACGATTTTTCGAATTATCATATAAATCTTTACCGGCTTCATCGACACGAAAATTTTGAGGACCTGTAGAGTCGAGAATTTTTTTACCGATACTAAAACGTTCTGCTGGAGTACCTGTAGCAAAGATTACTGTATCGGCTTCGATGATTCGTTCCTTGCCATCAAATTCATCTCTGATGGTTAATTCTACTCTCCCATTTCTTTGACGAGTTCTGTCCGCAAGAACTGTTTGCCCTACCAAAATATCATTGGTATACATACTTATATTCATGGCACACTGTTCACCCAATTTTGCGAGTAATTTGTAGGTTTTGGTAGACCCATCGTCACAATTAATTCTCTTCACTGGCCCCTGGGGCGTTGTATATACTCCATCAACAACTCCTTGAGGCATGACGGGTGTAGTAGAAGAATCAGGAAGGAACGGCAAAGGAATTTCATTTGGGTCAGTGATATCTGAAGAGCTATTTAAAAAGTTTCTGCGAGCACGATTGGGATACCCTAATCCAATATCTTTAGTAATAACGGTAACATCTACTTCCGGAGCAAGTTGTCTGATCAAGGTAGTCGCAGCTGGATCGGCACCAACGATAACAATCTTTTTTCTTACTCTTCCAGAGGTTCTATCCATAAAATCAAGTTCTTCTTGAGTGTGTTGCATGGCATAGTCATCGACCATATCTAAATAGGCTTGTGTCGCATCTGGTGACCTGGCTATTTCTTGAATGACAACATCAATAGGACTATTTACTATATTTCGAGAAGTATCCTGGGTTGGAAAATTGGAATACTCAACCGCTTGCTCGGTTGGGTCCTCTACTAATGCTTCCTGAACTCGATAATATTGATACAAAACATCACGGACATTCTGAAAGCGTATTGGCATAGAATTACTTTCATCAACTACTGGCGTCCATGATACCTTTGACACATCGATACCAAATAATTGGGCCATCTGTTCCTGATAGGCGAGACGAAAGGTATCAACGCGTTTTCCTTCGGCCATCATTTGATACGCATCTGAACCAGACGCATCGAGATAAAAGGAATTCACACTTTCTGGTTGAAACAAATCTCCTGCCAAAAACGCATCATATAATGGCTTGGTAGAAAGTTTTCCTTTTACCTGTTCAACAATTTCTCGAATTTGACTTATACGAATCTCTGCACTAAATTTTGTGAAGTCAAATAAAGGTCTTTGCTCAGTCTGAACGGATAGGAGATCCGGAATGGTTATAAAACCAGAAAGTTGATCGCCACTTTTCTTATTAATATCCAATAACTCAATCCCACGATCAATTTCCTGTATAAGCTTTTGCTTATTTTGTATTGGAAGTTCTATTCTGTTCAGTAGATCCTCTTTGGGAATAACTGGTAAATCTACTGGGTCAGTAGTGAATCTTTGGAGCAAGCGTGAAAGTAATTCTCGTGTACTGTCATCATTAGGCTCAATTTTAAAACCACCTTTCCCTTCTGAGGGTATGGGATTTTTATCAAAATTAAACGTAAATAATTTCTTGTTTACATCTTCTAAGTCTTGATTTCTATTTGGTGGGTTTTCTTTTTCGGCCATGGAATGGATTATAACCTACTATAGGCCTATATTCAACACTCAGCTATTCTCTAGTAGAGATGATAATATAATATGGAAGCAGTATTATACTTGCTATGTCAAAACGAAATACAGCTATTGGATTTATCAAACTTACTCGCTATCAAGAGTTTTTACTGTTTGTCTGTGCTAACACCTTTCTCGGGTTTATATTTTCCTACTCACCATTGACTACTGATAGCTTCATCAAATTAGTAATTGTTCTGCTGGCAAATGGTCTAGGTGTTGGATTTTCTTTTATGATCAACGATGTCGAAGATGCAGCCGATGATGCACTGAATCCCGATAAAGTAAACAGGAACCCAATCTCTGCAGGTATTATCAGCCACAAAGTAGGAATGGTCTCCTCTCTGGTAGTGGCGGTAGTAGCTATTTTGGCATTTCTTCCCCTAGGAATCTTACCTTTTCTATTGGGGACTTTTACCGTTATTCTCGGGTTTTTGTACTCTTGGAAAGGTTTGCGATTGAAAAGTATCCCTGTTGTAGACCTTTTCTCCCATGCATTTATGCTTGCAGGCCTCCAATATCTGTGTTCATATTACACCTTTGCGGATTATACAGGGGTTACCCGTCCATTACTTCTTCCCCTTCTCTTAGTGTCTTCTATAAGTATGTATGGCGAACTCTATAATGAAGTGAGAGATTTTACCTACGACAAACTTGCTGGCTTACAACATACTGCTAGCTTGATAGGCAAACGAAATGCCCATATTCTGATGTACCTTCTCCTCTCTGTCGGTGGAGGATCGATTTTATACATGGTCTATCTCCACTTTATTCCAGTCTGGTTTATGGTCTTATTCCTAGTACTTGGAGGTTTGTTCTTTATTAATTTTGTGACTGCTTTTTTTACTAATACACAGTATCAGATGGATGACGTGCAACACTATATATTGTTAGTATCGACTATCGCTCTGGGTTGCTGGATTGCTCTCAGGCCATTAGGTTTATAAGGATTTTGTGACTGACCCATCATCACCTCAATCAACCTTAGAAGATGCCTTAACGCATCATCTGACTAATTCATCCAAAAAACTCCAAGATCATCATCCTCAAGCAGTCAGTTTGTTTGAGAAAAAAGGAATTACTCCCGCTAAAATTCGTGAACATGCCGCTCGCCTCCTAACTACTGGAACATTGACTGCTTCTTTAGTTCTGGCTTCTCCAATGGTTAGTCACCTTAGGCCCACCACAACTATGGAGCTCGCTCGTTTATCGGTGTCAGAAAGACAACAAGATTTCGCTCAGCAGTTTACAAGTGGCTTAACTCATAACAACTGGCATTTAACACCTGATCAAGAATTAAGAATAGAAAACTTAATTCGTGAATATTGGGGTATGGATGCTCATGCTGAATTAGCAGGCCACCGGCTCAATAATGTCTATGGTCTAATGGGAGCAGAGCAGCATTTACCGCGTTACCCAGGAGATACCATCTTCAATCACGACGAAATACAGGAATCTGGAATAACTCCAGCTACAGGAGCCTGGAGTTTTTTCTCCAATTCGCAACAAGATTTAAATCCGGAAGATATCTTACGCGAAAAATATTATGTAGCAGTTCAAACCTTATATTTACCTGATTGGAATACTCATACAACTGAACTCAAAGATTGGTACAAATACCGCAAAGTAGTAGTCATCAATCCCAAAAACGGAAAAACTATTGTGTGTGATATTGCCGATGCTGGTCCCGCACTCTCAACCGGGAAGCATTTTGGTGGATCTCCTGAAGTAATGCATTATCTGGATTTAGATAAGGGCATGAAAAAAGGTGAAGTAATCCTTTTTTTCCTGGATGAACATGAAACCCCTGTTCCACTTGGACCAGTAGAATATAATCAACGTATCGGACGAATTTAAGTATGTCAAAACTATTTTATGATCATCTGCTGATTATCGAAGAGATTACCTTTGTAATTGATCGACATCACCTATCAGAGCTTGAAAATAAAAAATTACTCTCTATTATTGATCAAACCCTCAACAATCATATCCTTGACGTCATTCTGACTCACCTTCCTCATCAATTTCATGAAGAATTCATTCATAAGTTTACTACCCATCCTAACGATCTCGGACTCATCCCCTATCTAAAAGATAAAGTTACTGTAGATATTGAGAAAAAAATTTTACAACGATCCAGTACGATAAAAAAGGAACTTATTAAGGAGATTCAAGCACATTTTCATGAAAAAAACTTTTGAGCTATTAAATACGGGAATTTGGACCATACTTATCCTGGCTATCACTGGGTTTATTCTTTTCGCTATGGGGCGTATACCCTATTGTGCCTGTGGCTATATTAAATTATGGCATGGGGTGACAATGAGCTCAGAAAATTCTCAACATATTTTTGATTTTTATACCTTCTCACATATTATCCACGGCTTTTTCTTTTATTGGCTATTTAAAAAAATTCTCAAGCGTTTTCCATGGCAAGTTCAGTTTCTTTTAGCAGTGATAGTTGAAGCTGGTTGGGAGCTTCTGGAAAATAGCCCCTTGATAATTCATCGCTATCGAAGCACTACCATTTCGCTGGATTATTATGGAGATAGCATCCTCAATTCACTTTCTGATATTGTCGCTATGGTCGGAGGTTTTGTCTTAGCTGCTAAACTTCCCTGGAAAATAACCGTCTTACTTACTATCGTAATGGAAGTAGTCGTGGGTTATCTCATCCATGACAATCTGACATTAAACATTATTATGCTTCTTTATCCATTTCCTTTTATTAAGCAATGGCAACTAGGAGGGTAATTTACTGTATCCTTACACTATTCTTCTGTTTCTATAACCAAAAATTTTTACCCTAACAATACCTTAAAGGAGGTATATATGGAATTAACTAATCTCAACGATGTTCTCGTTCATGAGTTACAAGATATTTATAGTGCCGAAACTCAACTGTTAACGGCTCTACCAAAATTGGCAGATCATGCGTCTTCTGAAAAACTGACCGAAGTATTCGAAAAGCATTTAATTCAGACCCAAGGTCATGTCAATCGACTCGAAGAAATTGCCAATAAACTTGATGTCGATCTAGGTGGAGTTGTTTGTAAAGGCATGCAGGGACTCATCAAAGAGGGCGCAGAATTATTAGAAGAAGATCCTTGTGCTGCTGTCGATGCAGCGATTATCTCAGCGGCTCAACGAGTCGAACACTATGAAATGGCAGCTTATGGTTCAGCAATCGCTTTCGCCGATAAACTTGGTGAAAAAGAGATATCAAAAATACTAAAGGCAACCTTGAAAGAAGAAGAAAAAGCCGATGCACTTCTTTCTACCATTGCTGAATCAGAGGTTAATGATGACGCTATGGATGAAGTTGGAGAAGAATCAGATCAAGAACTCGAAGAGACAGAATAATCTCTTGCTCGCTCTGGAGGAGCGTTATATACTCGGAACATGAGTTACCAACCGTCGGACGCAATGTTAGAAAAATATTCACGGGTTTTGATTGATTTCGCTCTCGGTGGTGGAACAGGAATTAAATCCCGAGAGGTTGTTTTTCTCCAGGTACCAGAGTGCGCTAAACCGATGTTAGTTCATATGCGTCGAGCGGTACTTAAATCCGGAGGATTTCCTATCATTCAATATCTCCCTGACGATATGTCACGAGATTTCTTTGAACTAGCATCAGATGAACAATTAGCTTTTTTCCCAGATAAGTTTCTCAAAGCCAAAGTAGATCAAATGGATCATGTTGTACATATCCTGGCGGAAACTGATAAGCATGAATTAGAAGGTATTGCGCCTCAGAAATTAATGATTAGTCAACGAGCCATGAAGCCTTATAAAGAATGGCGCGATGAAAAAGAAACAGCAGGCAAAATGACCTGGACACTCGGTTTATATGGAACTGAAGCCATGGCGAAAGAAGTAAAGATGACCCTGAAAGAATACTGGGATCAGATTATAGCGGCATGTTACCTCGATGATCCTGACCCTATTGCGACCTGGAAAAAAACGGCTGCCGAAGTCGAGAGACTAAAACATACTCTCAATGATTTGCAGATAGAATCTGTAAGAGTCGAAGCTAAAGATACCGATATTGTGGTTGGCTTAGGAAAAAATCGTCAATGGATGGGTGGATCAGGAAGAAATATCCCTAGTTTTGAAGTGTTTATCTCCCCTGATTGGCGAAAGACACATGGGAAAATTCGTTTTACTGAGCCATTGTATAGTTATGGAAATTTAATAAAAGATGTAACGCTAGAGTTTGAACACGGACGAGTTGTCAAAGCCTCAGCCAAAAAAGGCGAAGAAGTATTGCAAGAAATGATCAAAGTTGAAAATGCCGACAAGATTGGAGAATTTTCTTTGACAGATTCACGACTTTCACGAATAACCAAATTTATGGGAGAAACCCTATTTGATGAAAATGTTGGTGGTCGATACGGAAATACTCATATGGCTTTAGGATCTGCTTACAAAGACGCGTATCCCGGAGATGCTTCGGAAGTAACCGAAACAGGCTGGAAAGAGATGGGATACAATGAATCAGTAGTTCATACAGATATCGTAGCCACTTCCGATAGAACAGTTACCGCTACCTTACCTTCGGGTGAGAAAAAAGTTATTTATACAGACGGTAAGTTTACCGTATAAAACATTAATTTTATCCATTTTTGAACAAACAACCGTTTTACAGTTGTCGATTCACCTAATCGTCCGAAATTACTACCTATTAGGAAAACTTCGGTATGCTTCTTTTTTTTGTTCTACAAAGGTAAGTGCGACACCAGCATTATTGGCTCTACCAGTACGACCAATTCTGTGAATGTAATCGTCATAGTTTTCGGGTGGATCATAGTTTATAACATGAGTTACATTTTGAATATCCAACCCTCGTGAGGCAACATCAGTAGCTAAAAGGATCCGAACTTTATCTCGTTTAAAATCTTCTATAGCCCGCTCTCGCTGATTTTGTCTTTTATTACCATGGATAGAGGTAACTTTAAATCCACGATCATACAAAGCTTTTGACAATTTCTCTATACCCCATTTGGTACGTCCGAAAACAATAACTTTTTTAAATTCTTCCTTAATAAGGAGTTCGTGCAACTTATCCAGTTTTTGACTTGGATCTGTTACAGGAATTATATTCTGTTCTATGTGGGCTGCTGTAGCTCGCTTTTTTACAGAGATTGTTATTGGATTTTTAACAAAAGATGCGAGTACTTCATCTGTTTCCTGTGTAGTCGTGGCAGAAAAGAACAGCGATTGACGTTGAGAAGGTAAGAGTGAAATAAGATACTTCACTATACCTATAAACCCAATATCAACCATACGATCAACTTCATCGAGAACAACAGTCTGAAAATCAGATAAGTGTAATCTTCTTCTTTCGATCAAATCTTTTAATCTTCCAGGTGTCCCAATAACAAACTGTGGTTGTCTTGAGAGATCTTTCTCTTGCCAGTACATACTATCTCCACCAATACACAAAGCTCCTTTTAAGGGATATCCGATTGCAAATCCCTTTAATTCATCCTTGATTTGTGTAGCCAATTCTCGAGTTGGTGCAATAATTAATACCTTCTGTGTTGGATCACTCATTACTTTATGGAGTAACGGAATCAAGAAGGCTGCAGTTTTACCTGTCCCTGTATTTGCTATTCCAATAACATCTTTTCCTTCAAGCACAACAGGTATCACTTGATCCTGAATAGGTGTTGGCTGAGTATATTGTTTTGAGGCAATATTTTGTTTTATTCTGTCATCGATTGCAAAATCAGTGAACATATATTTTGGTTGATACTGTTCTTCCTCTATTGGTGCCACTGCTTTTTGAATATACATTCGGTGATCCACCCCATTTGTTTTACGAGCTGGACGGCGGCCAGAAAAGCGCCGATTTTGTGATTGCCCTGATTGATTACGGGGACGATACCGTGCTGAGTTATACATAGTGTTTTTCAGAGGTACCTATAATTACCCATTTCAGAAATGGAAAAACTATAGAACATCTGTATTAAATTTGAAAGAAAGAATAGGTTCAAAGAGGAATGCTCTTATGAAGAGCTTAACAATAGAGGTACTTAAAAAAGAAGTAACGTCACTACAAAAAGCTCACATTCTTATGTTCAATATCACCATCATAACAGAAGCTGTCATTGATGTCAAACTACTATAGGGCTTTGTAGCTAGGTAACGATAGCTCACGAGAGCGATATTCGCTATACTAGAAAAATTATGAATGTACGGATGGAACCTTCATGGAAAAAAGCTTTAGAAATTGAATTCGAGAAAGACTATTTTCAGAAATTAACCAGCTTTGTAAAGGAAAGTTATCAAAACAGTACAATTTACCCACCACCCAAACAAATTTTCGCGGCTTTTGATGAAACCCCTTTTGATAAAGTTCGTGTAGTGATCTTGGGACAAGATCCCTACCATGGTCCTGGTCAAGCAAATGGGTTGGCATTTTCTGTGAACGATAATGTTGGACTGCCCCCATCACTTCTCAATATTTATAAGGAGATAGCCAAAGAATATGGTATTCCCGTAGATAGGTCCAAAGGAAACCTCAAACGTTGGGCTACTCAAGGAGTTCTCTTAATGAATGCAACGTTGACCGTTCAAGCACATACACCGGGATCACATCAGAAAAAAGGCTGGGAAGAATTTACTGATGCAGCGATAAAGCTCTTATCAGACAAAAAAGACCATCTCGTTTTCTTACTTTGGGGAGCGTATGCACAGAAAAAAGGTTCAATTATTGATTCCACCAAACACTTAGTTCTTAGTTCAGCTCATCCGTCTCCATTTTCTGCAGACAGAGGTTTTTTTGGTAACAATCACTTCAAAAAAACCAACGACTATCTCCAAAACCACGGAGAAATTCCAATTCAATGGTAGGTTAACAAACTGCTGATATCTCGAAGTTCTTGTTCACTTATCTGATGGCCAGTTGGATAAGTCTTTACAGTCAGTTGGGCATTATTGCTTTTTAAGGTTTGTATAACTAATTCCTGATCTGAAGATGATACCAAAGGATCATCGTCACCCATAGTTACGATAATTCTATGACTTGCTAAAGGTATTACCTCCTTAGGAACGAAAGGTAACATAGGATGAAGTAAAAATACATTTTTCATTACCTGAGGATAATAAAACAAGGTTGATAGGAGAATATTCGCACCATTTGAATACCCTAAAAAACTGGTCATCCGTTGAGGATGTTCCTCTTTCCACCAAAGGATAAATTGATTCAACTTGTCAGATTCTTCTTTAATACTCTCTTGATCAAATACACCAGGTGAGCTACGTTTAAAAAATCTTCTCATACCCTCTTCACTTACATTTCCTTGAAGTCCTACTAGATTGTATTGGTCATGAAGCAGTGATCGTAAGAAAAGAAAATCGCTTTTTGTACCACCTGTACCATGAAAGAGAAACAAATCTCTCGGTGCTTGGCAATCAACATATATATAATCAAATAAGGATTGTTTGCTATCCATATATCATTCACTAGGCAAAGGACTTATATGAGCTTCTATAAACGCTCTCTCCGGTTCTAAGAACGGTGGTAACGATAATCGTTTCCCCAATTGTGCTTCCGACTCATCTGCTGTAAAACCTGGGCCATCAGTAGCTATTTCAAATAAAATCCCGGCTGGAGTTCGATAGTACACAGATTGAAAATAAAAACGGTTTATAACCTCTGTTGGAAAGAGTCCCAAGGCTATGACAGCGTTTCTAAATTCTTGCTGTTGTTGGGTATCTTTAGCTCGAAAGGCTATATGATGAACTGTTCCGGCAGCATTAACTCCATCAGCCATAGAGGGATGTTCACTGACCTCGATATATTTAGCTCGCTTTGATTCACTGACCTCAAACAGATGAATATTCCCTTCGGAAGCAATTTGTTTATATCCGTAAACATTTGATAATACTGGTTCAATTGATGATAAGCTTAGAACACTCAAAGTAGCTGAGTAAAAATTTCTAATCGCCTGTAGCTCAGTTATTTCGGATGTCGTCCATACTGTTGATGAGTCAATTTCGTTAGGCAAAACTCCAACTAGTTCCAGTTTCTGATCATCAAAGTCATAAAATATGAGTCTTTGACGACCAAAACGTTCAGAAATATCTTCATGTTTAACCTCGAGATTATTGAAACGTTGTTTCCAAAATTCTAATGAATCAATTGGAACAGCCAATGAGATAGTGGTAACCAATCCTTTTCCTCGAAGTCCCATGTAGGATGGAAGGAAAATAAAAAAGGTAAGATCCATACCTGGATCTCCGTGTCGGTCACCAAAAAATAAATGATAGGTTTCAATATCATCCTGGTTTACTGTTTTCTTTACTAACCGCAGACCCAACACTTTGGTGTAAAAATCAAGGGTTTTCTTAGCATTCGAAGCAATAGCGGTGATGTGATGAATTCCTTGTGTCATAGTCTCATTATATCAATGAAAGCGTTTCGACAATGAGCCAACAGTGCTAATGATCTCATAAAACTCAAACTATAGTATACTATTACGTATGTTATCTCAAAAACATTGTGTTCCCTGTGAAGGTGGAACTACACCTTTAGACAAACAAAAAATAGAGATGTATCTCCCCGTTGTTCCTGATTGGCGGGTATCAAGTGATGAAAAATCTATTCTCCGTTCGTTTAGGTTTAAGGATTTTAAAACAACTTTGAAATTTGTAAATCTTGTCGGTGAAATTGCTGAAACAGAAGGCCATCATCCAGATCTCAATCTCCATGACTGGAACAAACTAGACATTACCCTCTCAACTCATGCCATTGGTGGGTTATCAGAAAATGATTTTATTCTGGCTGCAAAAATTAATGCGTTACCTTTGTAAATTCGTCTATGAAATTACCCTATATATTTCTGTCCTTAGCAGTTGTAGTCCTGATCGGGTTGGTGGGACTAGTTTTCGTTCTGCGTTTGAATAAAGTAAGTACAAATATTGATAATAATCCTCTCAATCCTACCCCCACAACTGTGCTCAATCGAGAAGACCAATGTAGAAAAAATATCCAATCGGATAACTTATTATTCGAAGATCAACTAAATACTGCTCTAAAAACCTGTCAGGGGACTCAGATCTGTACCTATAATGACTTTAGAATGTATTCCCAGGCCAATGGCAGATATTTCCCTGACTGGCGTTCAGAAGACTATATGAAAATAAAAGTCCAAGAATGTTTAGAACATTGGCCAACGCCAACTTTGACAGCAACTTCATCAGCTAATTTTTAAGTATGGTTTAGGTAGGAACTTAGCATGATTTTTCTTACAATGTAATACACTAAAATTGTTACAGAGAATAACGACATAACGAATGGATCCAGGAAAAGAGCTCCAATTACCATTGTAAAAAAAGTCGAAAAAAAGAATGCTATTTTATTCGCTTTCAGAATTTGTAGATATTCCCGCTCATCAAGATTACTATCCTCTATTCCAATAGTAAGATACATAATAAACAGAATAGTAAGTATCGAAATAACGACACCAATCCAAGAGTCAGACCCACCATTTGTTATAGTTTCGTTAAACGGTAGTTCTTTTGGCCATTTATCCTTGATATTAGAAACTACACTTATCCCGTAAATTACAATCAGAAGTAAAGAGTCACGTTTAAACAAACCTACAGCTTTGTCCACAAGTTTATTGTCTAGTAATTTCATGATGAATTCCTTTCGAGTATAAATAGGTCGTTAATATCCAACTCAAAAATTTCTGCTATCTGAAGCGCTAAAAATAGAGATGGTATATATTTTCCCGTTTCAATAAACAAAATTGTTTGTCGACTCACCCCTACACGCCTGGCTAGATCTTCTTGTGTGAGGTTATGTCTTGCTCGAGCTTCCTTCACTCTGTTTATCAAAACATAATCTTCTTTGTTAACTTCATTTAACATTGTGTTAAGTTTACTTAACATTTACACCTTTGTCAATTGATGTATTGACAGGTAAACGATCGTTTACTATATTAGATTTAAAGTAAACAAAAGTTTACTGAATATTGAAACTTGCCCACCCATATATCTATGAAATATAAAAAATCAGACATATTTAGCCCAGCGTATTTGCGTTGGAAAAAGCAATTAACTGCTTTAAAACATAACGATCTCCACACTGTCAAAGAGTTAGCTCAAGAAGCTCATGAGTACTTTCGGTTACAAAAACCCGGTAGCGTACAAATGCGATTATCTTAAATAGAGTATGAATATTGATACTATAACCACTACAATTCGCAATTTTTACAGAGAATATAAGAGACTTCCCTCTTATCAAGAAATATGTACCTTGTTTGGTTATGCTTCCAAGCGGTCAGCGCACCAGCTTATGCAAAAATTAGTTGACGCTGGAGTTGTTGAAAAAGATGAGAAAGGACATTTTATCCCGATAAAAATGAATTTTTCTTTGCCAGTTCTTGGTTCTATTCAAGCAGGATATCCTACTACTGCTGATGAGCAATATTTTGGCAATCTTTCCTTAGAAGAGTATGTCGTCCCTAATCCATTAAAATCTTATATTTTACAGGTAAAAGGCGATTCTATGGTTGATGCCGGAATTAATACAGGAGATTTTGTTATAGTTCAGGAATGCGAAACTCCAAAAAACGGTGATATCGTCGTAGCCCAAATGGATGGTGAATTTACCCTCAAATACTTTAAAAAAATCCCTAATGGTATTTCTCTGATCCCTGCGAACAAAAAATATCCTGAATTTTTTCCCAAAGAAAGTCTGCGTATTTTTGGTAAAGTTGTTTCCGTTATTCGAAAATATTAAATCATAGTTCGGTACAGATACTAGGACAAAATTCTTGTGTTCTCGCCCTGTACCCCAGGGTACGGGGCGAACTCAGAATTATTATTATGATCATTGATATCTTATTATTCAGTTTGGGAGTAATCTATAGTATTGGGAAAATTTTAGGTCTATTGTTCCCTAGTTTTCTCCTTTGGATTCAGGCAAACATGCTGTCTACAACTGTTGGCATAGTTATTGGTGGATTTCTTTCGTATACAATTTTTAAATATAAATATAGGAAATGGACACGAACAATCTAGTTGATTTTTTATCTATAGTTCCTTAGTATAATTCTATATGGCTGAAAGAAATACCAAACCAAAAAAGGAAAAGAAAAAGCCAAAACAGAAAAAGAAATAGCTTTTCTGTTTTGAAATCTCCAACACGTTTTACTGTCTAATGTGTTGTATCTTTAAATAATTTGTGACAAAACAACGTGTTGCTTTTGTAACATATTCTGACGATCCATCACTGAGTAAGAGTGATAAGCTTCTTGCAGATCATCTACGTTCCCAAGGTTTTTCTGTAGAAGCTACTGCTTGGGATAGTGCTGAAGTGAATTGGGAACTATTTGATACCCTCATCCTCCGTTCTTGTTGGAACTACCATCTACATGTCGATGCATTTTCAGAATGGCTAACTATTATGGAAGAACGGCAAAAAAAAGTTTGGAATCCCTATGATACTATTCGTTGGAATTTGAATAAATCGTATCTGTTGGATTTGGAATCAAAACATATTCCGATAATACCCACTACGATTCTCCCTAAAGGATCTACTCTATCACTCGAAAATATCTTTGAAGAAATGAACATCGATGAAATTGTATTAAAGCCCACAATTGGAGCATCCGCACACGGTGTTTACAAAATCCATCGAAATTCTCAACAAGCAAAAGAAGCAGATATACAAACTCTACTCCAGCAGAATGACACTATCGTTCAACCATTTATACCTGAGGTCACTAAAGGTGAACTTTCATTAATATTTATAGGCAAGCATTTTTCTCATGCGGTCCTAAAAAAACCACCAAGAAACGAATTTAGAACAAATCGACACTTTTCATCTGAGGAAACTCTTTTTAGACCTGATGACGATATCATCGATCAGGCATCAAAGGTCCTCCATCAGTGCAGTGTAGATATCCTCTATGCTAGGGTCGACGGGGTGATTATTCAAAATCGGTTTACCTTAATGGAATTAGAATTGATAGAACCTCATTTATTTTTTGATCTCTATCCACAGGGGGTCAACCTATTTACTCAAAGATTTTTATCTTTGTCGTAACCTAACTCTACTACCAACTACTCTGACACTGCGTTCTCGAAATAAAGATTTCTTGTTATTTGACAGTATTAGGTAATATCTGGAATTATTAGGTAATATTCGGTAATATCATAATATGTTAATTCCTCCTCAATATACACTCACACCAACAATCTCTCAGTTATTAGCTTCCATAGAAGGTTCTAGAGCGGTTATAGATTCATTTCCACTCGAACCAGCTTTGGAAACGAATATCCGTCGACAAACATCGTTAAAAAGTTCGCTATTTTCGGCACGCATCGAAGGAAATGATTTAACCCTTGAGGAGATAGAAAAAAATCCATCCAAAACACAAAAGAAAACAGAAGTATTTAATATTTTAAAAGCCTTTACCTATCTGCGACAAAACGAGAAAAAAGATCTTTCCCTCAAAGAGATTCTCGGATTTCACTCGATAGCAATGCAGGGATTATCTCAGGAAGCAGGACGCTTTCGAGTAGAAAGCAGTGCCATCTATAACACCGCCGGAATAGCTATCTATTTACCACCTGCACCAAAAAGTATCCTTCCTACAGTTGAAAAATATTTGAAATATATCAATAGCACCAGAGAACCACTCATTCCTATAAAGGCATGCATTGCCCATTATATATTTGAAAAAATTCACCCATTTCTAGATGGCAAC